>NZ_JBHVSY010000021.1:0-156379 GCF_042884935.1 Streptomyces sp. NPDC058092
ACACCACGTGATCATTCCGGGGCCGTCGTCATGCCCGGAAGGCAGATCACGACCGTCACGCATCACGCATGATCAGCCACCCGACAGGCTCTTAGCCGTGCCTTAGCCGCCCATGGCCCACGGCCCGTGATCGACAGCGCCGCCTACGAGGCGCCAGCCGCCGCCACAACCTGCACCGCCCGTCGCGACCTCGACCCCGGAAGTGCGCCGAGTGCGTGGCGATGCTGGCCCGGCACGAGACGGTCCACCCGCAGCGAGCCAGGCCGGCAGACCCGCCGACTCGTGACCAGGCGACTGCCGGAACGGACAAACCCACCCTATTGAGCGGAACTGTTCTCGAAGCCCTGCCTCGTCCGCTTCAAGACGGGTGAAGGTCTCCGCTGGTGCGCGGCCGGCCGTATCGTTCGACGAGGGCGTTGCCGATCGAGGCCAGGCGGTCTCGGACCCCCGGAGGGCCGGTCACCTCGACCCATTCGACCAGCCCGGAGAGCTCGCCGGCGAGCATGTACTCATTGGGGCCGCGGATCACGACCTCGATGCGGCCGTCGGTCGTGGAACCTCCCACGTCGAGCCGGTCGCCGAGCGCCATCCGGAGTATGCCTATCCCGTCGGGTGTGCATACCGCCTGGACCTCCAGCGGCGTTCGTTTGCGATCGACCTCTTTGGCGATCTCATTCCAGCTCTCGGCAAGGTCGAAGTCCCCGGGTCGGTGCACAGGGTCGCCGGTCGGGTCGGCGGACGACACGCGGTCGATCCGGAAGACCCGTCGGCCGGTCTCGCTGTTGGAGACGAGGTACCACACAGGACCTTTGGCGACGATGCCCAGCGGGTGGACGGTTCTCCGGGTTTCGACGCCTTTGCTGTCGACGTAGCCGAGCGACACCTGGACGCCGCTGATCACCGCGTCCTGGAGTTCGTCGAGGAAGCGAGGCGGCCGGTGCTCGATCCGGCTCGCCCCCCATCGCTGCGGGTCTACGACCAGCGACGCCGCCGCTGCCTCGGCCTGCACCTGGAAGGGCTTCGGTAGAGCATGGACGAGCTTGCGCAGAGCTGCTTTCATCGCCGGCGTCGCATCCGAGGCCGGACCGACAGCCAGGAACAGGGCGCGTGCCTCACTGGCGGTCAACCCGGACAGGTCGGTACGAGCACCGCCCACCAGGCGCCAGCCGCCACCTCGGCCCTGCACGGAGTACACGGGCACCCCGGCCATGGCCAGGGCGTCGAGGTCACGGCGGGCGGTGCGCTCGGAGACGTCCAGCTCTCGGGAGACCTCTGCGGCTGTCACCTGCTCGCGCCGTTGGAGCAAGAGGAGTATGGACACCAGCCGATCGGATCGCATACAGACAAAACTCTCATAAAAACCGGTCATGAGGTGATCGGTTTGGGGAGCAAGCTGGCGACATGACCTCATCGAGGAGGTCGACCGCCAGCGAACGCCCCCAGAGAGGAAAAGCAGTGATCAATCAAGCAGAATTTCCCGAGCCCACCCTCATCCAGGTCAACGGTGTGGAGCTCGAAGTCTTCGAAGCAGGCCGAGAAAACAAGGGCAAGCCCATCGTGCTCTGCCACGGCTGGCCGGAGCACGCCATCACCTGGCGTCACCAGATGCCCGTCCTCGCCGCAGCCGGCTACCACGTCATCGCACCGAACCAGCGGGGATATGGCAACTCATCCCGCCCGACCGAGGTGACGGACTACGACATCGAACACCTGACGGGTGACCTCGTCGCGCTCCTGGACCACTATGGCTACGAGGACGCCACCTTCGTCGGCCACGACTGGGGTGCGTTCGTCGTCTGGAGCCTGGCCCTGTTGCACCCCGACCGGGTGAACAAGCTGATCAACCTGAGCCTGCCTTACATGGAACGCGGAGAAACGCCGTGGATCGAGGTCATGGAAACCTTCCTCGGCGGTGACTTCTATTTCGTCCACTTCAACCGGCAGCCGGGCGTCGCGGACGCCGTGTTCGATGCCAATACCTCCCAGTTCATCCGCAACCTCTACCGGAAGAACGTGCCCCCCGCACCCCCTGAGCCGGGCATGGCATTCATCAATCTCGCCAAGGCGGAAACACCGCTCGGTGACCCCGCCATGACCGAGAGCGACCTCGCCGTCATCATCTCCGCGTTCGAGACGTCGGGATTCACCGGCGGCATCAACTGGTACAGGAACCTCGACCGCAACTGGCACCAGCTGGCGGACGCGGACCCGATCATCAAGCAGCCCGCCCTCATGATCTACGGCGACCGGGACCTTGCGGTCCCGAGGTCCGAGACCCTGACAGAGTTCGTGCCCAACGTGGAAGTGGTCGGCCTGGACTGCGGTCACTGGATCCAGGGGGAAATGCCCGAAGAAACCAACCGCGTGATTTCAGAATGGCTGGACCGGCAGGGCTAGAGTCTCGTGATCCGGTTCGTATCACCTGAAGGCCGAGTTCTCGCATCACACCGATGACAGCCGGACGTGGGGGCGGGCCAGGTCGCGCGGCCTCCTCGTCAGGGCTTCAAGGTCATCTGGTAGCGGGTTTCAGGCTCACCCTGGGGTGGAACCCAACCTCCCCACCGTGGCTCGTCGAGCCCGAGCGACTGACCCAAGCCCCGACAAGTGTCATCCCGACAACCCACTTGCCTAGTGAACGCCCGGCAGGGACCAGCGCCTCGGCCCGTCGGTGTCCTGATCCAGCACAAGGAGTCGGCCGTCCTGAATGACAATGCCCGTCACGCGTGTATGCATCCGCCACGCTAACCCCTGCACACCAGGCCAGAGAAGCACACCGATCAACCGGCCGATTACCACGAGATGGTGATTGCAGCCGGGGGACCGGACAGCTCCGAGTCGCCCCTGGGCTCGGTCCGACCGCCGGGAGCAGCCGCTCCGGAGCCCCGTTACCGGCAGCCGGTTCCGGAAACGACCGGACCGTGGGCGGCTGCTGCTGAGACGAGGCAGCCCGACAGCGCCGTGAGTGTCTTCTTCTCGTGCACGCTGCGCAGCATCTGGCCCTGAGAGCGCATGCTCCCGGCGGTCAGACCGAGCCGGTCTGCGAGCTGCGCAAGGTCAGGCTCGCCCGCCAGCACCTCGTACGCCTCCACATGCGACAGGGAACCAACCGCTTCACGGAAGGCCGACTTCACGATCGCCCGATGGCCGACGCGCGGAGTAAGCAGTGGGGCCGTGAAGGTTCTCGGCCTGTCCCTGCGGCATGAGGTAGATGAACGTGGCCTTCACCCACTCGGGTGATCGGCCGGTTCGGCGCGCCGGTTGCTTCTAGGCTTCGGGCATGCCCTGGAACTGGATGCAGATCAGACTTCACCCTCCGACACCCGGCAAGGCCGGATACGGCGAAGCAGCGGTTGGAAAGGGCGGGTTGACGTACAGCGAGGCGTGCGAGGAGGTGCATGGCGTCCTGCTGGCCATGGCACAGCTGCCGGTGCCGACCGCTGCCGCGTACGCCAAGGCGGCCGACCTGTGGAGCCGTGGCGTCCCCGATGACGTACTGGCCGCCGGGCATCTGGTCTCGCGGGTGTACGAGTACGGACAGCTGCCGGGTGAGACGGCGGATCGGGCGGCGCACGTACTGATGGAGGAGTTCGGCATGAACACGACCGGAGAGCCGCACAGAGTGATCCTGTCAGCCAGCTCACCCGGTGGCCGCCCGCAGCTCTGACCGGCGGCCGAACTGCGGCCGTTGAACCCAGCGTGTAGAAGCACCCGCCAGGCCGCCCCTGTCAGCAAGCACAGCGCGGGGGCTGCTGAATGCCTGGTCGCAGCTCTGAGCCCGGTCGGATCAGCACCCCCTCCAGCGGTATCCCGGCAGCCACGGCCACCGGGAGGCCGTGCCACTGCACCATCCGGCCCGCCCACGTCACTACGCTAACCGGCGGGATGCCGACAGCGAACAGGGAAACCATGACGCACGCAACCGACCGCATCAAAGCCCTGCTGGACGAAGGCGTCCGTGACAAGGTCTACCCCGGCGCCGTGTGGGCCGTCGGCGACGCCGCTCGCGTCCGCGCCTCTGGTGCCACCGGTGTCCTGGACCCCGACGAGCCGGACACGCGGATGCGGCTCGACACCGTCTTCGACGCCGCCAGCCTCACCAAGATCCTCGCCGTGTGGTCGTCCAACGGCGCCCTATGGGAGGACAGCGTCCTCGCCCTCGATGCACCGCTCGGCACCTTCTGGGACGAAGTCACCGACCACCCGCTCGGCACGGTGACGGCCCGCCAGCTGCTCACCCACACCGCAGGCGTCCCGCTGCGGGCCCAACTGAAGAACCTCTACGGCACCGACCCGCAGGCAATCCGGGCCGGTGTCCTGCACGAAGCGCTTCACCGGCCGCCCGGCGAAGCCGTCGAATACACCGACCGGGCCGCCCTCATCCTCGGCTACCTCGCCGAACACCTCTCCGGCAAGAGCCTGGACCAGCTTGCCGCCCAACGGACCTGGCGCCCGCTGGGCATGGACGCAACCCGCTTCGGCCCCCTGCCCGCAGCGATCGCAGCGACGTGTGCGCCGACCGAGCTCGACCAGGACACCGACACCCACCTCAAGGGCACCGCCCACGACTTCTCCGCCCGCCTACTGGGCGGGCTGTGCGGCATCGCCGGCGCCTTTACCACCGCCTGTGACCTCGCCCGCTTTCCTGCGCTACATGCTCGACGCCTCAACCGCCCCCGCCCAGGCCGGATTCGGCGCCGAGTGGACCTCCCACTCGCTGACCATTCACTCCGGCGGCCTTCAGCCTGAGCGCGGCCTGTTCTGGCACCCGGCCCCCGGCACCAGCGACGACGAGGACGTGTGGGTCCACTACGGATTCACCGGCACCGGCATGTGGCTCTCCCCGGCGAAGAACCAGTGGGCCGTACTGCTGACCAACAAGCTGTACTACACCCGCGACCGCCAGCCGCTGACAGACATCCGCAACCACTTCCGCGAACTCGCCTTCATTTAGCCGGGGTTCCCCGGCGCGGGCCGGGATGCGTGAGGTGCCTAGATGTCTCGGGGAGCGAGGTCTTCGATGTCCTCGACGGCCCACTGCCATTCCTTGGTCGACGACCCACCTTGGCCATGACCGCCTTGGCGAGGGCGCCCTAGTCCCGCTGCACCAGAACGCACGGCACCCGCCCAGCGATTGTCGCGGGGCGGGTGCCGTGAAGGTGCAAGCTGCTCAGGCCGGGGTGATGTTCTCCGCCTGGGGGCCCTTCTGGCCCTGGGTGACGTCGAAGGTCACCTTCTGGCCTTCCTGGAGCTCACGGAAGCCGGAGCTGGCGATGTTGGAGTAGTGAGCGAAGACGTCGGGGCCGCCGCCGTCCTGCTCGATGAAGCCGAAGCCCTTTTCCGAGTTGAACCACTTGACGGTTCCGCTGGCCATTTTGCCCTCCAAGGGGACTGGAAGTCGGCTCCCACACCGTGCGGGAACCGGAGGTGATCGCCTTGGTCCTCAGAGACTCTGAACAGCAGAAACGCCCGTGGGAACGCTCACGGGCGACCAGTACTTCGGAACCATGACAGCTGGCCCTGACGTTACACCGGTAGTTCCGCCTTCATCACGGGAACGCTCAAGTGATGAGAATCTCAAGCCGTCCCATCCCAGGTGTCGGTGCCTTGCCGCAGGGGATGGCCAGCAGCGCGTCGGCCGGTTCGAACCGACCAGCCAGGTCTGCTCGGAGTGTGGGTTCAAGACCGTCCCCAAGCTCCCCGCACCTCCGGGAGTGGTCCTGCGCCGCCTGCAGGTGCGATGCACGACCGGGACCACAATGCCGCGAAAAAGTTGGGAACGACCGATGGCATGGCGGTCGCAGCCTGTGGCGCGCAGAGCAGACCAGGAGACGTCCTGGCACAGCGCGACGAAGCAGGAAGCCAAGTCAGCAGTCCTTGCCCTCCATCTGACCGCCCCTCAGATCCTGACCCTGATGGGGGCAGGTCCGGAGCCGATCAGTCATACCCGCGCACTGGCAGCATTCGTGCCCCAGGGAGCGGTAGCGTTCCGCGGATTCACCGGCGACTGGCTGCGCGTGCAGACGTCGGCCGATCTCGTTGTCGCACCGTCCCGGGAGGACATCCTGTGCTCGCCCCTACCGTGGTTATCGTTTCCGGCCCCCCGGGGACCGGAAAGACCTACCTGGCACGCCAGCTTGCCACCCGCCTGACTCTGCCCTGGTACAGCCGCGACGCCATCAAGGAGTCCCTCTTCGACACTCTCGGGTGGTCGGACCGCCAGCGGTCCAAAGAGCTCGGCGCTGCGTCCGTGGCTGTGCTGTTTTCTCTGCTCTCCGACACCCTGGGCGCCGGAACGAGCTGCCTGACAGAGTCCAATTTCCGCCGGACGCTCTCCAGTCCGGACTTTCGACAGCTCCTCGGTGCCACCGGCGCCGGCGTCGTTCAGATCCAGTGCAGCACGGACGGCGTCACCCTTCTCGACCGATTCGCCGTCCGTGCTTCCTCCGCCGAGCGGCATCCCGGCCACTGCGACGACCAGAATATTGACGAATTCCGCGGAGAGCTCCTGGCGGGCCGCTACGAGCCCCTGGATCTGCCAGGGCCGGTCCTGACCGTGGACACCACCCGTTTCGACCACGTCGACATCGGCGCACTGGCCACCCAGGTGTCCGCTCTGCTCCACCCGACGCGCCATATCCCGTCAGAATGACCGGCCGGGTTCGCGGCGCCTCTTTCCGCGAAAGGATCCCTCATGCACGCCCTACCCCCCAAACGTTTGAGACTATCCCCGACGTCCCCGAACCCGAGCCGGTACCAGGGTAGGCATAGGTCCGCCTGAGCGCTGCGGCGCTCTGCGGCAGCAACCTGCCCTGGCGCAGCACCGCCGACCCGCGCGACGGCCCGGACGGTCACCCGTCCACGTTCGCGGCGAAGATAGCCCAGCGCCTTCTTGACCTGAATGAGCTCAGGACTGCTCACAGGTGAGGGCGCCCGGGTAGGGGCACCCCTCCACGTACGCCTGCATGTTCGCCACGATGCCGGCGATGCGTCCCGGTCCCCATGAGGCGACGACGGCGTTAACTGGTGCTGCGGCGGTGACGAAGTTGAGGATGAAGGCATCGCGCAGTAGCAGGTAGGGCTCCAGGAGCCGGGCGAAGTCGGCTAGCAGGGGCCGCACCTGGTTGTAGCCGGCCAGGAATGCGCCGGCGAACTCCTCGTAGGCGCCCGGTTCTTTCCGCGCGATCCGGTGGACGGACGAGAACACGGTTGCGATGTCGATCAGGAAGTGACCCTCTCCACAGTCATCGAAATCGATGACGCCGACGCCGCCGCCGGGCAACGCGATCATGTTCTCGCGGTGCAGGTCGCCATGGATACGCCCGCGTCCGTCCTGGCCGCCCTCTTGGAGGGCTGGGCTGATCAACTCGGCGACCCTGCGGAGCGCAGCGGTGCCTTCGGCGCCCAACTGCTCCTGCGCGGACGGATCGGTGAGGGCGTGCCCCTTGAAGAGGATCGTCTCCGCATCCCAGACTGGCCGGTCAAACTCCGGCAACGGCACCGTCGCGGCGTGCTCGTGCAGGTGAGCGGTCGCGCAGCCCATCTGCTGCGCCACACCGGGCTGGCGGTAGGGGGGCTCCGGGGTTCCGGGAAGCCAGCGCAGCAGAGCGAGGGTGGACAGTTCGTTGTGGCCGGGGACCTCGACGGGGACCACGTAGCGGCCATCAACGGTGGTGACGGGCTCGGGGACGGCGACCGTGCGGGAGGTGGCCAGGCTCTCCAACCATCGCATCTCGCTGAACTGCTGGTGGGCAGGGCGGCCGTCGCGGACGGACAGCCGGGCCACGAAGGAGCTGCGGCCAGGCGGGGTGATGCGCCAGACGGCGTTGTCCTCGTACCGCTGGACCTCCATCCGTACGGCCGCGCCGTCGAGTCCGTAGTACTCGCTCAACGAGGCCCGGGTCAGTGATTCGAGCAGATCGAGCTGGGCGGCATGGGGAAGACAGAAGAACGACGGCATGGCGGGCACAGGCTTCCTCGGTGGTCGGGGTGGGCGGGCGTCAACCGTGACCGCAAGCCGGTCAGGGCAGCTGACTTTGTTGCGCGTTCTCGCATGGCCGAGCTGACGCTGCACCGGACGAAGGCGATGCTGTTCACCAGGCGATTCCCTCAGCGGGGAGTTCCGTGATGGGGGACGGTACTGCGAGCGGGATGCCCCATTGTTTGCGGGCCAGGTGGGCGGCTTGGGCCGCCTGTTGGTAGCCCTGATCGCCCCAGCCGAGCAGAGCGGCGGCCTGCTCGGGTGCGGCCAGGAGCCGGGCGAACTGGCGTCCGCTGGCAGGGTCGATCGCGGATGGTCCGACAGATGTGATCGGCGCGGCCAGTCGTAGCCGCGCGCATTCGCCGATGCCGCCGTAGACATCACCGGTGGCGTCGTAAACCCATCCCAGCCGTTCGGCCTTTCCTTGGGCCAGGGTCAGCTGCGCTTCTTCGGCGGCCTCGCGTGCCAGCGCGGCCTCCGGGGACGCATCGGTGGGCTCGACCGTGCCGCCTGGCAGCGTGGCCAGAGGTTCAGCGGGGTCGATGACCAGGACGACTCGGCCGTCGGGTGCGAAGAGCCAGCCCCAGGCTTGGGGGACTGGGAGTTGGTCGGGGACGTGGTCGGGGTGCCAGGGCCACCGGCGTCCGTCCCGGGGCCGTGTGTGTACCTGGCGCAGGTCCAGTGGTGGCACCGCCCCGACGTGTCGGCCGCCTTCGAGGTGGGCGGTCGTGCCGGCCAGGCGGGCGCGCAGCGCGGCCAGCATGATCTGTGCGTCCACGGGGATCATCCGCTCGGCCGCCGCCCGGGAGTCGAGGAACTCGAATCCGTGTAGCTCGTCTGCGGGCAGGCGGAGGGCCGCGATGTCCGGCTTGGTCAGGGTCCCGCCGTCCAGCACGTAGCGCACCTCGCCCGGGAAAGGCAGGTCCGGAGCGACGTCCGGATGTCCCGGGGCGAGCCAGTTCACGGCCAACACCCTCCCGGACGTCCTCAACAGCCCGAGTTCCTCGTGCACTTCGCGACGGCAGGCCTGCTCGGGGCTTTCACCCGGCTCGGCACCGCCGCCGGGCAGCAGCCACTGCTCACGGTAGGTGGGCTTGACCAGCAGAACACGGCCGAGCTGGTCTGTGACCAGGGCTGCGGCACTCATCCAGACCGCGTGCCGGGAGCGGGCGTATTCGGCCGGCGACATCTGCGGCTGCTGGGGGAGGACGGGGGCGGTCTCGTGCTCCGCATTCATCAAGGACTCCTTGTCTCCGTGCGGGTCTGGGGGGATCACGAACGGCTGGATCGGCTCACAGCTGCGTGCCCGAGACGACGGCACGATCCGGCAAAGCGGCCGGTCAGCGGGGCGCGCGGGGCCGGTTGACCGGAAGTGAGTCACGATGTAGCGGGCTGTGGGGCGCGCGGGTCGGGGGCGAGGGTGATAGTCATCCACGGTGCTGCCGACTCGCGGTAACTGTGTCCGACGGGTTCGATGCCTGTCTGGTCGGTGAGGCTGAACCCGGTCACCATGATCATGTCCGAGCCGGCGGCAACGGAGATGACATGGGTTCCGCAACGAGGACAGAAGCCCCGCTTGAGGGTGGTGTAGGTCGCGAACCAGGTGGGTTCGCGACCGGGGCCGGTCCAGGTCAGTCCGTCCTTGCGGAAGCCGACCCAGAGCACGGCGGGGCCGCCGGAGATGCGCGTTTCGTGTTCACAGGAACACAAGTGAGGGTCGTCCGGCGTGCCGAGGACCTCGTAGGCGATGTGACCGCACTGGCAGTGCCCCGTGCGGTGCTCCGGTTCCAGCCCTGCCGCCGCGGCACCCGGAGCGGGCGCGGGCCGGACCGGAAGAGCTGCAGGTGGCAGAGCGGGGTCATCAGAGGCGGGCGTTGTCGTGCGGAGCGAAGGGTTCATGGGTTCCTCGGGAAGGTGGGGGAGAGCGGAAGCGGACGGACTACCAGGTGATGGGGTCGGTGAGTTCGGTGACGGGCTGGCGGGCGGCCCGGGGGAGACCGAGTTGTCGGCGGGCCTGGTGGACAGCGGCGAGTTGGTGTGCGGTCGCCGACCCCCAGTCGAAGAGTTCGGCGGCTTGTTCGGGAGTAGCCAGGATGCGGGTGTAGGTGTGGCCGGTGGCCGGGTCGGGCTGGGCGGGACCGATTTCGGTGAGTGCGGCGGCGTAGCGCAGGTATCCGCGCTGGGCGGCGGGGTCGGTGACGTGTCCCAGGAGCAGCGGGTTGATGATCCGGGCGGCTGCTTCCTCTTCGGCCTCGCGGCGCAGGGTGGCTACAGGGTCGTCGTGGTCCTGCTCCTCGGGTGTGCCGCCGGGCAGGATGGCGACTGCGGTGTCGGGGTCGAGGAGGACCAGGACGCGTCCGTCCGGCGCGAACAGCCAGCCCCACACCTGCGTGACGGTGAGGTCGTGCGGGGCAGGTCCGGGGTGCCAGGTGTAGCGGTAGGCCGGGCGGGCGGTCCGCAGAACGCCGAGGCGGTCCAGGACCCCGGGGGCGATGGGTTGGCCGTTCTCCAGGAGTGCCGTGCCGGCGGAGTTGATCCGGGCCCGCAGCGCGGACAGGGCGCGTCGGGCGTCGGCCGGGGAGAGCAGTTCGGGCAGCCGTGCGGGTTCGACGAACTCGACCGCGGTGATCTCGCTGGGCGGTAGACGGATGTCGCGGATCCGGTCGTCGTCCCAGACTCCGCCGTCGAAGACATGGAGGAGCTCGCCGGGAAATCGCATGGCCGCTGGCGCGCTGGTGCTGCCGGCGGCGACCCAGTCGACGGCCAGGCCCTGGTTGGGGGTAGCGGTGATTCCGAGTTCCTCGCCCAGTTCACGGGCGGCGGCGTGAGCGGGGGACTCGCCTTTGTCGACGGCACCGCCTGGCAGGAGGCAGGTGTCGAGATAGTCGACGTGCTGGACCAGGACCTGCCCGAACTGGTTGGTGATCAGCACGGACGTCCCGACCCACAGGGCGGCCGAGGCGCGCAGGGCGCCGTATGCCTCGGCGGTCATGGCGCTGCCGGGCAGCTCGCTGGGAACGGATGTGGTCGTCATGACTCTCCAGGTCAGAAGGGGCTGGTCGAGCCCGGGGAAGAGTGAGGCGGTTGACCGCCGTCAGGCAGTGAGCCGATGGGGAGCGCAGGGGAGTGGCCCGGTCGCGAGCCGGGTGAAGTACTCGGTTGCGATGATGTGGCGCCGGGTCTCCTCGGGCAGGCGGGCGAGGATGCCGGGCAGTGGCCGTTCGCGGGCGACTTCCCCGCGGTGCGCGAGGACCGCCCGCCACTTGTGTTCCAGCCAGGGGGTGACGTCGACGGTGGTGGTGGCGTACGCGTCCGGCACCGCGAGCACGGCTTTGCCGACGGCCTCCAGAAGCGGCCCGAGCTCGCCGACACCGGACTCGGGGTGCGTGGCGCAGTACACGGCGCGCGGTTGCCAGGGCTCACCGGCCTCGGGGTGAAGGTGTGCGAGCCCCGCGTCCTGAACGGCGAGGAGAGCGGCCTGGTGGGTACGGCGGTGGTCCGGGTGACCAGTCAGCTGGCCCAGGGCGTCGTGCGTGACCACGATGTCGGGGCGGAACGAGCGGATCTGCTGGACCAGGGCGGCGACCACCTCCTCGAGCGGTGCGTCGACGAGCCGGGGACGGCCGGGAGCCGCCTGCGGGTTGCGGGCATCGCCGTATCCGAGCATGCGCGGTGCGCCCGCGCCGAGCGCTCGCAAGGCGTCGGCGAGTTCGGGAGCCCTCGGGCTGTCGGGCGCCAACGTCATGGTGACGACGGCGGTGCGCGCGTGCGCGGCAGCGTGCTGGGCGAGGACACCGCCGGCGAGGAGGCTCTCGTCGTCGGGATGGGCGAACACGCCGAGCAGGGACGGCATCGTGGAGGGCGCCGCCTTCCCGGGGATCAGCTCGTCGGAGTCAGGCACGCTGGCCCCCTGCGGTCGAGAGGCTCAGTGCGTCGGCGGGGGTCCGGCCCGGCCACTGGAGGACAAGCCGTGCGCTGGGCTTGTCGAGCACGTCACCGGGCGACAGCTGGTCGTCGGGCGTTGCGGCCGGGTGGACGGTCATCGGCGGGTAGCCGCTCTCGCGCACCTCGCGGTCCCAGACACGCACGCACTCCGCGAAGCGCTCCGCCACCTCTTCGGCTGCTGGGCCGTAGGCGTGGATGAAGAACTCCGTCATGCGGTCGGCCGGCTCCGGGGCGTCCTTGACCTTCCGGTAGGTCAGGTAGGCGAGCGAGCCGTTCGTCAGGATCGCGGCCGGGTCCTGCTGCTCCACGAGCGGGGATCCCTCCGGCGCGGACAGGCGGCAGAACCCCGCCAGGGTGGTCGCGGCATAGACCTGCAACGTCTCGAAGTTGAAGACTCCCCGCACGACGAGGCCCGTGGAGCGCTCGTGCCGGGGCCCGCGCAGAGCCTCGTCGAGACCAGCGGTGTCGCCGGGCGTCCCGTCTTCCCACCGCACCGTGACCTTGCCATCGGCCAACCGCACGGCCGGGGCGGTACGGGCGGCAGAGCCGCGGTCTCGTACGAACCCGCAGTACGTCCAGTGCTCGCAGTGCAGCACGTCGCCGCGCCGGACCAGGGTGAGGGAGCGGGTGTAGCCGCCCATCTCCATCGGCACGACCAGCCGGGCCCCTTCGGCGAGCTGCTCTCGCCATGCGGGTGCGATGTCGGACGCGTTGTGCGTGATCACGATCCCGTCGAACCCGTCGGCCGGGACGTGGCCCGGCGCGCCGAGTCCGCCGTCGCCGAGGACGGCGGTGACCCGGCCGCTGCCAGCCTCCGCGCACAGCCGCCGCGTTCGGTGCACCACGTACGGGTCGACGTCCACGGTCACCACCCGGCCGCGCTCTCCCAGGACGTGCGCCAGGAGCTCCGCGTTGTATCCGCCGGAGCCGACCTCCAGCACGGTCATCCCCGGCTCCAGCCGGAGTTGCTCGATCATGTCGGCCTGCAGCCAGGCCGCGGAGACGGAGCTGAGCGCCCTCTGGGGTGACTCCCGGACTGTCACCACGGCGAGGTCGTCGTGGTAGGCCGTCTCCAGCCGGGTCTCGGGGACGAACCGGTGCCGGGGCACCTCGCGCAACGCGGCTTGGACCCGCGGCGAGGGGGCCCAGCCCTTGCTGATCACTATGTCCGCCATCCGCTCGCGCAGCCGGACCGCTTCGGCCGGCTCTCCAGGCACCGGCGGGACGGCGAGGGAGCACGGGTAGGAGTGGACCGGCGGGAGTCCCGGCAGCACCCCGGGCCACACCGCGGTCAGGGCGGCGGCGCTGGGCGCGAAGATCTTCCCGAGGGTCGCCAGGGTGTTCAGGTCGTGGAACTCCCAGCGTACGAAGCGGTGTGGCTCGGGCAGAGCGAGTTCACCGTCCCAGCGGGAGACGCGGACCACGGCGGTGACGCGGCGTACGTCCAGCCGGTCGTCGTGCAGCACGGTGATGACGTGCGCGTCGTCCACGCGCGCCGTCAGCCCGGTCTCCTCGTTCAGCTCCCGCACGGCGGCCGCTGGTGCGGCCTCGTCTGTCTCGATGCGGCCGCCAGTTAGCTCCCACATGCCCCGGGTTGAGCGGCCCAGCAGGACCCGGCCGAAGGCGTCGGTGACCACCACTGCGGCACCGAAAACGGCCTGCGGCTCGGGCCGCAGCTTCTCTTCCGCGCTGAACGATGCGGCCGGTCCGCGCAGGAGCAGCACCGCCAGGCCCTCCGCGTCGAACTGCTCGACGTGCTCGAACCCGTCGGTGAGCGCGGCGAGATCGCTCTCGTCCAGGGCGATGTGGCGCCGCTCTTCCGGGGTGTTCTCCACGATCGGCGTGATGATGACGAGCGCCCCGCCCTCGCGCAGCCGCGCGGCCAGAAGCCGAAGGACGCGGGCGCGATCGCGGATGAACGCGATGGACAGCCGCAGGACGATCAGGTCGTAGCCGTCCTCGGCGAGGGCGGCCAGGTCGTCGTGCTCGACATCCAGGCTTAGCCAGCGCACCCCCTCCACCTCGGCGTGTTCCGCGCGGGCCCGATCGAGAGCTCCCGCGGCGAAGTCCGCTCCGTCGACGGTGTAGCCGAGCGACGCGAGGTATGCGGTCATCTCGCCCGTGCCACAGCCGATGTCGAGCGCGCGGCCGCCCTTGGGTGCCGGGGCGTGCTCGACGAGTAGGCCCTTCTCCTCGTCCCCGAGACGCCGGAAGCCTCGCCCGTCGTTGTAGTGCTCGGACCAGTCAGTCCGGGTGTATCCCACAGGTCGCTCCTCGTTCGTGTCGTGAAAGGCGGGGTGGTCGGTGTCAGGGCAGTTCGACGGGGCCGTAGAGGGCAGCCGGCTGCTGGGTCTGCAGCGCCCAGTACCGGTCCCCGAACGACCAGTGCCACCACTCGGTCCCGTAATTGATCAAGCCTGCGGTGGACAGCGCGCCGCCCAGGGTGGCTCGGTTCGTGCGGGCCCGGGCGGTCAGGTTGGGGGCGTCGGTGTAGCAGGCGCCGGAAGATTCCTCCGGCGACGCATTCACCCGGGTACCCATGTCCAGTTCGCGGCCCCGATGGTCGACGAGCGTCACGTCGACGGCTGCGCCGGCGGAGTGCGGCGCGATCTCCGGAGGCGATACGAAGCGGCTGGCGGCCTCCCGGAGTTCGGCGGCCTGCCAGTCCGGGTTGGCGCGCGCGAGCTCGTCGGAGTACTCCTCGAAGTACCGGCGCTGCAGGGACGGGGGCCTGTAGCCCTCGATGAACAGCAACTGCACACCGCCGGGGAGCAGCGATTGCGCCTGCTGGAGCCGCGTGAGCACACCTTGACGTACGTGGGCCCAGGCGCCCGCAGCGTCCTGCTTGCGGTCGTCAACCATCAGGCCGTGCACGCGGGCGTCGAGGAGGACCTCGCCGCGATCCTGGACAGGGATCGCGGCGACTCTCCGGTCGGACATCAAGACGATGCTGCTGGCGCTCATGCGTTCCCCCAGGTGTCGACGTATGCGGCCACGCCGGTGCGGCGGGCCTCCTCCACGGCGCGCAGCCGCACGAAATCGCGGGCCGGCATCAAGGCCTCCCACTCGGCCAAGGGCAGGACGCGGGCCTTGTCGTGCTCGCGCGGATTGAGGGTGATGCCCCGGATCTGTTCAGCGGTCAGGCGACCGCCGTCGAAGATCAGCTGCAGAGTGCTGTACGGACGCCTCTCCCGGGGCTGCCCGAACACGGTGGCCAGCAGCCGGGGCGGGCCCGCGGCGGTCATGCCGGTCTCCTCCCGGCACTCGCGCACCACCGCGTCCCAGGGCCGCTCGCCCAGATCCATTGCGCCGCCGATCAAGTGCCAGGGGTGGCCGGGGGAGTAGACGGAGTGCAGCTGAAGCGGCCGGTCGTCCTCGTCGGTGACGTAGAGGCACACGTACGCGGCCGCCCGGGGCAGTGAGTCGGCGTACTGCTGCGGCGGCACCCACGTCGAGTCCGGCTGCGCACCGGGCAGTTGGCGGTGGCGGGTCATCCGCATCAGCGCCGGGCTGCCGCTGAAGCCGAGCTCCCGGTACAAGGGCGCGGCCTCCGGGCTGGTGCGCAGCTCGAACAGCGTGACGTCCTCGACGTCGGCGAGGTGGTCGAGGAGTGCGGATACGACCGCCCGGGCGTAACCGCGGCGCCGGTGGTCCGGGTGCGTGGCGACCAGCTGCACTCGGGCGGCCCAGCCTCGGGGGTAGGCCGGGGCCGGGAGCACGGGGTTGATCAGGCCGAGGGCGCAGGCGGCCATCGTGCCGTCCGGGGCGTCGGCGACGAAGGCCCGGGCGTCTCCCTCCGGCGTGAGCCGTGGCGCCAGCTCGTCCGTGCACCGCTGGAGCCAGTCGTCGGTGAACGGTGCGGACAGGACGTATGCGGAGCGCATGCGGGTGATGGCTTCGGCGTCAGCGGGGGTTGCCGCGCGGACCGGCGGCAGCCCGTCGGCGTCGCGCGGCTCGGCCGCGGTAGTGGCAGTGGGTGCCGGGTCGGCGTTCACGTCGCATCTCCTGTCGGTGAGAGGGCGGCACGGTGCTCGGCGCGCAGGCGGGCCAGGGTCCGCCGGCCGCGTTCGACCAGCTCGGGGTCACCGCGGGCGGCGCCGTACGAGATCCCGCTCACGGAATCGAGCGCTGCGTCGATGACGAGGCGGGCCTCCTCGGCGGCGGTCAGGGACCTGCCGTACCCGGCCAAAAACGCCTCGAAGAGGTCGTCGCGGCCGGCCCAGGCGTCGGACAGGCGGACCAGATCCCGTACGGCCGGTCCCGGCTCACTGCGCTCGAGGTCGATCACGGCCACGACGACCTCACGGTCGTCCGTCTCGTCGGCGGTGTCCGGGGTGGAGAGGATGTTGCGGAGCTGGAAATCGCCGTGGGTCTCCACCCATTCCAGCGGTGGCAGGTCCTCGGCCTGCCGGACGAGCTCGCGGACGAACTCCTCATCACCTGGGAGCAGATGAGGCCGAGCCCCGGCCAGGTGCCGGTCGGCCTTGGCGACGGCCGGGCCGCTGCCGACCGGAGCGGGCCGTGGGGGAGAGGACTGGTGGATGCGGCGGGCCAGCGCGCCGATCCGTTGGAAGACCGCCCTCTCCTGGGCCGGGGCAAGGACGGTGCCGTGCAGCGAGTGGCCCAGCACCGCGGTGAGGACCACCGCTCGCAGGGTGTCGTCGGCGGCGACCAGCCGGGGCGCGGCCGCTCCCAGCTCCGGCGCCCACGTCCGTAGTCCTCGCACTTCCCTGTTGTGGAACCGCTCGTTCTGGTGCACCTTCACGTACCAGGTGCCGCCCTGGACGCCGTGGACCCGCCATACGCGGCTCTCCTCGCGCGCCCATGACGTATCCGTCCACTGCGTGATCCGGCCGACCGCCTGCTCCGCGAACTCCACGACCGCGGCGTCGGGACAGGCGGTAGACGCCTGGCCGGTCACGTCCGATACGAGGCGCAGCCGGTCGGCGCCGGAGTCGAAGGCGATGCTGTCGCCGGGCAGTTGGAAGTGCACGGCCAGGCGCGCGCCGGCGGTGTAGGCGTCCAGGCCTGCACGGCAGTACGCCACCATCTGGGCGGGCAGGGCGTGAAGGGGTGCCCAGTCCATCGCGTCGCAGACGTCGGGCTCCGCGATCTCGGGCTCGCCCTTCCACCGCCGGACCTCGAAGAAGTGCCCGGTACGACTGTCGCCTCCGGGGCTGCGGTGGTGCACGGTCACGGCGGCCCGCACGTCGGCCGGGTCGATGACGACACCGGTCTCCTCGCGCGCCTCGCGGATCAGGGCGGTGACCACGTCCTCGTGCGGACCGTCCAGATGCCCCGACGGCAGGTGCCACAGGCCGGCGGCGTACACCTGCCCGGCCCGCCGGGACAGCAGAACCTGCGGCCCGTCGGCGTTCTCCCGGCGCAGGATCAGGTGGACGTCCACCGGCTCGGTGTGCCGCTGCCCGCCGCTCATCGCGCTCCCTCCGGACGCCGGGCGAGCAGAACCCTGAATGTCGCTTCCTCGACCAGAGACCCGTCCACCGCGTGCGCGTGGAGAAGGGCGAGGGCCTCGTCCTCGAACGCCTGGTGCCGTTCTGCGAAGAGGCCGGCCCCGGCGAAGGACGTGATGCGCAGGTAGCCGAGTACCTCCTGCGGCGCCCAGGTGCGGGTTACGGGGAAAAGGTGTTCGGTGACGTCGTTGAACGCTGAGGCGGCGAGGTCCTCCTCGTACGAGCGGCGGGGCTCGGCGTAGGAACGGCGGGCGCCCGCCCGGCGCTCGGCACCCAGGTAGAGCTGGATCAACTCGCGCAGCGCCCGGGTCCAGTCGGCGTTGTGGGTCCATAGGCTCCCGTCGCCCATGATCGCCACTGCGGCACCCGGTGTGGCGACCCGGTCGGCCATCTCCAGGACCGCCTCACCGTTCATCCAGTGGTAGGACCGGCAGCAGGTGATTAGGTCCGGGCCGGAGTCCGGTTTACCGGGCAGCGTCGCGAGCGGCTCGTAGGCGTCGGCCGCTGCGTGGACCAGGGTGAGGGTGCAGGGGCCGAGCACAGGGGTGAGGGCTTGCCTGGCCTGATGCAGCATCTGCGGGCTGACGTCGACCGCTTCGATGTGCGTCAGGTCAGTGCCGGCGGACAGGAGCGCGAAGGGCACCTGCCCGGTTCCGGTGCCCAGGTCGAGCAGCACCGGGGCCGGCCGGCCCCGCAGCGTGTCGGCGAGCAGATGCACCGCCGCGTCCGGCAGGCCGGGGCGGTGGCGGGCGTAGGTCAACGCCGCGCCCTCGAACAGTGCCTCCTGCTCCGGTGAATGGCCCGGAAGAGGCCCGTCGGGGTAGGTCACGAGGTGGCTCCCTCATCAAGCGGGTGGGGGGCGGCTAGTTGCCAGGACAGGCGTCCGCACTCGGACGCGGCGCGCTGCCCGCCGTCCGCGTCGATGAAGAGGCGGTAGCGGTCGGGGGAGCGCGCGGCCCGCCACCGGTCGGCGAGGTCCTGGATCTCTTTCCAGATGTCCCGCGGTCCTTGGACGGTGACGCTCCAGCGCCGGTGCCCCACCGGCTCCGTACGCATCCAGGATCCGCAGCCGGGTGCGCCGATCGCCAGGTGCTCAGACCCGAAGTCCCGCACCAGACCACCGCCGAGGAGATGGTCGGCCGCCAGCCAGAAGCCGCGGTCGCTGTCCGCGGGCGGCGCCAGCATGCTCCGCTGGGTCCACGTGCCCGGCTCGGTGGCCATGCGCTGCCGGAACTCCTCGCTGAGCCAGATCCGCGCCATGCCGTGCCCGGCACGGTGGGCGAACTCCACGGCCCGCAGCTCCGCCGTGATCCGCCCCTCGGCGGTGCGCTCGACGACGGCGAGGCCGGGCCACGACGGGGACGCGCTGGTCACGTGCGCCAGCAGTTTGCCCTCGGGAGCGAGCTGCTCGACCAGGGCCGTCGGCACGCACCCCACCGCGTACGACAGGAAGATCCGGTCGAACTTCCTGCCCGGCACGCCCTGTTCGCCCGAGCCGCACATCACCTGCGGCCGAAGGTCCAGGTCGGACAGGCGGGCGGCAGCCGCATCGACGAGGTTCCGGTCCCGGTCGAGGGTTGTCACTGCCTGGTCGCCGCAGATCTGGCAGGCCACCGCTGCGGTCACCCCCGCGCCCGTCCCAACGTCCAGCACCCGCAGACCCGGGCGCAGATCCAGCTCCTCCAGCAGCTCGACGGTCAAACCCATCACCGTCGACATCGACGTGATCGACGCCCCCGACCGTGTCCCGCGCGCCCGGCCCAGCAACGGCTCCCCGTCGTGCTGGACGAGCACACTGGCCCCGCTGTACAGCAGTGCGAGGAGTTCGGGGCGGTCCTGCGGCGCCGCCCAGTCCAGCAGATCCCACCGCGGCGCCTCCTCGCCCCGGGCGCTGCGCCGTACGTACGCCTGCGGCATCAGCACTTCGCGGGGCAGCCTGAGAAGGGCGTCGCGGACCGGGCCCGGCTGCAAAGACCCCTCTTCCTCGAGTCGGGTGACCATCGCCGCTCGCGCGGCGCCCGGGTCCGCACCCGCCTCCGTCGGCGTGCCCTCGCCGACCGCGTCGGCGATGGGACAGGTGTCCAGAGTGCTCATCGCTCGCTCCAGCCCTGCTCGGAGTACAGGCGCCCCTGGAGGATGCCGTCGATCGCCATGCGGGTGTACGGCACGACCGCGTCCGGCAGCTCCTGGGGCGTCCACCACCGCCACTCCACGGTCCGGTCGGGCTCCAGGACCTCCGGGGTGCCGCTCCAGGAGCGAGCCTGGAATACCAGCGCGATCCTCGGCCGCGCGTCGGGGGAGTCGACGTGGTGCACCGTGTGGACGAGCTCGACGTCCTCGGGCGCGATGGTCAGGCCTGCTTCTTCCTTCGCCTCCCGCAGTAGGCCGTCGATCGCGGCTTCCCGCTCGCAGTGGCCGGCCAGGAAGTGCCAGGTGTCCGGCGCGTAGGCCGAGTTCGGGTGGCGCAGTCCCAGGAGGATCCGGCCCTGGTCGTCCTGCAGGTGCAGGTGAACACCGACGATGTGCAGCTCGGTTCCCGGCGGAGCCTCGTCGGCCAGCGGCCCGGTGCCGTCCGTCGGCTCTTCCGCCGCGGGGTGCTCGGCCGCGTGCCGCCGGATCAGCGCCTCAAGCCCGGGGCTCAGGCGCAGCCGGTCGAGCATGTCCACGGTGCACCACGTCAGCAGGACACCTTCACGGAGATCCACTGCCTCGGCATCACCGCTCCAGCGCCCGGCGTAGACGCCGATGGGCACGGCCAGGCCGTCGACGCTCGTCGCCTCCTGGACGGCGAACGGCATCAGGCCCGTCGGCTGCAGACCCGGTACCTCCTCGGCGAGCTCGCGCCGCAGTGTCGCCTCGAGGCTGGCATCGTCCCGCGACCGTTTGCCTCCCACGAGGGCCAGGACCCAGGGCTCCCACATGCCTTCGCGGTCATCTCGCAGATGAAGGAGATACCGGCCAGCTCCGTCGTGGATCAGGGCGTTGGCGCTGACGGGCTCCGGGCGCCCATCCAGGCCGTGCGGCTCGGCAGCGAGGAGCTTGGCCCGCAGTGTGGGGGAGCGCACGTCGGCGCACGGGAGCCACTGGGCCCCGGCGACTTCCTCGTCCTGGAGAGCGAGCTCAGGCGTTTGCTCGGCGGTGAGGTAGAACGCGAAGCGGAAGTCGAAGTGCTGGTGAGCGGGCTCGCCCTTGGCCGCATTGGCGTCGATGTCATGCACGTCCACGTCGATCGGCTCGTCGAGGAACTGCGGAGTCAGGCACAGGTCGCTGGGGCGCAGCCCGGCCTCTTCGCACACCTCGCGCACGGCCGCGGCCAGGAGCGTACGGTCACCCGCCTCAACGTGGCCGCCTGGAGCGAGAAGCAGCCCCGTCACCCGATGACCGATGTGGAGCACGCGGCAGTCGCGGTCGATGACCACCGCGCTGCAGGTGACGTGACCGGGCAGCGTGGCGCGGCTCGACGGCTCCCCGGTGCCGTCCAGGACAGCCAGCAGCCCCTCCAGAGCGTCCCGTTCCTCGGCGTGCCGACTGAGATAGGCCTCGACGGTCGCGCGGATATGTGAGCGGGAGGGCGGCACGTGATCACCTCGAATGTTGGAGGGCAGGGAGTAGGTGCGGGGTGGGAGGGGCGCGCCTGGCGGCGGGTCCGCCGATGACGGCTCCGGGCCGGGGGCCGTGTCCGGGTTCGTGGTCACGGGCCACCTTCCGAGGAGCGGTCGTGCCGCATATCCACGGCGACTGCGGGATTCGGGACGATCGGCCCCGTCGGCGTTGGTGGTGTGAGGGCCTCGGCTGATGGAGGAGCCACGGCGGGTGAGCCGGGCATGTCCAGCAGGCTGCGCAGCGGGGAGCGGTAGAGGACCACGAGGGGGACGACGAGGAGGCAGGTACCGGCAACCAGGGTGGGGCGCACGCCGATCCAGGTGCCGAGCCCGCCGGCGAGAAGCGCGGCCACCGGACGGGCACCGGAGGTGAGCCAGGTACTCACTGCCTGCATACGGGCCTGCATGCCGTCGGCGGTGACGACCTGGCGAATGGTGCGCTGGGTCGTCCCCGCGGCCCCGGCACAGGCCAGCTGAAGGAACAGCGCGGCACCGATGGCGAACTGCCAGACCAGGCCCGGGGAGGCGAGAAGCAGAGGGATCTGGGTGAGCGGAGTGATCGCGAGCGCGGCGAGCATCATCGGCCCGGGCCCGTACCGTGCCGCGAGTGACGGGGCGGCCGGAGCCCCGGCAGCCGCGCCCAGGGCTCCGATGCCCAGGACCACGCCGAACGCGGTCGGGCCCATGGCGAGGGACCGGAGCAGGAACAGCGCCCACAAGGTATTGAGGAGCGCCAGGGCGAACGACGTCGTGGCGTTGACGAGGGTCAGGGTGCGCAGCCGGTGGTCGCCGTGCACGTAGCGCAGGCCCTCACCGATCTCGGTGTGCAGCCGGCGGTCTTCCGCTGCCGGCCGGGGGCTCTCTGAGGCCTGGATGAGGGCGGTGCACCAGGCGCTGACGAGGTAGGACAGGACGTCCCCGAGAAGAGCTCGGGCCGGGCCGAGGAGCGCGGTCAGGGCGGCGCCGAGGTTGCTGCCCGCGGTGGCGGCGACGGCGAAGAGCCCGCCGATGCGGGCGTTGCTCCGCTGGAGCAGGGACCGGTCGACCAGGCCGGGCAGGAGACTGATCGCGGCGGCATCGTGCAGCACCCCCGCCGCGCCCTGCACGGCCGCGACCACCATCAGCTGGGTCAGGGACAGCCGGTCCAGCGCGGCCGCCACCGGCACGCTGGCCAGCGCGGCGGCGCTGACCAGGTCGCCGGTGATCATCTGCTTCCGCTTGGAGTGGCGGTCGGCGAGGGCCCCGGCGTGCAACGCCATCAGTGCGGGCGGCAGTTGGCCCAGGAAGGTCAGCCAGGCGACCTCGACGGTGGTGGCGTCCAGTTCGAGTACCGCCAGCACGGGGATCACCATGCTGCTGATCGAGCGGCCGGTCACGCTGGCTGCCTGCCCGGTCAGGTAGCGCCGGAAGTTGCGGTGTCGCCACAGTGACGGCCGGGCGCCGGGGGAGGAGGAGGGGTCAGTGGAGGAGGTCATGGAGCACCTCCTCGGCTTCCGTCAGGCGCTCCCACAGCACACGCTGCGCCTGATGGCGGTCCCGCCCGTACGCCTCCAGCTGAGAGGTGACCGCGGCCGGGTCGTCGAGCGGTTCGGACAGGGGATATGCCGAGCAGGCCAGATAGCCGGCCGCTATCCGTGGCACCGTCAGCAGGTGTTCCGCCGACATGGCCGGGTTGGCCTCCCGGTAAGCAGCGACGGCCGCGGCCAGGCCCGCGGGCCAGTTGGGGGCGGCGAGAACCGTGCGCGGATCGAGCACGATGCGACCCAGCTCCCACATCGGACTGCGGTGCGACGGCGGCCGGAAGTCGATCACTGCGGCGACCTTCTCGCCTTTCAGCATCAAGTTCAGGGAGGAGAGGTCGCCGTGGACGATCTGCGCGGCGAGGGTCGGCGGGAGTGCTTTGAGCATGGATGCCGTGGCGGGGAGTCCCCCCAGCCGCTCCTGGGCGGCGTCCCTCGCCCATACCTCGAAGGGGGAACTCGGGGGCTGCTTCGCATAGCGGGCGAGCAGCCGCTCCAAGCGCTGTCGGCCCCGCTTGACGTTGCAGACCTCGCGGGCGGGGGTGCGGCGCGGCAGCCCGTCCGGGTGGCGGGCGAGCGTGCGGTGCAGCCGGCCCACGGTCTCGCCGACGGCGGCCCACCGCTTGCCGGACAGACCGCCTGCCGCTGTCTCGGCACCCTCAACGAACGCGGCGACGGACACCGACAACCCGCCGCCCGTCGCGATGAGATCACCGTCGAGGGTGCGGCGCATCACCGGCACCGGGACCCCGCCGAGCGCGGCGAACTCGGCCAGCTCGATGGCGCGCCGCTCGGCGCCCAGGTCAGCGCTCGCCGGATAGGCCTTCACGAACCATCGCCGGCCGTCGGCGTCCCGGGCCACGTAGTTGCAGGTGGCGGTCCCTGACGGCCCCTCGGAGACGTCGGTCGGGGTGATGCGGTAGTACAGCGCCAGGACTCCCGCCACCACCGTCATCACGGCGGACTCCGCGCTCATCGCGGCACCACCGAGGACCCAGTGCAGCCCAGCAGTTCGCGCAGGTGCCGGGCGTCGGACTGCAACTGCTCTTCGTCCTGACGGCCGTGATCGAGGACGTCGAAGGGGAGCGGCCCGCCGGGCGCCGGATCCTGGTCGGCCGAGCGCCGGGGAGTGATGTGGAAATGGGCATGTGGCACGGCATTTCCGAGGAGCTGGTAGTTGAGCTTCAGCGGGCGGTAGTACTGCTCCACCGCGCGACCGGCGGCCAGCGCCTCGTTCCAGAAACCCGCGGCCTCAGCGGAGGTCATCGCGGTCGGCTCGGCGATGTGGCGCGCGGTGAAGATCACCACCACATAGCCGCGGACCTGACCGCTGCGCCACAGGTAGGCGTTGGCGAACGTGCCCTTGTTGATCAGCAGGCCCCACGCGATGTCCTCGGCGGTGAAGTCGTTGGTGCAGATCGGGCAGCCGGTCCCGGCCAGGTGGTCCTCGAAGTGCTCCGGCCATTCAGTGCGTGGGGCGGGCGCGATCCGCCTGTCGGCGGCGCTCATCCGCTGTCTCCGTTCCTGCTCGGAGCCTCGGCCTGGTAGGCGGCGGCTTGGAGGCTGAACATCTGGTGGTACTCGCCGCGTTGAGCCATCAGCGAAGTGTGATCACCGCTTTCGGTGATCTGGCCGTCCTGGAACACGAAGATCTGATCGCACTCGATCACGCTGGCCAGCCGATGGGAGATCAGGATCGTGATGCGGTCCGCGCGACGGCGGCCGCGCAGCACAGCGGTGTAGGCGGCGTGTTCGGCACGCGGGTCCATGCTGGCGGTCGGCTCGTCGAGCAGGAGGACCGCGGCGTCTTTGTAGAGACCGCGGGCCACGGCGAACTTCGCCCAGTTCCCGCCGGAGAGCTCTTCGCCGTCCTTGAACCGCTTCGAGAGCGGGGTTGTCCACTGCTGGCGCAGCCCGGCGATGACCCGGTCGGCGCCGGACGCCGTCGCGGCCTCGTGTGCCCGCTCCGGATCGGCCTGCGTGATCGTCCCGGTGGAGATGGTGATGTTCGCGAGGGCCGAGAGCGGCCACTCCACTGGGTCCTGGAGGACCATGGCTACCTGGGCCTGCACGCTTTCGGCATCCATCGTCAGCACGTCGGTGCCGTCCCAGGTGATGCTGCCGGCCGTCGGCTCGTACAACCCGGCGATCAGCTTGGACATCGTGGACTTGCCCGAGCCGTTCGCCCCCACGAAAGCGACGGTGGAGTTTGCGGCCAGCTCCAGGGACACGCCGTTGAGCGCGGGCTTCTTCCCGTCGGGGTAGGTGTAGGCGACGTTCGCGATGCTGATCGTCTTGACCTGGCCGGGTGCGGCGAGCCCGGTGCGGCGTGGCAGCAATGTGCGGCACTTCTCCAGGAAGGTGTATAGGTCCGACACCCACAGGGCGTGCTCGTACACGTAGTGGGTCGCGAGGACGATCCGGGTCAGGGTGCCCTGGCTGGCCCGGATTGCCAGAACGGCGCCGCCGCCGGAGGCCAGCGGCAGCCAGCCCACGATCGTCATCCAGGCGAGCGCGGCGTAGGTCAGGCCGGTGGCCACACCGCCGACTGCTCGGCCGAACAGTGCTGTGCGGGCCTCGGCCCGCCCCAGCCGGGTGTCCTCCTCCTCGATCCGCCGGGCGATGCGCCTCGTGCTCGCCCAGCAGCGCCGGCTGCGCGGTCGAGGAGCGCAGCTCCGCGGCAGCGTCCCGGTCCAGCAGCAGCCAGGTGAACAGCCGCACGCGCCGCTGGAGGGTGCTGTAGCGGACCTGGCTGAGGAACCGCATGCGCGCGGAACGCACCGAGGCGAGTCCCTGCGGAATCACCGAGGCGAGAAGCAGCGGCAGAAGAAGGGGGTGGAGCAGGGTCAGAACAGAGGCGGCACCGATGAGTCCGAGGAGCGCGGACGCGAGTTCCATGATCTGGGTGATGGACTGGCGCGCGTAGTAGAGCCCCCGGTCGTTGGCGCGGTTGGAGTCATCCGCCCAGTTCGCGTCGTCGACGGCCTCAAGCCGCACGTGGGCCGCGAGGCGAAGGAAATCCATCTCGACAATGCGGCGGATCTTCGGTGTCAGCCGGGCCTGATACAAGGCGACCCCGGCATCGAGCACGGCACGGAACATCAGCAGCCCGGCCACCAGAGCCAGGGACGGGAACGCGGCGCGGATCCGGTCTGGGGTGGCGCCCTGGGCGAAGAGGGCTTGCAGGACGCCGATCGAGGCCAGGAGCCCGAACGCCGCCATCGCCGCCGAACCCAGCTGCAGGACGATCACGGCCGAGGTGGCCCGTGCGTCGGCGCGCCACGCCATCCCCAGCACGCGGCGGATGATCGCGGGGAGCTTGGCGAAGATCTTCCACATGCTGGTGCGGGAGGCCTCACCGTCCCAGGTCGACCAGTAAGCATCCTTCAGTTCGTCGCCAAGCTCCGCGCCTTCGGGCGAAGGCGGGGCAGATGCCGGAGGGAGCGGCAGAGGCTCGGTACGGGCGTGCGGCACGGATCGGGCGCTCGGTGCGGCCGAGCGCAACGGATCGGTCATGATCGGCTCCCGGTGACCGCGTTCCGCGCCGCCGGGATAGGCCGGCTGACGGGCAGAACCCTGGAGAATGCCGCCCGGCAGCCACCGTCGTGGGTGGCGGGCGACAGCGACGAAGGGGCGTGTCGGCGCGCCTGCGTCTCGCTGCGGCGGCTGGCCGCTGCATGGGTGGGCTCGTTCATGCGGTCCACCTCGTATCCGGTCGTGCTGAGCGGTGGGCGACGGCGTCAACCCGCTGTGCGTGGCGGGCGAGAGGAGTAGTCGAGGGCCGCCGCTGTTCGAATCCGAGAGGCTGATGCGCAAGGGCGAGTACGGGATTCATGGCGTCCTCCATCTGGGCGCGTGAGGGGTACTGGTGCTCTAAGAACGCCCCCGTGGGGGGTCCGTAACGGCTTGGTCGGGGGCAGATCGTGGACGAATGTTCTATTGCTGGGTGGTGGGCGCCGGGGCCGCGCCCGGGGCGGCGGAGGTGCACTCGAACGCGGCGTGTCACCCGTTCGTGGTCTTGTCCTCGCGGCCGTTGAGGCTGAGCACGGTAGGTGTCGTATGTGCAGGACAACTGTCGTACCAACGGCAATCGCTCCTCCACGAGAACCCTGGTGACGGCAAGTGTGGTGCTGACCTAGCGTTCGGCTCATGACTTCTCCAACCGGCGACCTCGACGAGCAGACGGACGTGACCATCCACTGCGAGGACAACCCGTCCGTCGGTGTGAAGTTCTGTGATCGGTTCGGCTTCGACCAGGACTCCGTGCACTACGCGATCGAGATCCGGGCTCCGGGTCTGAACGCCCGCGTCGATGAGGTCGTGGCCTGGGTCTGGGACAGCGATCTCGCGCCGTTCCTGGAAGAGCTGGCCGCGGACTACCGAGGGTGGGACGGCGAGCGGAGCTGGCAGACCAACGACCGGGACCTGACCGTTTCGGCCGTGTTCCGATCCGGTGGGCATATCGGTGTGACCTGGACTCTGCGCCCGTGGCCGAAGGCCACGGGCGGCTGGGCTGCCTCCGTGACCACGTGGCTGGAGGCCGGGGAGCAGATGTCGTCCCTCGCCGCCGACGTCCGACACTTCCTCGCGGGGTGAGGGGCCATGCCTTCTGACCTTCGAATCACTTGGACGCCGGCTGAACACGGCTGGGCCGACTGCACGGTTGAAGCGAGTGCTGCGAGGGCCGAGCTCGCCGCCTCGTATATCAGCAGCGCTCCCGAGGATCTGCTGGTCGCTGTGGCCCGGCTTGTCGCCGGCGAGTCGGAAACCCGTGCGCAGTTCGAGGCGGAGCCGACCGCCTTCCGATGGATCTTCTATCGCGAAGGGGACTCCGCCTGGCTCCGCCTGCTTGAGCTGCGGCATGGCAGTGACCACGACAGCGCCGGAGCCGAGCTGTGGTCTGGAGCGCTCAGCGTCGACGGTCTCGTCCGTGCGGTGGTTCGTTGCTTCGACGAGGTCGCGACGGTCTATGGCGAGAGCAACTACCGGAGCAAGTGGGGCGAGCACTTTCCCCGAGACGAGCTCGAGGCCCTGAGGCGTATTTGGCGGGCTCGCCGTCCCACTGACCGCCCATAATCCGATCGTGGACATCTCAGACGGCGGCTCGAGCCTCGCCCCCGACTGGCAGGAGGCCGACAACAACCTGTGCGGCGTGCTGCGTGGGCGTCTCGACACTTCGGCGGTGGCCGAGCGCTTCGTTCGGGCCGGCTGGAAGCCCAGGTCGTCGTCTTGGGACGCGTACGAAGTCGAAACAAGCTGGTGCCGGATCGAACTTGATCCGGTCGACGGGGCGGACACGCTGCTGAACGGTGTCATCGATCCGGACAGGCTCGACGCTTTTCGATGCTGCTCTCGTGGTTCGGACTGAGCTTCGACCTTGAGCTGTATGACGACGTAGGCGGCCTACGCAGGGAGAGCGCCGTCTGAGCGGTCACGCTGCGGCCCTTCTGCTGGTCGGGAGATCCATGACTGCTTGCCTCGGCGGGTCGGAGATCCAAGACGGGCGTCGAAGCCAGGTACTCAGGGCGAGGTCGGTCTCCCTCAGCCGTTGAACGAGGGGCGCCAACCGGCACCGGGCGTCTCCGTGATCGTTGGTGTCGAGCAGGTTCGCCGCGACGTCGAGTGCCGCGCCGCTGGCGAGGCACTCTGTGGGCGGCGCGGTGTAGGGCTTGGAGTTGTCATCCGTTCGACAGGGGGACACAGTCATGCCGGGCCCGGAGGCCAGCGGCCCTCTTGCAGGACCGCGAAGAACATAACGGGGGCGGATGGGGGCGGCCCCGAGGATGCCCCAGAGTGGTTGCGCAGGCCGGCGTCGTCGTCGCGGCGGGACGGCCACAGGTTGTCCGTAAATAACCTCCGATCTGCCTGACGGAGGGTCAGAAAAGTGAGCAAGTGGTGAGCATCAGTCCTCAAATACCTGGGGAGAGCTGACCGGACTTGCGACTCGTTGTAAGGTAGGAAAACAGCACTTGACCTGCAAAAACGCAGGCAGGGAGCCTAGCCTGGGAGCACCTCGATGATGCGTACCATGTTCAAGTCCAAGATCCACCGGGCCACCGTGACCCAGGCCGACCTGCACTACGTCGGTTCCGTCACCGTCGATGCCGAGCTGATGGAAGCGGCTGATCTGCTGCCGGGCGAGCTGGTGCACATCGTCGACATCGACAACGGTGCCCGCCTGGAGACGTACGTCATCGAGGGCGAACGCGGCTCCGGTGTCATCGGCATCAACGGTGCCGCCGCCCACCTCGTCCACCCCGGCGACCTGGTCATCCTGATCAGTTACGCCCAGGTCGACGACGCCGAGGCGCGCGGCCTGACCCCGCGTATCGTGCATGTCGACGCCGACAACCGGATCGTCGCGCTCGGTGCCGACGCCTCCGAGCCCGTACCCGGCACCGCCGCCGAACGGAGCCCGCACGCAGTCCCCGCGGCGCGCTGACCCGGCTCGGCCACCGAGGGAGCACCCGTCATGGCAGAACAGACCGACCGGATCGAACTCGACATCCGCGACGACCGCGCGAGCGGCAACCTCCTCGCGTACGAGAACGGCAAGGCCGCCGGAGTCATCGCGTACTTCGTGATGGACGGCGACCCCGCCGCGTTCGTCGCCGTGCACACCGTCGTCGAGCCCGGCCACGAGGGCAAGGGCATCGCGGGCGCCCTCGTCCAGGAGTTCTACGCCATGGCGGGCCGCGCGGGTGTTTCCGTCGTCCCGCTCTGCCCGTACGCCGCGAAGTGGGCGGAGCGTCACCCCGACGAGGCTCCCGAGGCGCCGGCCGAACTGGTGGAGCGGGCGAAGGCGCAGCTCGCGTCCCACCCCGAGTTGTAGTGATCCACAGCGGCGAGCTGTACTCATCCACTCGGCCGATGACCCGACCCGGGCCGGGGAGTTGTACGTTCGGTCGATGACACTCGCACTGCTGCACACCTCCCCGGTCCACGTCCCGGTCTTCGACGCGCTCCGGGACACGGATCATCCCGGACTCGCCCTGCGCCATCTCGTGTCCGAGGACCTGCTCGCCCGGGCCAGGGACTCGGGCCCGGAAGCAGTGTCGGGCGAGATCCGGGCGCTGCTCGCGGGCGTCGTCGCCGAGGGTGCCTCGGCCGTTCTCTGCACGTGTTCGACGATCGGCGGGGTCGCGGAGTCGGCCGCGGCGACGGCCGGAGTTCCGGTGCTGCGTGTCGACCGCCCCATGGCGGCCGCTGCCGCGGAACGGGAGCGTGTGGTGGTCCTCGCGGCACTGGGCGACACGCTGGCGCCGACCCTCGCGCTTCTCGCCGAAGAGGTAGGGGACCGGCCCGTCGAGGTCCGCACCGTCCTGGTCGAGGGGGCCTGGGCGCGCTTCGAGGCCGGGGACCGCGACGGCTTTCTGGACCTGGTCGCGGCGGCGGCCGATGCGGTGACGGACGCCGATGTGATCGTGCTGGCGCAGGCGTCCATGGCCGATGCGGTCACCCGTACGGTCACCCGGATCCCGGTGCTCGCCAGCCCCCGGACGGGCCTCGCAGCCGCGGCAGCCGCCACCGCGCGCTGACCCGTCGCAGGGACGGTGCACCCGGACAGGTCATCCGGAACCCGTACGCATGGGCTCACCAGGCGCGGGCAGCCGCTCCGGGGGACGGTGGAAGCAGATCCACCCTGAACCGCTCGGAGGCCTCCGATGACCAATCCGTACCCCGACCCCGTGCCACCGGCGCCCACGCCCGGACCGATGCCCGAGCCGCCGTCGCCGCTGCCGGAGCCGCCGCCTCCGCCGCCCGGACCCGTCCCGCCCGGCCCGGCGCCGGATCCGATTCCGCAGCCGCCCGCCCCGAACCCCGAGCCGGTTCCGGAACCTGAGCCGTCACCTCATCCGCCCGGCTGACCGCCCGGTCCGTCTCGCGGGCTCCGGCCCCTCGGACGGCGAGCCTCGGGTGCCGGCCGGGACGGCGTCCACCCGCGCCGTGAGCCCGGTGAGTACGCGGCCTGCCGCTGCGAGGGCCCTGACCGGTGTGGATCCGCGTACAGCCGGGCCGTGAGTCGGTGAACGAGCCGTGTTCGTACGCCGCCGGCCGCGGTCCGCAGCCGTGAGGCCGACCTGGGGTGTGCCGTCCGGAACCACCGTCGGCAGCCCCGCGGCGGCCCGCGCCGCCCTGGCCGCGTGGGACACACCGGTCCTCGTCCTCGCGAGCGGAGTGGACAGCGGCCCGCGTCCCCGTGTCGTCGTCGGCATCGCTGAGTTGTTCGGCAGGGCCGAGCCGGTCGTCCGGCCGAACAACGCGGGGCACTGTCCGTGGCTCGACGGCCCCCGCCGCTTCGCCCGGACCGTCGAGGCGTTCCTGGCCCAGGGGCGTGGCGGGCCGGCGGTCCGACTCCGCCGGAGGGAACTCTCGCGGCGGACGGTCGCACCGGCACGGTCCCCACCTGCGTGGTGCTGCCGGGAGGGTCAGGCGATGATCGGGATCACGGCCTCCGGCGTCAGCATCCGGAAGGTGAACGCCTGATGGAAGTAGAGCCGGATGCTGGTCGCGTCGTGGTCCTGATAGCCGATCGACAGATCCTGGCCCAGGCGCAGTTCGAAGTCGCCGCCCCGGGTGGACAGCAGAACGCCGCCCGTGACGGCGGGCGCCCACAGGATCTGGTCGTCCAGCAGCCGGGCCAGGTGGGTGGCCACCGGGTATCCGTGGTCGGAGGTCTCCGTCGCCTCGGTGAAGGCGTCGGCACCGAGCAGCAGCCGGTACGGGCCGTCGACCCCGGCCAGCCGCAGCTGGGTCAACGCCTGGCTGACGGTGGTCGGATAGTCGCGGGCGTCGGCCGGAAGCGGCAGCGGGGTGTGCGAGGAGCCGTCCCGGAGCCCGGTGATGCCAGCCGACGCGTACCCGTCGATGATCGCCATGTCCTCGGCGAACGCACAGGTGCGGGCCGCGTCCTTGACGGGCTGCCAGTCGCTGTCGTCGGAACCGCGCTCGACGTCGTCCACGGCCGACCGGGTCACCGTGAACGGCACCCGCCAGTCGATGACCGGCACCGAAGTGCGGGCCCGGGCGATCACGTCCGGTGTGGGCGGGTCGATCCCGCGCAGATGACCGTCGCCGATCGCTGCGAGTCCGGGGCCGTCCGGCCCGGTGACGTCGACGACACGGCGGCCCGCCAGATGGCGGCTGAAGGTGCGCCGGGCCTCTTCTTCGATCTGGTCCCAGGCGGCTTCCGTGACGGGGGCGAGTTCGCGGTGGAGGTTGTTCATCACTGGGCGCTTTCTTGCAGGCTGCCGATGTGCAGCGAGCCGTCGTCCCACCGGACCGGGACCGGGGCCCGCGCCACCGCGGGCGCGGACGCCGGCTCCGGCAGGGCCTCGGCCGCGGTCATGGCGGGCGACGGCGGCGGGGCGTCGAAGAAGTCGGCGCGGGGGGTGTAGAAGAGTGTGCCGGTGACCGCCGTGGAGAAGTCGAGGATGCGGTCGTACGTGCCGGGCGGATTGCCGAGGAACATGTTGCGGAGCATCTGCTCGGTCACGCCCGGATCGGCGGCGTAACCGATGAAGTACGTGCCGAACTCGCCCTGCTCGAAGCTGCCGAACGGCATATTGGCCCGCAGGATCTCGCGCGACGTGCCGTCCGGATCGGTGATCGTGTTGAGGGCGACATGCGAGTCCGCGGGTTTGACGTCGTCGGAGAGCTCGATGTCGGCGAACTTCGTCCGGCCGATGACGCGCTCCTGGGCCTCGGTGCTCAGCGCGTTCCAGGACGCGAGGTCGTGCAGATACTTCTGCACGATGACATAGCTGCCGCCCGCGAACTCCGGATCATCCGCGCCGACCAGGGCCGCCGACCGTGCGTCCGCCCCCAAGGGGTTCTCCGTGCCGTCGACGAAGCCGAGCAGGTCCCGGTGGTCGAAGTAGCGGAACCCCTGTGTCTCGTCCACGACCTTCACCGCCCCGCCGAGCCGGTCGAGGAGCTGGGCCGCCCACTCGTAACAGACGTCCATCCGCTCGGCCCGGATGTGGAACAGGAGATCGCCCGGCGTGGCGGGAGCCCGGTGGCGGGCACCGTGCAGTTCCTGGAACGGGTGGAGCCCCGCCGGACGCGGCCCCGCGAACAGCCGGTCCCAGGCGTCGGAGCCGAAGGAGGTCACCGAGACCAGGCCGGCGCCCGGGAACCGGAACCCGATGGAACGGGCGATCGCCGCCAGATCCGGCAGCACCTCGCGGACGACCGGCTCACCACCGGGCTCGATCGTGGCGACCAGGATCAGGGCGGCACTGGTCAACGGCGCGACGACGGGCTGGGCCGCGACCGGTTCCGGCAAGGCGTCGGGCATACGGGGGCTCCATGGGGCGTCAGCGGTACGGAAGTGCAGCGGGCTCGCGGGTGGGGCGACAAGAAGGCCTGCTGCTACTTACGCACACGTACGACGACGCCGCACCCCGGGTCACCCGCCCGGGCGACGGTGGGCCGGTTCCCGTCATCCACCATCTCCTCGGCGCGCTTGCGGACGTCACCCGAGGCGACGACCAGGGCGACCTCCCGGCGACGACCGGGACACCGGCCAGGTGCGAACGGCTCGGACGGGGCTGAGGCGTCCGTCCGCCAGGAGCGTGGCGATGAGCAGGGCAGCCCGGCAGGCCGCGGCAGACCGGCGTCGCCGCCGGGGGCTGCCCCGCCGGATCTCGGGGCCCACGGCCACCGGTGTCAGCCCGGTCTCCTCCCGCGACTCCCGTAGCGGCGCCCGCTCAGGGCTCCCGCCCGGTCGGAGTTCCCCACCGGCGTGAACCGGCGCGTGGAGCCGTCCGCTTCGTGCACTGGTGCATCGGCGGAGGACTGCCGAACGCCGCCCGCGCCGTGGGCCGGGGGCACCCACCGGCGTCCCGTGTGTCAGCCGGTTTCGACCTCGGACCGGTCGCCGCCCCAGAGCGTGTGGAAGGAGCCCTCGCGGTCCGTACGCCGATACGTGTGCGCGCCGAAGAAGTCTCGCTGCCCCTGGGTCAGCGCCGCGGGCAGTCGGTCCGCGCGCAGTCCGTCGTAGTACGAGAGCGCGGCGGCGAAACCCGGCGTCGGCACGCCCTGCCGCACCGCCTCGGCGACTACCGCGCGCCAGTCGTCCTGGGCCGCGCCGATCTCCGTGGCGAACTGCTCGTCCGAGAGCAGGCTCAGCAGGTCGGGGCGGGTGTCGTAGGCCGCCCGGATCCGGTCCAGGAACGCTGCCCGGATGATGCACCCGGCCCGCCAGATCGCCGCCACCGCGCCGAGGCCGATGTTCCAGTCGTACGCCTCGCTGCCCGCCCGGATCTGGTGGAACCCCTGCGTGTACGAGACGATCTTGGACGCGTACAGCGCCTGCTCCACCCGGTCGGCGAAGGCCGCGGCAGCCGATTCGTCGAGCACCGCGGCCGACGGGCCCGCCAGGCCCTTCGCCGCCTCGCGCAGATCCGCGTGGCCGGACAGCGAGCGGGCGAAGACGGCCTCCGCGATACCGGAGACGGGCACCCCGAGATCCAGCGCGATCTGCACCGTCCAGCGGCCCGTGCCCTTCTGCTCCGCCCGGTCCTGCACGATGTCGACGAAGGGCTTTCCGGTGGCCGCGTCGGTGTGGGCGAGCACCTCCGCCGTGATCTCGATCAGATAGGAGTCGAGGCGGCCGGTGTTCCAGGCGCGGAAGGTCTCGGCGATCTTCGCGGGGGAGTAGCCCGCCACCTTGCGCAGCAGGTCGTACGCCTCCGCGATCAGCTGCATGTCCGCGTACTCGATGCCGTTGTGGACCATCTTCACGAAGTGCCCGGCCCCGTCGGGACCGATGTGAGTGGTGCACGGGGCGCCGTCCTTCGCCTTGGCGGCGATCTTCTCCAGCAGCGGCCCCAGCGATTCGTACGACTGTGGCGAGCCGCCCGGCATGATGCTCGGCCCGTTCAGCGCGCCCTCCTCGCCGCCCGAGATGCCGACGCCCACGAAGTGGATGCCGCGCTCGCGCAGCTCCCGCTCGCGGCGGCGGGTGTCCTCGAAGTGCGCGTTGCCGCCGTCGATGATGACGTCGCCCTCTTCCAGGAGCGGCGCGAACTCCTGGATCACGGCATCCGTCGGATTGCCCGCCTTCACCATGATGACCAGCCGGCGCGGGCGTTCCAGCGCCGCGACGAACTCCTCCGGCGTACGTGCGGCCACGAAGGAACCCTCGTCGCCGAACCCCTCGACCAGGGCGTCCGTCTTCGCGGTCGTCCGGTTGTGCACGGCGACCGTGAAGCCGTTGCGGGCGAAGTTGCGGGCGAGATTGCGGCCCATGACCGCGAGCCCTGTGACGCCGATCTGCGCGGTGCCGCTCATCTGTGTGCTCTGCAATCTGTTCGGGGATGCCGGGATCTTCAGTATGGATACGGGGCAGGGCAACGGCTGTTCAGCATGGGCCGTATGGCTCCGTCCGTGCACCGGACGGTACGAGGCGACGCGGATGCGGAACGCCCCCGCTGCGCGGCGGGCAGGACTTCCGAACCCTGCTTCCGCACCCTGCGCACGGCGATTTTGGGTGCGCGCTCACCTGGTTGGCGGCCGCGATCGGGCTGGTGGTCAAGAACCCCGAGACCGCCGGCAACATCCCCATGCCGCTGACGCTCCTCCCCTTCCTCGGCAGCGCCATCGTCCCGCCGGAGTCCATGCCCACCGGGCTGCGCCGGTTCGCCCAATACCAGCCGTTCACACCGATCACCGAGACGCTGCGCGGTCTGCTGATGGGCACCGAGATCGGTAACAGCGAAGTCGTCGCGCTCGCCTGCTGCGTCGGGATGAGCCTGGTCGGCTACCCGTGGGTCCGGTCGGCCATCTGTGGGTCCGGTCGGCCATCTGTGGGTCCGGTCGGTCTTCAACCGCGGCGCCACCCGTTGGGGCCTCTCGTCCGGACCGTCCGATACGGGTGGGCCGGGCTTTGCTCTCTTGTCATCGCCCTTTGTCTGCCCATAAGTTGGGCGCTTGCGACGTGTCCTACTGCCTGTGGGGGAGCCAAGTCATGGCCGCGAACGGACGGCACCGCAGATATCAGCCCAGCCGGCTCAACCGCGCCTCGCTCACGGTCACCGCCGGAGGCGCGGGCATCGCTCTCCCGCTCGTCGCGGCGGCCTCGGCGGGCGCCGCGTCGACGGACGTCTGGGAGAAGGTCGCCGCCTGTGAGTCCACCGGCAACTGGCACATCAACAGCGGCAACGGTTACTTCGGTGGCCTGCAGTTCACCCGCTCGACCTGGGCGGCCTACGGTGGCACGGTGTACGCCCCGCGCGCCGATCTCGCGACCAAGGACCAGCAGATAGCCGTTGCGGAGAAGGTGCTGGAAGGGCAGGGGCCCGGCGCCTGGCCGGGCTGCTCGACACGGGCGGGGCTGGCGAGTGGCGGGGACGCCCCCGACGTCAACACCCAGTCGGCGCGGACCAGTCAGGTGAAGACGCCCGGGAAGGCCGCCGCCGGAAAGCCGGAGACGAAGCGGACGTCCACGCCCGCCACGCCGACCACCGTGCCCGGCAAGCGCGAGTCGTACACCGTTGCCCCTGGCGACTCGCTGTCCGCGATCGCGGCGACCGAGCACGTACGGGGCGGCTGGCAGCACCTGTACGCGGCGAACCGCAAGGTCGTGGGGGACGACCCGGATCTCATCTTCCCCGGGCAGCGCCTGAGCCTCGATGCGGCCCGGGCACCGAGGACGGATGCCAAGGCGGGCTCGACCACGACGAAGAAGCCGACGACGAAACCGAAGGCGACGACCGCACCGCACGAAAAGGCAAAGCCGCAGCACCGGACGGCCGAGCCGAAGCAGCAAGCGGCCACGTCACCCCACCGAACGGCGAAACCCCAGCACCAAACGGCGAAGCCGCACCACCAGAGCGCGAAGCCGAAGCCCCACCCGAAGAAGACCGAGAGCCACAAGCAGGAGCGGGTGGAGAAGCACGCCGGCCTCATCGCGCCGGTCGCGGCGGGTATCGGCACCCCGTACCACCAGACCGGTTCCTGGGCCAGCGGCTACCACACCGGTGTCGATTTTCCCGTTCCGACCGGCACGTCGGTGAAGGCGGTCGACTCCGGCACGGTCGTCTCGGCGGGCTGGGGCGGAGCGTACGGATACCAGATCGTCATCCGGCACAGCGACGGCAAGTACAGCCAGTACGCGCACCTGTCCGCGCTTCACGTGCGCGAGGGCCGGCACGTCTCCGCAGGCCAGCGGATTGCCCGCTCGGGCTCCACCGGGAACGTCACGGGTCCGCACCTGCACTTCGAGATCCGCACCGGCCCCGGCTACGGCTCGGACATCGACCCGCTGGCCTACCTCAGGGCGGGCGGCGTCAGCGTCTGAACGGCCCCCGGCGGTTCGGCGGCGTCATCGGCTGCACCGGACCCCGTGGACGACACGCCGTCCCGCCGTGCGGGGCGAGTGTGCGACGGCCGCCCGGGCCCGAACTCCACCTGCCCGAACTCCACCTGCCCCAGCCGACGCTCCAACGGCATGAGCAGGGGCAGCACAGGGGCCGCAGGGAAGGCCTCCGCGACGGCTTCGTCGGCCGCGGCGGTCCTCGTGGGTGTCGACGCCGGTGTGGCAGTGGCGGGCTCGGGACGAGCGACAATCGTCCGCGTCCCGGCCGGCCGGGGCAGACCGGCCGCCGGATCCGCGGCGCCCGGCTCCCCGTACGGGCCCGCCGCGACCGTCCCGTCCCCCGGAACGACCGGGTGCCCGCTTCCCGCGCTCCGCCCGGCGAGGTGCTCCGCACCCAGCCGCTCCGTCGTGAGCAGGACCAGCCCGCCTGCGGCGACCACCCCGCACGCCAGCGCGAGCATGGTGCCCGCCGTACCGTGCCGGAGCTCCTCGTCGAACAGGGTGATGCCGACGGCCGCGGCTATCACCGGGTTCACCACGGTCACCGTGGCCAGCGGCGCGGTCAGCCCGGCACCCCGGTACGCGACCTGGGACAGCAGCAGCCCGGCGGCCGCGAATGCGGCTATCGCCAGCAGTGCCGGCATTCCGGCCCCCGCGTCGCCGGACGTCCACTGCACCGCCACCGTCTTCGTGAACACCGAGGCGATACCGAAAGCCACACCCGCCGCCCCTGCCACGATCACGCTCCGCACCACCGGCCTGTGCACACCCTTGGAGACCAGGAAGAGCGCCGCGACCCCACTGAGCGTCACCCCGGCGAGCATCAGCTGATCCGGGCCGCTCAGCGCCCGCGACTCGCCGTCCCCGGTGAGCGCGAGCAGGCCCGCCAGACCGACGGTCGCCATGATCGCGCCGCGCCATGCGGTGGCCCGTGCCCGGCGGCGTACGAAGAGCGCCGCCATCGGCAGGGCGAAGACGATGGTCAGCGCACCGAGCGGCTGGACGAGACTGAGCGGACCGTAGGCCAGCGCCACGACATGCAGCACCGCGCCCACCCCGTTCAGCGCCACGGCGGCCCACCAGACACGGTTGCGCAAGGGTGCGAGCGAGCGGCCGTCGCCGGTCGCGGCCACGCGCTCCTGGACGATCGCCCCGGCCGCGTAGGCGACCGCGGAGACCAGTGACAGAAGCACGGACAGCGCAAGGGAACTCATGTACACCACGATGTCCCTCCGGAGCGGCCGCGTCGTCGTCCTTGAGGGGGCGATCCGTCGTACTGCCTTGGTAGTACGGGAGTGGTTCCGGGGTCCTCCTACCGACGGTAGTCCTCCCTCCTGAGGACTCCGAGTCGATCAACGGAGGGGATACGGTGAACGCCGGGTCGCGTGGGTCGCGGCACTCCGGATGCCCGCGATCCGGCGAGGTCACCGGTCGCGGCGGCCGCGCAACCGAGAGGGAGCAGCGCGATGGACGAGCCCGCAGGGCCCTCGGTGGGTGGGTTCTTCGCCCTGCGCACCACCGCACCGCCCGAGGGTGCGCACCGCCCGCTGGCACTGTTGTACGCGGGGGAGTCCGCACCGCTCACGGCCCGCATCGACACGGTCGCCGACCGGCTCCGTACCACCGAGCGCAGAGTCGCCGCCTCCGTCGCACACCTGGGGCTGGCCGCCCGTCTCTGGTCGGTCGCGCTCGGCCCGGCGGCCCTGACAGGACGCTTTCCCGGTCTCTCGCCCGATGCCCTCCATTGGGACCCGCGGCACACCGCCCCGGACGATCTGTGGCTGAGCACCTCCGAAACGCTGCCCGCCACCGCCGACCGGATCCGGGAGGCCGTCCAGTTCGGCCACCTCGTGCCCCTCGCCGAGGCGATCCACCGGGAAGGCCCCCTGTCGAACCGGCTGTTGTGGGGCAATGCGGGGTCGGCGCTGGCAGGAGCCCTGCGCGAGCTGGTCGCCTGGGCACGAAGCCACGGCCGCCCCGACGTGTCCGTACGGGCCCGCGCACTGGTCGCCGAACTGTTCGACCACCCGGACCTGCAGAACACCGGCGCCCCGCACGACGCGGCGTTCCGCCGCCGCAGTTGCTGCCTGTACTACCGCTGCCCGGCCGGTGGTCTGTGCGGTGACTGCGTCTTCGGGAACGTCTGACACCCGGACGCGCCGGAGCCGGGCACGAGGCCGGGTCACCCGCCGGGCACCACCTCGACGGAGCCGATGTACTCCTGGGTCTCCTCGTCCGGCAGCCGGACCGCCTGGGCCCAGAAGTAGATCACCAGGCTGAACGCCGCGATGAGCGCGATGTCCCACCACAGCGGAAGGACATCGGTCGCACCGCAGGACGCCGTGGACGCCGGCCCCGTGCTGCAGAAACCGCCTTGCCAGGAGATCAGACCCATGCCCACGAGGTACACCGGCAGCCACTGTGCGGACCACCAGTCCATGTGCGGCACCCTGGGGTTGAGCTTGAGCAGCGCGGAGCCGCCCAGGAGCAGATAGCCGAGCACGATCGCCGCACCGAGCCGCCACAGGGTGTCCCAGCCCGCCCAGTAGATGATCAGGTTCGAGACGATGAAGGCCACGGGCGCCCAGAACATTCCGCCGGGCAACCGGTACGGACGAGCCCGGTCCGGGTCCTGCTTGCGCAGGCACCCGAAGGCGAGCGGCGCCCCCGCGTACATCAGCACACTCGCGGACGTGACGAAGCCGACCAGCTTCTGCCACGTGGGGAACGGCAGGAACACGATGAGCCCGACCACGAACGCGAAGAGCAGGCCCAACCACGGGACGCCGCGCTTGGTGGTGCGTTCGAAGACCGCCGGGACGTAGCCGTTGCGGGACAGGCCGTAGGAGACCCGAGAGGTGGCGGTGGTGTAGATCAGGCCCGTACCGGACGGTGACACGACCGCGTCGATGTACAGCAGCGTGGCGAGCCAGCCGAGTCCGACGGAGGTGGCGAGCCCGGCGAACGGGCCGGCCTTTCCGCTGAAGGAGAGGTCGGCCCAGCCGTGGGCGAACGCGCTGTGCGGCAGGGCGGCGATGAAGACCACCTGAAGTGCCACGTAGATGAGGACGCCGATGAGGATGGAGCCGATGACCGCGCGCGGGATGTCCCTGGCCGGATTACGGCTCTCGCCCGCCAACTGGTCGGCCTGCTCGAAGCCGAGCAGCGCGAAGATGATGCCGCTGGTGCTGATGGCGGAGAGCACGCCCTTGGCGCCGAAGGGGGCGAAGCCCTGGTAGCCGAAGTTGCTGCCGTGAAAGGTGGTGGCGGCCAGCACGATGATGGTGAAGACGGGGACGGCCACTTTCCACCACGTCGCCACGCTGTTGGCGTGTGCGAGCCATTTGATGCCGAAGTAATTGACGACGACGAAGAACGCCATGAATGCGACGGCCAGCCCGTACCCCGCGGGTGTCAGGTGATTCTTGCCGGTCTGCACCCAAGGGGCGTGGACGCTGAGATAGTTCAGCGACGCCATGACCTCGATCGGCGCCACGGTGACGGCCTGCAGCCACGAGAACCATCCGAAGGACGCACCGGCGGCACTGCCGAAGGCATAGTGCGGGAAACGGGCGGTGCCGCCCGCGACCGGGTACATGGCCCCCAGTTCGGCGTGCACGAACGCCAGCACAATGATGGCGAGCGCCCCGATGCCCCAGGAAATGAGCGCCGCCGTGCCGGCTGCCTGCGCGGCGAACAGCGCGCCGAACAGCCAGCCGGACCCGATGATGGACCCCTCCGAGGTCCAGATGAGACCGATCAGTCCGATTTCCCGCTTGAGGCCCGGATTCGTGGGCGCCGTGGGTGCGACCGGCTTGGACATCTGCATGCTGGATGCACCCCTTGTTCCGGTGGGGGGAGGAGGCGTGAGGTGTCTGTCCGTATCCACGGGACCTCAACTAGATGCCCCGATCTGTGTGAATCGTTCCTGGAGCACGCGGAAGTTGCGCCAGGCGGGTCGCGCATGAGGCCGTCGCCCCAATCGAGGGACCGGATGACCGGAGCGTGCGGGCCGGACGCCGGCGCCAACGGTGACATCGCCGACTCGCACGGCGCGACGTGAAGCGGATCGAGGCGGCCCGGGCCACGCCCCGCACCGACGGACGACTGACCGGCCCGGCCACCCCGTTCATCGGCACGCAGAACGAGGACGACACCCACCCCGGCACCTCCGTGCCGTCCGGCTCGCGCAGTTCTCCCCGGACACCGGCCACACCACCGGGTGGCCGACCGTGGTCGTGGGGCGGGCGGCGTCCCGTCCGCCCCACAGGTCAGGTGCTCAAGCCGAACTCGGCCCGGATGCGCTTGCCCACCGGCACGCGCTCGGCAGTCAGCCGGTCGCACAGCGCCACGACGATCTCCATGCCGTGGCCGCCGGGGCGCGCCGGGTCGGGTGAGTAGAACAGCGGCAGGGCCGTGCTGCTGTCGTACACCGTGACGCTGACGCGCTCCGCGGTGCCCTCCAGTTCCAGCAGATACGGGCCCTGGCTGTAGCGGTCCGCGTTGGTGACCAGTTCGCTCACGGCCAGCATCAGATCGCTGCGGGTGTGCTCGCCGAACACCGCGAGCCACTCGGCGGCCAGCCGGACCAGAAAGCGGTCGGCCAGGTCCCGGGCCTGCGCGATGCAGCCGGGTTCGCCGTCGAACACCTCGGCGCTGTGCAGAACCTCCGTGGGCCGGTCCGGGCAGGGGCGGCCGGCCGGTCGCGAGGTGACCTGTTCGTTCATGTGCTCCAGCCAGGGCGACGCAGGGGTGTTCGATGACAGCTTCTCGACGTTCGCCTACCCGCGACGAACGGTCCCACTCCGGGGAAAGCCCGGCAGATCTCAGCCATGTCCGGGTCCTTCGACGGCGGTGTCCGGGCCGGGCGGCCGCGCGGCGGTGTGCGCGGGTACGGCGGGGGCGACCGGCAGCGTGAAACGGATGCAGGTGCCCTCGGCGGTCTCCGGGTCCAGCCAGATCCGGCCCCCGTGGAACTCCACGATCTTCCGGCACAGGGCCAGACCGATGCCCGTTCCCTCGTACTCCTCCCGGCCGTGCAGACGCTGGAAGATGACGAAGACCTTCTGCGAGAACTCCGGCGCGATGCCGATGCCGTTGTCCGCCACCCGGAAGTGCCAGTCGTCGCCCTCCCGCACACAGCCCACCGTGATCCGGCACGGCACGTCGGGGCGGCGGAACTTCACCGCGTTGCCGATCAGGTTCTGCCAGACCATGGAGAGCGCCGTGGCGTCCCCGGTCAGCGAGGGCAGCGGGACCTCCCGTACGACCGTGGCACCGGACTCCTCGACGACCAGCGCGAGATTGGCCAGCGCGCGGTCCAGGGACCGGTCCAGGTCGACCGGCTTCCACCGGTCGTGCACCCGTCCCATGCGGGAGAAGGTGAGCAGATCGTTGATCAGTACCTGCATCCGCCCGGCGCCGTCGACCGCGTAGTCGATGTACTGCCGCGCCCGGTCGTCGAGCTCCGCGCCGTACCGTTTCTCCAGCAGGCCGCAGAACGAGGCGACCTTGCGCAGCGGCTCCTGCAGATCGTGCGAGGCGACATAGGCGAACTGCTCCAGTTCGGCATTGGACCGGCGCAGCTCCCGCGTCTGTTCCGCCAGCAGCGTCTCGCGTTCCCGGGACTCGGCGAGCTCCTCGACGATGCGGCGGCGCATGTCCTCCACGGCCGCCGCCACCGCCCGCACATCGGACGGCCCGTCGACGTCGATCCGCTTGCGGAACGCCCCCGAGCTGACCGTCTCGGAGGCGGCGGTCAGCCGGCCCAGCGGCCGGCCCACCATCCGGTGCAGCAGCAGACTCAGCGAGCCCACTGCGAGCAGAAAGCCCACGACCAGCGAGATGAGCACCTGGTCACGGGTGGTGCGGGCGTTGCTCAGATCCGTGCGGGCACGGTCCCGCGCAAGGTCGAGATGCGCCTGCTGAGCCGTGTACAGCCGGCGCAGGGTGTCGAATTCGTCCGTGCTCTGCCGGATCGGGGCCGAGGACTCGGACGCCGGGCCGCCCCGGCGGACCGCGGCGACGAGCGGCTCGGCATGCCCGCTGCGCCATTCCCGGGAGGCCGCGGCGATCCGGTCGAGATCGCGGGCGAAGGGCTGTTCGTCCCCGACGAGGGCACGTACGCGGGCCATCCGCAGCTTCTCGTCCCGCATCCCCGCCTCGTACGGCCGCAGGAAGGTCGAGTCACCGGTGAGCGCGAATCCGCGGACCCCGGTCTCCTGTTCCAGCAGCGCGTTCTGCAACTGGAACGACGAGGAGCGGGCGGGCTGGATGCGGTCCACCAGCTCGGTGGTGCGGTCGGATATCCGGGACTGCACCAGGCCCCCGACGGTCAGGCCCGCGCAGACGACCAGCACGAAGACGGCGAGAATCAGATGGACCCAGTTCTGAACGGACAGCCGTGAGGTCAGGCCGCGCCCGGGCTCCGGCGATGCGTCCCGGCCGCTCATCGCGGAGTCTCCCGGCCCCAGCCCAGATGGAGCACGGCCACGTCGTCGGCGAGACCGCCGTACGGGGACGCGGCCTCGGCGGCCTCGTCGACCAGGGTGTCCACGAACGCGCGGGCCGGCAGCGCCCCGTGCCTGCGGGCCAGGGCGAGCAGCCCGTCCTCGCCGAGCCGGGAGCCCGGCCCCGTACGCCCCTCGAAGAGACCGTCCGTGAAGAGGACGATCCGGCCGTCCCCGGGCAGGGACAGCTCCGAGACGCTCCACCGTCCCGTCCCCGGCAGCAGTCCCAGGGCCATCCCCGGCTCGGGCTCGACCCAGCTCACCCGGTCACCGCTGCGCAGCAACAGCCCGGGGTGACCGGCCCGCACCACCTGCACCCGGCGCCGGTCCGGCGAAAAGGACAGTGAGGTGACGGTGGCGAAGACATGCGGGTCGGAGCGTTCGGCGACCAGGATCTCCTCCAGCAGCCGGACCTGTTCGAGCCGGCCGGTCGCGCACAGCACCGCCGTGCGCCAGGCCACCCGCAGACAGACACCCAGCGCCGCTTCCGCGGCCCCGTGCCCCGACACATCGCCGATCACCGCGTGCACCGTGCCGTCGGAGGTCTGCACGACGTCGTAGAAGTCACCACTGAGCAGGGCGTGCGCCCGGCCCGGCGCGTACCGCGCCACCGCTTCGAAGGAGTCGTCGTGCAGCAGGGGCACGGGCAGCAGCCCGCGTTCGAGGCGGGCGTTCTCCCGCGCCATCAGCCGGTTGGCGCGCAGCGCCGCCGCGGCCTGCTCGACCTGCTTGCGCTGGAGGGCGTAACGGACCGAGCGGCCCAGCGCCTCCGGATCGAGCCGCCCCTTGACGAGATAGTCCTGGGCGCCGGTCGCCACGGCCGACAGGCCCGTATCGGCCTCGGCCCTGCCGGTCAGCACCACGATGGCCGCATCGGGCGCCGACTCGACGATCTGGGTCACGGCGTCCAGGCCGTACACATCGGGCAGATGCAGATCGAGCAGTACGCAGCACGGGGTCCGGCAGCCGGCCAGGAACCGGCGCGCCTCCGCGAGCGTCCGGCACCAGGTCAGCGCGGAATCCAGCTCACTGTCCGCGAGCATCTCCTCGACGAGGAGGGCGTCACCGGCGTCGTCCTCGACCAGCAGGATCACGGCGTCGACCTTCCACACCGAACCATTGGCGGATGCGCCGGCGGACTCGTTGCCGGCCGGGGCAGGCCCGTTCTGCACGGGGACGGCGTCCAGGCGCACAGACGCTCTGGCAGGAGAGCTGCCCGCCGGGAGCTCGGCCACTCTCCACCCCCTTGTACGGACGGCACGGCTCAACCCCGGCCGTATCGCAGGGAAGCATATGTGACCTAACCGTGAAGGAGCCGTCGGGGCGGAGCGGCTCCGTGCCACGTGCGTCACGCGAGGGACATCACACGAACGGAGCAGCATCCCGTGCATGGCAGACTTGACCGGGGCGTTCGGCCCGGCAGGAGCAGGTACGGCGGTCGGCGCCACGAGGGACAAGCGACAGAGGAACGGCAATGACGGTGACAGAGGACAGCCCGGAGCTCGCTTCCGGTACTGAGGAGTTCGGTCCCGGTATCGACCCGGAGCGGCTGGCCGTCTGCCTGAGCGTGCTCGACGAACTCGACACCATCGAGATCGACCACCCCGACGCCATCGCCGTGCGGCGCGCCACGGCCGGGATCTACCGGACCGTGAAGCAGCGCCGCCGTCAGGAGCGCCGTGCCGCCAAGACCGCGCACGACAGGGCCGTCACCGAGGCCACCGCGACCGGCTCGGCCGAGCGCATCGACGACGAGACCCAGGGGGTCCTGCCGTCGTCCTCGGCCCGTGCCGAGATCGCGGGCGTCCTCCAGCGCCCCCGCTCCTGCTACATCTGCAAGACCCGGTACGTCGAGGTGGACGCCTTCTACCACCAGCTCTGCCCGCAGTGCGCCAAGGAGAACGGCTCGCGCCGTGACGCCCGGACCGACCTCACCGGCCGACGCGCGCTCCTCACCGGCGGCCGCGCGAAGATCGGCATGTACATCGCGCTGCGGCTGCTGCGCGACGGTGCGCACACCACCATCACCACCCGCTTCCCCAACGACGCGATCCGCCGCTTCAAGGCGATGCCGGACAGCGGCGAGTGGATCCACCGGCTGAAGATCGTCGGCATCGATCTGCGTGACCCCGCGCAGGTCGTCGCGCTCGCCGACTCGGTCGCGGCCGAGGGCCCGCTGGACATCCTGATCAACAACGCGGCGCAGACCGTGCGCCGCTCCGCGAACGCGTACAGCGAACTGGTCAATGCCGAGTCCGCCCCGCTTCCGGCGGGGGAGCTGCCCGCCGCCGAGGTCATCGGCACCTTCGGCAGCGGCACCGTCGACCGCGTCGCGGCTCTCCCGGCCGCCCGCAAGGAAGGCCTGTCCGCGCAGGACGTCACCGAGCTCGCCCTGGTCACCGGATCCGCCTCGCTGGAGCGGATCGCCGCCGGAACGGCGATCGACGCGGGCGGTCTCGTACCCGACCTGCATGACACCAACAGCTGGATCCAGACGGTCGAGGAGGTCGAACCGATCGAGCTGCTGGAAGTCCAGCTCTGCAACTCCACCGCGCCGTTCATCCTGATCAGCCGGCTCCGTCCGGCGATGGCCGCGACCGCCGCCAAGCGCTCCTACGTGGTCAACGTGTCCGCGATGGAGGGGGTGTTCAGCCGCGGCTACAAGGGCGCGGGCCACCCGCACACCAACATGGCCAAGGCCGCGCTGAACATGCTCACCCGCACCAGCGCCCAGGAGATGTTCGAGAAGGACGGCATCCTGATGACCGCCGTCGACACCGGCTGGATCACCGACGAGCGCCCGCACCCCGACAAGATCCGCCTTGCCGAGGAGGGCTTCCACGCCCCGCTCGACCTGGTCGACGGCGCCGCCCGCGTCTACGACCCGATCGTGCGCGGCGAGGAGGGCGAGGACCTGTACGGCTGCTTCCTCAAGGACTACGCGCCCGCCAACTGGTAGCCGACCGGTCGCTCCGTGCGTGCGGGCACCATCGGTCGCGCCGTTGCGTGCGGTGCCGTGGACCCGGCCGGGAATCTCTCCTGGCCGGGTTTTTCCGTACCAGGTGGCCGAAAGTGACCCATAGCACACGTTCCATCGAGCGGGAACGCGCTCATTTGGTTAGTCTGATGCGAACGGGCGTCACCGAGGAGTCCACAAACCCTCCTCGGCCGTCCTGGGACAGGCTTGTCAACCGAGTCGCCGTCCCGCCCCGTATCCGGCGCCACCGCGACCGAACTGTTCCTGCCCCTGCCCTCGCGGGTGGTCGACACCCGGTTGTGAGACGGGGGCGTCGGCGACGCCCGGGGTTACGCGACACAAAGGAGTGCGCGGTGACGACACCAGAACTGGCGAAGCACGAGAAACGACCGGCCGAACGCCACGGAGAGCGGGCCCGCGGTCCCGAGAAGCTCCGGAACATCGAAGTCTGGGCCAGGTCCGCACCGATCCGGCTGGCCGGCTACGAGGACGACCTCGCCGAGCCGCACATCCTGCCCGGTATCGACTGAGCGCTTCTCGCCTTCACAACCGAGCTCCGGCCACCCCTCGACGGGCGGGCCGGAGCTCGGCCGTTCCGGGGCGTCCGCCGGTCGGAACACCGCCTCCGCCACCGCGGCCCCGCCGAATGCCGCGTGCAGCTACGGCGCCGCATCCGGCCGGGTCACCGTCCACTACGCCGACGGCACCACCTCGGCCCCGGTCCTCGGCAGACCCTCACCGTCGAGGCCCCCGTGCCGATCCGCAGCGATGACCGGGTCACCCTGCTCGGCCACGACCGGCCGCTAGGCCGGCGCACCACGGGCGGCTCGCTGGTGATCGACGTACCGGCGGCGGCCCGCAGGGCCGGACAGCACGCCTGGGTGTTCAAGGTCGCCTGGTCGGGCTGAGCCAGGCCGGGCCGAGCGAGACGGGAGGCATGAAGTCCCGCACGTAGGTGCGGTGCCACCAGCGTCCGGTGGCCCGCAGTTCGCGCCAGGTCGTGAACCGGTAGCGGTACACCCTGGCGCGGACATGCGTGGGCGGGGCCTCGGGGAACGGGTTGTGACGCAGCAGTCGCAGCGTGTCCCGGTCGTTCTCGAGCAGCCGTTCCACGAACTGGCCGAACCAGGGGCCCGCGTACGCGGGGGAGAGCGCCGCGAACCACATCAGCCAGTCGAGCCGCAGGTGGTACGGGGCGAACTGGCGGGGCAGCCGGCGCGGATCGCCGGGCTTGCCGCGGAAGCCGTACTCCCGCCAGACCGTGCCGTCGTGGAGCACCGGCTCGTCCGTGCCCTCGACCGCGACCTCCAGCCGGACCCGGCTGATGCTGCCGAACGCGCCGTAGGTGTTGACCAGATGCAGCGGGTCGAACGAGCGGTTCATCACCTGGCGGCTGGAGACCAGATTGCGCGCCGGGCGGTAGCTGAGGAACACCACCAGCGCGGTGACGGCGATGACGACGATCTCGTACCAGAGGGGCGGCGCGGACTGCGCCGGCGGTTCGGTGAACAGGGACCAGTCGACGGCGGACAGCGCGAGGGTGATCGTCACCCAGTTCAGCCAGGCGAAGTTCCCCGACAGGACCAGCCACAGCTGGGTGACGATCATCAGCCCCGCGGCCGCGCTCGCCACCGGTTGCGGGGTGAAGAGGAGCACCGGCACCAGGAGTTGGGTGACGTGGTTGGCCGCCACCTCGACCCGGTGGACGGGCTTCGGCAGCCGGTGGAAGAACCAGCTCAGCGGACCCGGCATCGGCTGGGTCTCGTGGTGGTAGTACAGACACGTCAGCTTGCGCCAGCACTCGTCGCCGCGGATCTTGATCATCCCGGCACCGAACTCCACCCGGAACAGCACCCAGCGCAACAGCCACAGCACCAGCACCGGCGGAGCCGTGTGCGCGTTACCGAGGAACACGGCGAGGAAGCCGGTCTCCAGCAGCAACGACTCCCAGCCGAAGCTGTACCAGGTCTGGCCGACCTGGACGATCGAGAGATAGAGCGCCCAGGGCAGCGCCCAGAGCAGCATCGCCGCCCAGAGCGGAACGTACGAGTCCACCCCCGTGAGCAGGGCGACGGCGAGCGCGCAGCCGGTCCAGGAGACGAACGCGAAGAAACGGTCGGAGTAGTGGAACCGGAAGAGGCCGGGCGCGCTGTGCCAGTCCGTGCGCCGCACGAAATCGGGCACGGGCAGCATGCCACGTTCACCGATCAGCGCCCGGAACTGGAGCACGGCGGTGAGAAAGGCGAAGAGATAGACGCCGGCGAGAGCCCGCTGGAAGATCAGCCGGCTGAGCCAGTACCCGTCTGCGGTGAACCAGTCCATCACTTCCAGTATCGGCCCGGCGGACCGGCTCAGCCCTTCAGACGGGCTCGTTCCGGCCTTCGGTGACGATGCGGCGCAGCGTGGTGCCGAGCCTACGGGCGTACCAGCGCTGGAGCACCGGTACGACGGGCCCCGCGAGGCGGGAGTACCAGGCGGCCGGCCGGCTGAACGCCATGACGGTGAACCACACCGTCCCGTCGTCCGCCAGCTCCACGACGAAGGACTCCTCGCCGCGTTCCGGGTGCCGGACCTCGGTCCCGTAGGCGAATCCGATGCGGTCGTCCTCGTAATCGGCCCAGACGACCCGGCAGGGCGCGGTGAACCGGAACGGGCCGACGCCCAGCGACACCCGTACGGAGACCCCGGCCCCGGCGCGGGCGGCCGACGCGCGGACCCGGGCCCCGCTGGTGCGATGCATGCGCCAGCCGGTGACCGCCGCGCCCGCCGTCTCCAGGTCGGCCCGGCCGCGCCCGACCCGGGTCCGGTGGTGGAGGTGGTGGTAGCCGTCGGGGAGCGGGCCGAGGCGGGTGGCTCCGACCTCGGGATAGGTGAGGGCGCTCATACGGTCCTGCCTTCGTGATCGGTGGGGTTCTGGAGCCTGTGCCAGGCGAGCACCGAGCAGAGTGCGAAGCCCAGTGCGTTGCCGAGGCCGTGGGTGGCGGCCATCCAGGTCAGTGTGGGGTGCGGGAGCCCGGTGGCCTCGCCGAGCGCCCAGCTCAGTGCGAGCACCATGGTGACCGCGAGCACGGCGGACGAGGTGGCGAGCAGCAGCCGGGTGATGCGGTCCTGTTGCCCGCCGCGGACCGAACGCCAGGTGAGGAGGGCGACGGTCCACATGCCCGCCGTCAGCACGACCGCTCCGGCCAGTTCGGCCCAGTCCCCGATGAAGTAGCCGATCAGGACGAGCAGGGTGCCCAGCGGCACGCTCAGCGCGGCGAACCTTCCCGCAGTGCTGTCGGCGACCCGGGAGACGAGTCCCGCGACCAGCGCGGCGGCGAATCCGGCGAAGTGGAAGTGCGGCACGGTCAGCGCGAGGATGCCGAGCCCGAAGCCGAAGAGCGGGTGCCCCGAGCGTTCGGCGACCAGTGCGGTGGCGGCGACCGGCGGGGTGACCAGGGCGGTGAGCAGGGCGATCTCGGCGGGTGCCACGGCGGGGATTCGGGACGCCGCGAGGTTGCGGAGCAGCCGCAGTGGGGCGTGCAGCGCGAGGAGTACGGCCCCGAGCGCGTAACAGGCCGCCAGGGCGGTGGCGGGCAGCCCGCGCGGCAGCCACAGGGCGACGGCGCCGGGCACCGCGAAGAGCGGCCACAGGCGCCGCATCCGGTCCAGCTCGGGAGCACCGGCCAGCCGCAGCCCCGCGGGGACCACCACCAGCATGCCCAGCATGACGATCAGATCGATCAGTACAGACATCGAGCCCCCGACTTGAACGTGTTCAAGTGTGTTCGGCGATGACTCTACGGCCTCTCTTGAACGCGTTCAAGAGAGGCCGCGGCAACGTGACCCGTACAGCCGGAGAGGACGACGCACGGTGCGTCCGCGAGGGCGTATACCTGGCGGCGTACAGGTGCTCCAGCGGCGGGTGACAGCCCCGTAGGGCCTCACAGGACTCCCCGGCGCCACTCCCGTACCAGCAGCCAGCCGAGGTACGCGCCCCCGATGGCCATCGTGCAGATGCCGACGGGCAGGTTGTCGAACAGCGGCAGTTGCTGGGCGCAGAGATCCGCGAGTACCAGCAGCAGCGAGCCGGTCAGCGTCGACAGCAGCAGGTGCGGGCCGGAGACCCGGGTGATCCGCTTGGCGATCTGCGGGGCCGTCAGCGAGATGAACGCGATGGGCCCGGCGACACCGACGGCGCCCGCCGAGAGCACGATCGCGAGCACGACGGCGATCGTCTTCGTGCCGCGGGGGCCGGACCCGAGCGCGCCCGCGATGTCGTCGCCCATCTCCCCGATGTCCAGCCGCCGGGCGAGCAGGGCGGTGAGCGGGGCGACGACCAGCAGCACCAGCCAGATCGTGCCGGCGTCGTCCCAGGACCGCGCCGAAAGGCTGCCGTTGACGTAGGCGCTGAGAACGGCGGCCCGGTCCCGCTCCATGGCGTAGACGACGTACTGGGTGACCGCCGCGCCGATCGCGGAGACCCCGATCCCGGCGATGACGAGCCGGGCCGGGTTACGGAATCCGGTACCGGTCGACACATGGACGAACAGCATGGCGAGGAGGGCCCCGAGCAGCGCGCCGAGCCCCACCGGCACCGTGTCCGGGAACATCAGGGCGACGATCGCGGCGCCCGCCCCCGCCCCGGCCCCCAGCCCGATCACATCCGGGCTGCCGAGCGGATTGCGGGTGACGGACTGGAACAGTGCCCCGGACAGACCGAGCGCCCCGCCGGTGCCCACGGCGACCGTCAGCCGCGGGCCGCGCAGCCGTTCCAGGACGAACGCGTCTCTGCCCTCGGCCCCGCCGGTCACCGCTCCGGCGAGATCGGCGAGCGGAATGCCCAGCCGCCCGAGCGACAGCGTGGCGACCGCGGCCACCACCAGCAGCACGAACAGGACGAGCGCCGTCAGCACCGACACCCGCCGGACCGGCACCGCCACGGTCCGGCCGATCGTCAGGAACCCCCTGGGCGATGCCGTGCGGAATCCGGCCTGATGCGACGTCATGCGGTGCCCCTCATCCTGCGTACGGCGATGAGCAGTGCGGGCGCGCCGATGAACGCGGTCACGACACCGACCATCAGTTCCTGCGGGCGCATGACCACCCGGCCCACCACATCCGCGAGGAGCAGCAGCGCGGGACCGGCCAACGCCGAGAAAAGGATCTGCATACGGAAGTCGACACCGACCAGGGCCCGCACCACATGCGGAACGGCCAGCCCGACGAAGGCGATCGGGCCGACGGCCGCCGTCGCCGCGGCGCTCAGCAGCGTGGCCGAGAGCAGCCCGCCCGCCCGTACCAGGGCCGGATTCGCCCCGAGGGACACCGCGGTCGAGTCACCGAGTGCGAGCGTATTGAGGCCCGGCCCCAGCAGGGCCGCGATCAGCAGACCGGCCACCGCGAACGGCAGGACCGACCAGAAGACGTCGAAGTCCCGGCCGCCGAGCGCGCCGACGACCCAGTACCGGTAGCTGTCGAAGACTTTCGGCCGGCTCAGCGTCACCGCCTGGATGAACGCCATCAGTACGGCGGAGAGCACCGCACCGGCGAGCACGAGCCGCACCAGACCACCGCCCGACCCCGCCGATCCGATCGCATGGACGAGCAGACCGGCGATCAGCGCACCGGGCAGCGCCCACCACATGGTGTCCGTACTGCCCGACGCTCCCAGGAAGGCCGTCGCGGCGACGATGCTCGCACAGGCGCCCGCGTTGATCCCGAGGAGACCGGGATCGGCCAGCGGATTACGGGTCACGCCCTGCATGAGCGTGCCCGCGACGGCCAGGCAGAGACCGGCGAGCACACCGAGCGCGGTCCGCGGGTAGCGGCTCTCGACGATGGTGGTGACATTCGGATCGGCGGTACCGGACAGGACGTGCAGCACATCGCCGAACGACGTGGTCCGGCTGCCGAACATGACGCTCGCGACCACGGCGAGCACGAGGACGACGACTGCGATGACGACGGAATACACCCGCCGAGCGGTGCCGGTCCCCGAGGTTCCGGCACCGCTCGGCGGTGCGTGCGTGGTGGTGGCCATGTGGGGGATGGTCGGCCTCAGCCCTTGTCGGCGGTCTTGACGGCCTTGTCGATCAACGGCAGGTAACGGTCGATCACCCACGGCACGGTGAGCGGGTTGATGATCGAGGAAGCCGTGACGAAGGAGTTGTCCTTGCTCGCGACCACGGCGCCGCTCTTGACCGCCGGAATCGCCGCGTAGAGCGGCTGCGCCTCGATCTCCTTGCGGGACTTGTCGTCGGTGTAGAACGTGAAGACGAGGTCGCTGTCCTTCAGCTTCTCGGCGTTCTCCAGCCCGATGAGCGCCGAGTCGGTGCCCTTGGTCTCCTTGAAGGTGTTCACCACCGGGTCGACGGTGAGACCGAGCGAGGAGACCATCTTGACGCGCTGCTCGTTCGGCTTGAACACGCCGAGGGTGCCGGGGCCGGTGTTGTAGATGTACGAGAACGTGTGCTTCTTGTAGTCCGGCCGGGTCGCCGCCGCGTCGGACAGCTGCTTCTGGATCTCCGAGATGAGGGTCTTCGCCTTGTCCGGCCGGCCCAGCGCCTTGGCGATGATGTCTATCTGCTCGTCCCAGTCCGTGCTCCACGCCAGATCGGGATAGGCGACCGTGGGGGCGATGTCCTTGAGGATGTCGTAATCCTTCTGCGTGATCCCGGACCACGGCGCGAGGATGACATCCGGCTCCAGCTCGGTGATGGCCTCGAAGTCGATGTCCTCGCCGCCGGTGAACTGGGTCGGCAGCTTGTCGCCCTTCTTCTTCACCGCTTCGTGGATCCAGGGCAGATAGCCCGACTTGTCGCTTCCCCACTCGTAACTCTCGATGCCCACCGGGGTGTGGCCGAGCGCGATGGCCGTCTCCGCCGACCCCTGGCCGAGGGTGACGACCCGTTCGGGCTGCTTCTTGATCTCCGCCGTGCCGAGCGCGCTCTTGATGGAGACGGGGAACGCTCCGCCGTTCTTCCCGGATGCGCCGGAGGTCTCCTTGCCGTCGTCGCTCGACGAACAACCACCGAGGACGAGAACGAACGCTGCGGCGGTGGCAGTTGCGGCGAGCGTCCGGCGACGCACGCGGGTGAACCGGGACATGGGTGTTCCTCATGGGTAGGTGGACGAAGCGGGCGAATCCCACGCGGAGCGCTGGGATTTAGGTAAGCCTAAGCTAAGCAGACTTCCACCTACAACCGGCCTCCGGGTGTCGATGTCCGTCTTCGGTTCGGATCACTGCGGAGATCGTCAGGGTCATGGCAATTGCCGCTTCGCTTCGTCCGGAAGGGGGAACGCAACATGATCGGTAGGGCATCGCGCCTGCTGGGGCTCGGCCTCGCGGCGGCGTGTGTCGTGCGGACGCTGGTCGGCGCGACGGCGAGCGCCGCGCAGGAGGACACGTGCGCGGTCAAGTCGAAGCCCCCGGGAAAGGTGTTCCAGGGGGACTGGGAGAACTGGGCCGCGCGTCCAACGGCGTGCACCCGCCGCTCGGTTGGATCCCGGTCACCGGCAGCCGCATCACGGGCCACGGCTACAACGTGATCAACGACGCCTTCCCCGTCACCCTCTCGGACGGCACCGTCTTGTGGGAGGGACGGGATGGACTCGACCGTGAAGGTCCCGACCCCGGCCGGGATGTGCGCGGCGAAGGACGCCGGACTCACCACCCTGATGTCCATCGGCGGCGCGACCGCCGGTATCGACCTCAGCTCCAGCGCCGTCGCCGACCGGTTCGTCGAGACGGTGGTCCCGATCCTGAAGAAGTACAACGTCGACGGCATCGGCATCGGCATCGAGACCGGTCTGACCGGCAGCGGCAACATCAGCGAGGCTATCGACCTCGCAGGCCGATCTCATCCGCATCATCGACGGTGTGCTCGCGCGGATGCCCTCGAACTTCGGTCTGACGATGGCCCCGGAGACGGCTTATGTCACCGGCGGGAGCATCACGTACGGCTCGATCTGGGGCGCCTGCCTGCCGATCGTGAAGAAGTACGCGGACAACGGCCGCCTGTGGTGGCTGAACACGCGGTACTACAACGGCAGCATGTACGGGTGCGCGGGCGACTCGTACTCCGCCGGCACGGTCGAAGGGTTCACCGCGCAGACGGACTGTCTCGACACGGGACTCGTCGTTCAGGGCACCACCATCAAGGTCCCCTACGACAAGCAGGTTCCGGGACTTCCGGCTCAACCCGGCGCCGGAGCGCGACTACATGACGACCGGTCAGGTCTCACAGGCATGGAACCACTACGGCAACATCGTCAAGGGTCTGATGGCCTGGCCCCTCAACCGGGACGGGTCGAAAGGGTGGACGTTCGGGGACAACGTCAGGGCGCTGCAGGGCCGTTGAGCGAAATCGCGGGTCGGGCAGCTCCGCCGAGGCGGACGGAGCTGCCCTCCGGCCGTACGGACCATCGGTCCGTACGGTCAGGAACGGTCCGCAACGTCAGGAACGGGGCTCGGAAGCGTCCAGCATGGCGTCGCGCTCCACGACCTTGATCCGCTCGCGCCCCTGCTCCGCGCCCAGCGCCCGCTCATGCGCGTCCAGGCGGTACCAGCCCTCGCGGGTGGCGCAACGGACGCCGCGCTCCTCCAGGAACGCGGTGACGGCCTCCGGCTCGGGCCGCTCCGGGGCCCGGAGCCGGCCCGTTGCGTGGTCCTCCAGGAGGCAGGCGACCGTCTCGTTGGCGTCGCCCTTGGTGTGGCCGATCAGACCGATCGGGCCGCGCTTGATCCACCCCGTGACGTACACCGAGGGCATGGGCTCCGCGCCGTCGACGACCCGCCCCGCGGCGTGCGGGACGGTGCCGGAGGCCACGTCGAACGGGAGCTTCGGGAGCTCCTGCGAGTAGTAGCCGACCGCGCGGTACACGCTCTGCACGTCCCAGTCGGTGAAGCGTCCGGTGCCCTTGACGCTCCCGGTGCCGTCCAGTTCGGTCCGCTCGGTGCGCAGGCCGACGACCCGGCCGTCCTCGCCGAGGATCTCCGCCGGGGACTCGAAGAAGTGCAGAAACAGCTTGTGCGGCCGGTCGCCCACGTCGCGGATGGCCCAGTTCTCCAGCGTGGAGGCGACCATGTTGGCCTGCTTGTTGCCGCGCCGGGTCTCGATCGAACCCTGGTCGTACTCGATGTCCTCGGGGTTGACGATGACCTCGATGTTCGGCGAGTGGTCCAGCTCCCGCAGCTCCATCGGGCTGAACTTGGCCTGCGCGGGACCGCGACGCCCGAAGACGTGCACTTCCAGTGCCTTGTTGGCCTTCAGGCCCTCGTGGACGTTCGCGGGTATTTCGGTCGGCAGCAGTTCGTCCGCCGTCTTGGCGAGCATGCGCGCCACGTCCAGGGCCACATTGCCCACCCCGAGCACGGCGACCTTCTCCGCCTCCAGGGGCCAGGTGCGCGCCACGTCGGGGTGTCCGTCGTACCAGGAGACGAAGTCGGCCGCACCGTGGGAGCCGTCCAGGCCGCTGCCGGGGATGTCGAGCGCGCGGTCCGCGTCGGCGCCGGTGGAGAAGATCACCGCGTCGTAGAAGGACCGCAGATCGTCCAGGTCGATGTCGGCGGGGTAGTCGACGTTGCCGAACAGCCGCAGCTGCGGCTTGTCGAGCACCTGGTGCAGTGCCTGGACGATGCCCTTGATCCGCGGGTGGTCGGGGGCCACTCCGTAACGGATCAGACCGAAGGGGGCAGGCATCCGCTCGAACAGGTCGATCGAAACCCCCGGGTCCTGTGCGGCCTCGGATTTCAGCAGCGCGTCCGCAGCGTAGATTCCGGCGGGGCCGGCTCCGACTATGGCGACGCGGACGGGGCGGGTCATGGAGTTGCAGGTCCTTAGAACGGGCTGACACGGGCGGTAGAACGGGCTGACGCGGGCGGTGCGGCGCAGGGTAGAAGTAAGGATGGGCTTACCGTGCTCCACGGGACACGGTAACCCGTTGCTGACCCGGACTCTCCGGGCGGGCGGCCCTCCGGGCGCTCCCGAACGGTGCTCCCGGGTGTCCGGCACGGGTCCGGGAACCGCCCCCGAACGCCTGGCGCCTGAATCCCACGGGTCCGGGGTTCGCTCGAAGATTCGGACAAATGATGGCAGAGTGACCCACATGGATGATCGGGTAGCGGGTGCCCTGTCACTCCCGGACGACTGGCCCGCCCACCCGGATCTCAGCCTCGCCCTGAACCGTATGGGCAGCTTCGACTGGGACCTCGACAGTGGCCTCATGCACATGGACCGTGCCGCACTCGAGGTGTTCGACCTGCGGGACGGGGAATTCGACAACCGGCCGGAGTCGATGGCGTCGCGGGTGCCGCCCGACGAGGGTGTCCGGCTCGACGCGATGGTCGCGCAGGCCCTCAAGGGCGGGCAGCGGAACTACGGCGCGTACTTCAGGATCCTGAGGCGCGACGGCACGCTGCGCTGGACCCACACCCAGGGCTTCATCCGGCGCGACGAGAGCGGCCGTCCCCATCGCATCATCGGTATCGTCCGCGACGCCACCCAGGAGCTGGCCGACTCGACGGCCCGCCGGGAACTGGACATGGAGCGGCAGCGCCGCACCAGTCTGGTGGAGGGCACCACGGCCGCACTCGCCCATGCGCGGACGGTCCGCGACGTCATCGAGGTGCTGAAGAACTCCCAGGGGCTGGCGCATCTCGGTGCTACCAGCCTGGTCGTCGGACTGATCGAGGCCGGACGCATCCATCTGGTGGCGGACGGCCCGGAGGGTTCGTTCGTCCCCGGTACGCGGTACACCCGTACGGACGAGGAGTACCCGATGAGCGAAGTCGTACGCACCCTGGCGCCCCGCTTCATCGACTCCGCCACGGACTTCGCCACCTCGTACCCGATTCTCTGGCCGCACATCAGCCACCTCGGCATCACATCCGCCGCGTATCTGCCGCTGATCGCCCAGGCCCGGCCCATAGGCGCCCTTGGGCTGCTCTACAACGACAAGGCGGGCTTCACCGGCGACGAACGCAATCTGCTCGTCGCGCTCGGCAGCTCCATCGCCCAGAGCCTGCAGCGGGCCATGCTGTACGAACAGGAGCACGATCTCGCCGAGGGCCTCCAGCAGGCCATGCTGCCGCGCCGGATCCCCGACGTGCCGGGGGCGCAGGTCGCCGTGCGGTACCGGTCGGCCCGGCTGGGCCGGGACATCGGGGGCGACTGGTACGACGTCATCCCGCTGCCCGGCGGCCGGGTCGGGGCCGTCATCGGGGATGTACAGGGCCATGACACGCACGCCGCGGCGGTCATGGGGCAGCTTCGTATCGTGCTGCGGGCCTACGCGGCCGAGGGGCACAGCCCTGCCACGGTGATGGCCCGCGCCTCCGTCTTCCTCCACGAACTGGACACCGACCGCTTCGCGACCTGCACCTACGCCGAGGTCGACCTGACGACCGGAGTGGTGCAGCTGGTCCGGGCCGGTCACGTCGATCCGCTGCTGCGCGACATCGACGGCGACTGCCACAGGCTGGTCGCGGAGGGCGGCCTGCCGCTGGGGCTCTCCGCCGAGTTCGGACGGCTCGAATATCCGGTCGGCACGGTCGAGCTGGACCCCGGTCAGGCGCTGGTGCTGTTCACCGACGGGCTGGTGGAGACGCCCGGTGTCGATCTCGACGAGGGCATCCAGCTGCTGACGTCCATGGTGCGCAACGGTCCGCAGGACCTGCAGAAGCTGGCCGACCGGCTCTGCGAAGAGGTCGACGAGCGCGGCGGCGAGGACGATGTGGCGGTCCTGCTGCTGGGCCGCAAGGTCGCTCACGCACCCCGGCCGGGCGGCAGGCTCCAGCAGCATGTCGCCCAGGGCGACCCGGAGGCGCTGAGCTCCGCGCGGCACATGATCCGGGCGGCGGCACGGGCCTGGGGTGCCAAGACGCGGGCCGACGAGGTCGAGCTGGCGGCCGACGAGCTGATCACCAATGCGCTGATGCACACCGACGGCGGGGCGATCGCCACGATCCGGGTGCTCACCGGGTCCGAGCGACGCCTGCGGGTCGATGTCGAGGACCGTTCCAGCGCGCTGCCCCGACGCCGGGACGCGGGGGAGGCCGGGGTCTCCGGGCGGGGGCTGATGCTGGTGGACCGGCTGGCGGACCTCTGGGGTGTGGAATCGCGGGGCGTCGGCAAGTGCGTGTGGTGTGAATTCGTCATTCCGGAAAGCGAATGACGCGAATGACGCGAATGGCCCGGATGGCCCGGATGGTGCGGATATCGCGGATGACGGAAATGCTGAGCACTGGCCCCCCAGGGGACGCCGCGTACGGGCCCGACAGATGCTGAGCACTACCCGACAGTAACAGAACGTAACATGTCTGTGCTTGACCGTAACCGACCGCAAGCGATTGACTGCCACTCCGTCAGTCCTGTCTTTCGATGACATGAGGATCCGTTGGGCACTGAGCTGCTGGCACCCCTCGACCTGGCCTTCTGGCACCTCGAATCCGATGCTCACCCCATGCACCTCGGTGCGCTCGCCGTCTTCTCCCCGGCCCCCGACCCGGCGCACGGCGCGAGCGCCGAGACCGTGCTGGAACTGCTGGGGACCCGCGCCGCCGCGATTCCACGGCTGCGGATGCGGGTCAGGGACGTACTGCTGCCGGTCGGGGGCGCGGCCTGGTTCGTGGACAAGGACTTCGACGTGCGGCGACATGTCGCGCGGGTGCGGCTGACCGAGGCGGAGTCGCGCGGCGGGGACGACGGATTCATGGCGGGCGCCACCCGGCTGGCGGGCGAGCTGATGGAACGGCCGCTCGAACGGGGCCTGCCGCCCTGGCAGATGTACGTGATCGGCGGCGCCGACGGCGGTCCCTTCGCCGTGCTCGTCAAGCTCCACCACGCCCTCGCCGACGGAATGCGCGCGGTCGCCATCGGCGCCGGGATCTTCGACGAGATCGCCTCCGCCGCCGGCCGCGCCCGCAGCGGCATCCCCACCCGCCGGGCGCGCGCGGTCCCGCCCCGCTCCTGGATGCCGGGCCCGCGCCAGGTCGCCGGCCTCGCGCTGGGCCGGATCGAGGACCTCGGGCGTGCCTTCGGAGTCGGTGCCTCCATGGTGCGGGCCAGCCGTCTCGATCTGCGCGGCGCGCCCGCGCTCACCGCGAGCTCCAGCGGCACCCGGCGGCTCGCCACCGCCGACCTGGACCTCGACGCGGTCCAGCGGATCCGCCGCGCCGCCGGAGGCACGACCAACGACGTCCTCCTCGCGGTCGTCGCCGGGGCCCTGCGCCGCTGGATGCTGGAGCGCGGAGAAGCACTGCCGGCCGAGGACCCGCGCGCCCTGGTGCCGGTCTCCCGCCGCAGACCGGGCCAGGCCGCCGCCTCCGGGAACAAGCTCTCCGCCTATCTGCTGGGACTCCCGGTCCGCGAACCCGACCCCTGCAAACGGCTCCGTACCGTCCGCACCGCCATGGACCGCAACAAGTCCGCGGGGCCCTTCCGCGGTGCCGGTGCGGTCGCCGTGCTCGCCGATCAACTGCCGTCGCTGGCCCACCGCTTCGGCGCGCCCATCGCCGGGAACGCGGCCCGGATGCTCTTCGACGTCCTGGTCACCAGCGTGCCCCTGCCGCGCTCGGCGCTCTCGCTCGGCGGCTGCCCGCTGCGCGCCGTCTACCCGATGGCGCCGCTGGCCCGCGGCCAGTCGCTGGCCATCGCCCTGTCCACGTACGGCGGCCGGGTGCGGGTCGGGCTGGTGGCCGACGGCAAGGCGCTGCCCGATCTGGAGCGGCTGGCGAGCTGCGCCCATGACGAGGTGGCGCACCTGCTCGAACTGCTGCCGACCGGCTGAACGGTCCGCACCGGATCGGCCATAGATCGGACAGGTCTCTGGAAAAGTGCCGCAGATCGTGATGCCGGAGGTGTTGACGTGCCCAAGTGATCCGATGAATATTCGCTGTGTGCAGGAAGTGATCACCGGGGAGGGCGACGGAAGCATGCGGCGCAACAGGCTGGGCAGCAGCACGGTCGAGGTCACCGAACTGTCCTTCGGAGCCGCCGCCATCGGCAATCTCTTCAGAGCCGTCGACCCCGCGCAGGTGGCGGCCGCAGTGGACGCCGCATGGGTCGAGGGCATCCGCTACTTCGACACCGCGCCGCACTATGGACTCGGCCTTTCCGAACGACGGCTCGGCGAGGCCCTGCGCGGCAGACCCCGCGACTCCTACGTGCTGTCCACCAAGGTGGGACGGGTGCTCGACCCGCTGCCCGCCGGCACCGCCTTCGAGAACATGTCCGACGGCCTCTCCGAGGGCTTCGCCGTGCCGGCCACGCACCGCCGCCGCTGGGACTTCAGCGCCGACGGCGTGCGCCGCAGCATCGAGGACAGCCTGGAACGGCTCGGACTCGACCGCGTCGACATCGCCTATCTGCACGACCCGGACGACCACGCGGAGGCCGCGTTCCACGAGGCCTACCCGGCACTGGAGAAGCTGCGCGCACAGGGCGTCATCGGCGCCATCGGTGCCGGGATGAACCAGACCGCCATGCTCACCCGCTTCCTGCGCGACACCGACGTCGACGTCGTGCTCTGCGCGGGCCGGTACACCCTCCTCGACCAGTCCGCCCTCATTGAGCTGCTGCCCGAGGCCGCCGCCCGCGGCCGCAGCGTCGTCGTCGGCGGGGTCTTCAACTCCGGGCTGCTCGCCGACCCGCGCCCCGGTGCCACGTACGACTACACGGCCGCGCCCCTGGCCCTCCTGGACCGGGCGCTGCGGATCAAGGCCGTCACCGAGGGCCACGGCATCCCGCTGCGGGCCGCCGCCCTCCACTACCCGCTCGCGCACCCGGCCGTCGCCGGAGTGCTCGTCGGTACCCGCTCCCCGGACGAGGTGCGCGACGCCGCCGCCCTGCTCCGCCGCGAGATCCCGGACGGGCTCTGGGACGACCTGCGCGCCGAGGGCCTGCTGACCGAGGACGGACACTGACATGAGAATCGCCCTGCACACCAAGGTCCGCGCCGACCGCATCGAGGAGTACGAGGCCGCGCACGGCGAAGTCCCCGCGGAGCTCACCACCGCGATCCGCGCGGCGGGCGCCACCTCCTGGACGATCTGGCGCAGCGGCACCGACCTCTTCCACGTCATCGACTGCGAGGACTACGCCGCACTCCTCGCCGAACTGGAGAAACTCCCGGTCAACGTCGCCTGGCAGGCCAGGATGGCCGAGCTGCTCGACGTCGCGCACGACTACTCCTCGGACGGTGCCGAAGCCGGTCTCCCCATCGCCTGGGAGCTGTGACATGAGCGGTCAGGAACGGATCGTCGACGCCCACCACCATGTGTGGGACCTGTCGGTACGCGACCAGGACTGGATCACCGGCGACGAACTCGCCCCGCTCCGACGCACCTTCACCCACGCCGACCTGGAGCCCGAGGCACGCGCCGCCGGGGTGTACGCCACCGTCCTCGTCCAGACCGTCACCGTCCTCGCGGAAACCCCCGAGTTCCTGGCCCTCGCCCACGGCAACGACTTCGTCGCGGGCGTCGTCGGCTGGTGCGACCTCACCGCCCCGGACATCGCCGACACCCTGGCCGCGCTGCGTGAACTCCCCGGCGGCGACCGGCTCGTCGGCATCCGCCACCAGGTCCAGGGCGAACCCGACCCCGCATGGCTGCTGCGCCCCGACGTCCGGCGCGGACTGGCCGCCGTCGCCGACGCGGGGCTCGTCTACGACCTCGTCGTCCAGGCCAGCCAACTGCCCGCCACCGTCCAGGCCGCCACCCTGCTGCCCGGGCTGACCTTCGTACTCGACCACGCCGGCAAGCCGCCCGTCGCCACCGGTGAACTGCACCCCTGGGCCGACGACCTGCGGGCCCTCGCCGCCCGCCCCAACACCGTGTGCAAACTCTCCGGCCTCGTCACCGAGGCCGATGTGCACTCCTGGACCGTGAGCGATCTGCGCCCCTACGCCGACACCGTCCTCGACGCCTTCGGGCCCGACCGGCTGATGTTCGGCTCGGACTGGCCGGTGTGCCGGCTCGCCGCCACGTACACGGAGGTCGTCGACACGGCACGCACCCTGACCGACGCCCTCACCGAGGACGAGCGGCACCGCGTCCTCGCCGCCACGGCCAAGCGCGTGTACGGCCTCTGACAGGCGTCCGGCCGACGCTTTTGGCAGTCTGGAACCATGCCCGAACTGCCGGAAGTCGAAGCCCTGCGGGTCTTCCTCGACGACCACCTCGTCGGCAGGGAGATCGACCGCGTTCTCCCGCTCGCCGTCAGCGTCCTCAAGACGTACGACCCGCCCCTCACCGCGCTGCACGGCTCCACGGTCACGGACATCGCCCGGCACGGCAAGTTCCTGGACATCGGCGCCGGCCCGCTCCACCTGATCACCCATCTCGCCCGGGCCGGCCGGCTGCGGTGGAAGGACGGCTTCCCCGCCACGCCGCCGCGCCCCGGCAAGGGGCCCCTGGCGCTGCGCACCGTACTCACCGGAGGCGACGGCTTCGACCTCACCGAGGCGGGTACCGCCAAACGCCTCGCCGTATACCTGGTGCACGACCCGGCCGAGGTGCCCGGCATCGCCCGCCTCGGCCCCGACCCCCTCGACGACTCCTTCGACCGGGACGCGTTCGCCGCGCTGCTCGCCGGGGAACGCCGCCGGATCAAGGGCGCCCTGCGCGACCAGTCCCTGATCGCGGGCATCGGCAACGCCTACAGCGACGAGATCCTGCACGCGGCGAAGATGTCGCCGTATCTGCTCACCGCGAACCTCACCGACGACCAGATCAGCAGGTTGCACATCGCGCTGCGCACCACACTGCGCGAAGCGGTCGCCCGCTCCGGCGGACTGGGGGCCGGAGAGCTCAAGGCCGAGAAGAAGAGCGGGATGCGCGTCCACGGACGCACCGGCGAGGCGTGCCCCGTCTGTGGGGACACCATCCGGGAGGTGTCGTTCAGCGACTCCTCGCTCCAGTACTGCCCCACCTGCCAGACCGGCGGCAAACCGCTGGCCGACCGCCGTCTGTCCCGACTGCTCAAGTAGCCCGGTCCGGCGGGTGCCCCGCACGACGGCCCGGTACCCCCACGCACGTTCTACACTCCGCCCATGCTGCGCGTACTCGCCGTCGACGACGAAGAACCTGCCCTGGAGGAGCTCCTCTACCTCCTGCGCGCCGATCCCCGCATCCGCAGCGCCGAGGGCGCCACCGGGGCCACCGAGGCACTGCGCCGCATCGGCAGCGCCGTCGAGGCGGGTCCCGACGACCCGTCCGCCATCGACGTCGTCTTCCTCGACATCCACATGGCGGGCCTCACCGGCCTCGACGTCGCCCAGCTGCTGGCCGGGTTCGCCGCACCCCCGCTCATCGTCTTCGTCACCGCGCACGAGGGATTCGCCGTCCACGCCTTCGACCTGAAAGCCGTGGACTACGTCCTCAAGCCGGTCCGCCGCGAACGCCTCGCCGAAGCGGTCCGCCGCGTGGCCGAACAGGTCGGCGACCGCTCGGCACCCGTGCTCGACACCGCCAACGATCAGATACCGGTGGAGCTCGGCGGAGTGACCCGGTTCATCCCGATCGATGACATCGCCTACGCCGAGGCCCAGGGCGACTACGCCCGGCTGCACACCACCACCGGCAGTCATCTGGTCCGCGTCCCCCTCACCACCCTGGAGGAACGCTGGCGCACCCGCGGCTTCGTACGCATCCACCGGCGCCATCTCGTCGCGCTGGGCCGGATCGACGAACTCCGCCTCGACGCGGGCAGCATGAGCGTGCGCGTCGGCACCGCCGAGCTCGCCGTGAGCCGTCGCCACGCCCGCGCCCTGCGCGATCTGCTGATGCGCCGGCCCGGCCGCTGACCAGGCACTACCCGGACTCGAACCCCTTCCCACGAGGGTCCGGTGCTGCGTACACTCCGGGCCCATGTCCGCAGAGCCAACACCCCGGCGTGAAGTGGTGACGGGGGAGCCCCGGCGGGTGCGCCCGCTGCCGCGTTACCGCACCCAGTCGGAGATCGACGAGCAGACCGCACTGGGCGGCGCGTACGTCCGTTCGCTGATGCGCGGCCAGTTGCGCGCCGGACTCACCGCCTTCATCGTCCTCGCGGTGGTCGTCGGCACACTGCCCCTGGTCTTCGAGGCCCTGCACAGCGCCGCGCTCGTCTGGGCGGTCCTCGGGTTCGCCGCCTATCCGCCCCTGACCCTGACCGCCTGGTGGTACGTGCGACGAGCCGAGCGCAACGAACGCGACTTCGCCCGGCTCGTGGAAGGCCGCCCCGCACCGTGAGCCGCACGTACGCGGTGGCGGCCGTCGGCTCCGTCGTGGTCGCGACCGTCCTCGTCGGCGGCTTCGGGCTGCGCATCTCCCGTACCACCTCCGACTTCTACGTCGCCTCGCGCACCGTACGGCCGCGGCTCAACGCCGCGGCGATCAGCGGCGAATACCTCTCCGCAGCCTCCTTCCTCGGCATCGCGGGCCTGGTCCTCGTGCACGGCCCGGACATGCTCTGGTACCCGGTCGGCTACACCGCGGGTTATCTGGTGCTGCTGGTCTTCGTCGCAGCACCGCTGCGCCGCTCGGGGGCGTACACCCTGCCCGACTTCGCCGAAGGACGGCTGGAATCACGGCAGGTGCGCAGGCTGGTGAGCGTCTTCGTCGTCGCGGCGGGCTGGCTCTATCTCGTACCGCAGCTCCAGGGCGCGGGACTGACGCTCAAGATCCTGACCGGGGCACCCGGCTGGCTCGGCGACGTGCTCGTGGCGTCCGTCGTCGTCATCGCCGTCGCCGCGGGCGGCATGCGGTCCATCACCTTCGTACAGGTCTTCCAGTACTGGCTGAAACTGACCGCACTCCTCGTCCCCGCGATCTTCCTGGTGCTCGCCTGGCGGGGCGACGGGCGGCCCCGCGTCCACTTCGACGAACAGCTCACCGTCTTCCGCGCCGACCATCCGCTGTACGCCACCTACGGACTGATCGTCGCGACGTTCCTCGGCACCATGGGCCTGCCCCATGTCGTCGTCCGCTTCTACACCAGCCCCAACGGCCGCGACGCCCGCCGCACGACGGTCGCCGTCCTCGCCCTCATCGGCGTGTTCTACCTGCTGCCGCCGGTCTACGGCGCACTGGGCAGGCTGTACGCCCCCGAGCTGATCCACGGCGGGGACGCGGACGCCGCCGTACTGCTGCTGCCCGGCCGGGTCATCGGCGGGCTCGGCGGGGACCTGCTCGGCGCGCTCATCGCGGGCGGCGCCTTCGCCGCGTTCCTGTCGACCGCCTCCGGCCTCACGATGGCCGTCGCGGGCGTCATCACCCAGGACGTACTCCCGTCGCGCGGGGTACGGCACTTCCGGCTCGCCACCGTCCTCGCCATGTGCGTACCGCTGGCCGGTTCGCTGCTGGTCAGCCGGGTCCCGGTGGCCGACTCGGTGGGGATGGCGTTCGCCGTCTCCGCGTCCTCCTTCTGTCCGCTGCTGGTCCTCGGCATCTGGTGGCGGCGGCTCACCCCGCCGGGCGCGATCGCCGGACTGCTGCTCGGCGGCGGCTCCGCGTTCCTGTCCGTCGCCATCACCGTCAGCGGCGCGGTACGCCCGCCCGGCTGGCCGCACGCCCTGCTTGCCTGGCCCGCCGTGTGGTCGGTGCCGGTCGGCTTTCTCGCCATGGTCCTGGTGTCCCTCGCCACGCCCGGCCGGATACCACCCGGCACGAACGCCGCCATGACCCGCTTCCACCTGCCGGAAGTGCTGACTTCGGGGAGACACCGATGACCGGGGCCGGATACGCGGCAGTCGTCCTGCTCGTCCTTCTGCTGCTCGGCGCGGGCTTCCTGCTCGGCCGCCGCACCGCCCGCCCCGTCCGCACCAGCGACGTCGGAACCCCCGTCGAGCACGCCACCTTCGAGACCCTGCACACCGCCTCCCTCGCCGCGCCCCCGCTGCGTGCCGGACTCACCGAGGAGAGCGCCCGCAAATCCGCCCGCGGACTCCGCTCCCTGCTCGGCACCGACGCCCTCTGCCTCACCGACCGCGACCGGGTGCTCGTCTGGGACGGCGCGGGCGAACACCACGGCCGGCACGTCATGGACCAGGTGCGGGGCCTCCTCGCCAGCGGCCGCGACACCGCCTTCGTCAGCGACTGCGACGACCTCGACTGCCCGCTGCGCTGGGCCGTGGCCGTGCCGCTCACTGTCGACCACCGGGTCCTCGGCACCCTCATCGCCTACGCCCCGCGCGAATCCGCGGTGCTCGCGCGAGCGGCCGGAGAAGTGGCCCGCTGGGTCTGCGTACAGCTGGAACTCGCCGAACTCGACCGCTCCCGCACCCAGCTCATCGAAGCCGAGATCAGGGCGCTGCGGGCCCAGATCTCCCCGCACTTCATCTTCAACTCCCTCGCCGCCATCGCCTCGTTCGTCCGCACCGATCCTGAGCAGGCTCGCGAACTCCTCCTCGAATTCGCCGACTTCACCCGCTACTCGTTCCGCAGCCACGGCGACTTCACCACCCTCGCCGATGAACTCCACTCCATCGACCAGTACCTGGCACTGGTGCGGGCCCGCTTCGGCGAACGGCTCGCCGTCACCCTCCAGGTCGCCCCCGAAGTGCTGCCCGTCGCCCTGCCGTTCCTCTGCCTTCAGCCGCTCGTCGAGAACGCCGTCAAACACGGCCTCGAAGGAGCCGTCACCAGCAGTCGCATCACCATCAGCGCACTGGACGCCGGCTCCGAGGCCGAGGTCGTCATCGAGGACGACGGCACCGGAATGGACCCGGAGCGCCTGCGGCACATCCTGCGCGGCGAGGGCGGCAACTCCACCGGAATCGGACTGCTGAACGTCGACGAACGGCTGCGCCAGGTGTACGGGGACGACTACGGGCTCGTCATCGAGACCGGCATCGGCGCCGGGATGAAGATCACGGTACGGCTGCCGAAGTACCGTGCGGGAGTGCACGGCTCCTGACCGGCGGTCGCGGCGGCGATCAGTGGAGATGGACTGCCAGATGCCCCAGCGGCAGCCCCAGCTGCCAGGCCGGCGTCCACACCTGGGCCGCCTCCTCCGCGTCCGCCCCGCCGCCCGCCGGCTCCCGGGGCGGCGGGCGGAGCGCATCGAGATCGGCCGCGAGCAGCTCGGTCTCCTCCAGCCACCGCCAGGCGGCGCGGGCCAGCGCCAGATCGGGATCCGCGGCGCCGGGCACGGGCTGCGGCGCAGCGTCCGGTGCGTGGAGCCGGTCACGGACCCAGCCCGCCCAGGCCGCCCCGTACGCCGTCAACAGCCGCAGCTCGTCCAGCCGGGCAGCGGGCAGGGCGGTGTCCGCCCCGTCGTCGGAGAGGAAGATGGTGAGCGCGAGCGCGTCGCGGCCCGCGCGGTACTCCAGCGTGGACGGCTCCATCAGATCGCCGGTCCGCAGCAGCTCGTCGGCGATGTACTCGGCGTACATCCAGGTCATCGGGACCAGCAGCCCGCCCCCAGTGGTTCCATCCTGACGTTCCGGGTGCATCCCGTCTCGCCTCTTTCTCTTCTCGGCACCGGGCTTCACGGAGCATTGAACCGGGGGAGCACGCCCCGCGTGGCCAGAAGGACAGGATCCGTCCACGACACGAGGATGCGATGACCACCGATCCCGGGGAGGGCCCGCACGTGCGGCAGTTGCTCGGCGCCTATGTGCTCGACGCGCTCATGGCCGGCGAGACCCGCGCGGTCTCCCGCCATCTGCTGTCCTGCGACCGCTGCACGGCCGACTACGTGGAGGTCGCGGAGGCCGTTGCGGCCCTCGCCCTGCTGAGCGAGGAGGACCTGCTGGAGTAGCCCGGCAGGCTGCGGGAGAGCTGGCGCAGCGCGTAGTAGGACCGGGACTTGACGGTGCCCGCCGGAATATCGAGGGTCCGCGCCGTCTCGCCCACGCTCAGCCCGCGGAAATATATCTGGACGAGGACGGCACGGTGTTCCGGGCTGAGGGCGCGCATCGCATCGCGTACGTCGAGGGCCGAGACCGCGGCCTCCGCGGTGTCCTGCGCACCCGCGGCGGTCTCCAGCACGACATCGCTGACCTCGGCCGGCCGGGCCTGCCTGGACCGGCGCGCGTCGATGGCGAGACGCCGCGCGACGGTGAAGAGCCAGGGCCGCATCGACTCGTACGGAGCGTCGAAGGCCTCCGGATGCTGCCAGGCCCGTACCAGCGTCTCCTGCAGCAGATCCTCGGCCCGCTGCCGGTCGCCGAAGGTCAGCCCGAGCAGGAAGTGGAACAGGGCGGGGCCGTGCTCCCGCTGGAGATCCGCGAGGGTCCGCTCATCGGTCGTCGTGGTGGTCATCGTGAACGCCCTTCTCCGCCGAGGCCCCTGCCGCTTCGCTGCCGACTGCCGTATACGAACGCATCGGGGCGCCGGGGAACAGGCGATGGGCGGCTCCGTGCGACGAGCGGTCGCACAGTGCGGCGAATGGTGCGGTGAACGGTCGGGCGGTTGCCGGGGCGGGTGCCCGTACGGGAGGTGGGCGAGGGGCGGTGCGGTGTCCGTACGGGCGACGGGTCAGCCCGTTCCGGCTCCCGTGTCCGGTTCCGGTGTCTTCGCCATCTCCGACTTCCGGTACGAGTAGCCGAAATAGATCACCAGACCGACCAGGAACCACACCACGAACCGCACCCACGTCTGCCACTGCAGGAAGGTGATCAGCCAGATCGAGAACACCACCCCGAGAGCCGGCACGAACGGCATGCCGGGCGTGCGGAACGTACGCGGCAGATCGGGTTGCTTGTAACGCAGCACGATCACCGCGATGCACACCACCACGAAGGCCAGCAGAATGCCGATGTTCGTGAGCTCGGCGGCCGCGCCGATCGGCAGGAACCCGGCGATCACGGCCGAGGCCGCGCCGACGATCCAGGTCACCCGGGTCGGCACGTGCCGGGTCGGGTGGGTCTTGGCGAACCACTTCGGCAGCAGTCCGTCGCGGCTCATCGAGAACCACACCCGGGTCACACCGAGCATGAAGGTGAACATCACGGTGAGGATGCCGATGATCGCGCCCACCGCGATCACATCGGCGAGCCTGTTCAGCCCCACCGACTTGAATGCCGTGGAGAAGCCGGACTCGGGGTCGATCTCCTGGTAGCTCTGCATCCCCGTCAGCACCAGACACGCCGCCACGTACAGCACCATGGAGATCCCCAGCGAATACAGGATCGCCTTGGGCATGTGCCGCTGCGCGTCCTTGGACTCCTCGGCGGCCGTCGACATGGCGTCGTACCCGAACACCGCGAAGAACACCGTGGCCGCACCGGTGAAGGCGCCGCTCACCCCGAACGGGAAGAAGGGGTGGTAGTTGGCGGTGTTGATGTGGAACACGCCGACGCCGATGACCAGCAGAACGACCAGGACCTTCAGGACGACCACGATCGTTTCGAAGCGGGCCGCGTTCTTGATGCCGAGAGTCAGCAGGTACGCCACGAGCAGACAGAGCACCGCGGCGAACAGGTCCACCCGATGGCCGTCCCCGGTGCCGGGCGCGCCCAGCATCCACTTCGGTACGTCCAGCCCCATCTCCCCGAGCAGGAAGCCGAAGTAGCCGGAGATGCCGATCGCGACGACGGCGACGATCGCCGTGTACTCCAGCAGCAGGTCCCAGCCGATGAACCAGCCCACCAGCTCGCCGAGCACCGCGTATCCGTAGGTGTAGGCGGAGCCGGCCTTCGGGATCAGGCCCGCGAACTCCGCGTAACTGAACGCGGCCGCCGCGCTCGCCACACCCGCGATCAGGAAGGAGACGAGCACCGCAGGCCCGGCGGTGCCGTTCGCCACCGTGCCGGCAAGGGTGAAGATGCCCGCGCCGATGATCCCGCCCACGCCGATCGCCGTGAGCTGCCACAGGCCGAGCGTTCTGGTGAGCTGAGTGGTGACGTCCGCCGCCGGCCCCTTCTCGTCGATCTGCTCGATCGGCTTGCGGCGCAGCACACCCTCGCCCACTCGGAGCCTAGCCATGAGTCACCTCTCCGCTGACGGCTGTCCCTGACGGGCGCTCATGATGACCCAGGCGGGGCCGGTGCGGAAGACGGCGTGCCGTCCGGCGGAGGTGAGGATTCCGCGACCGTCACGGGACTACCGTGACGGGCCAACGGCCCGCCTTCACCAGCCGGATCGCCACCGAACCGATGAAGCGGTGCCCGGCCGACTCCGACGCGCCCACCACGACGGCATCGGCCTTCAGTTCGTCCGCAGCCGTCACGAGCCCGTTGTAGGGGTCACCGCGGAAGGTGTGGAACTCCCAGCGCACATCCCATATGTCCTTCATCCGCTCCGTCGCCTGCCGGATCTCGTTCACCAGCCCCTCCGCGACCTCGCCGGCCGCATCGGCGACGGGCGCTCCGAGCGCGGCGCCCGCGGGCAGCACGGGCTGGACGTAGACGAGGGCGAGCATCGCTCCCTGCCGACGGGCGAGCCCCGCCGCGTACGCCGCGGCACGCATGGAGGAATCGGACCCGTCGAGGCCGGAGACGATCACTTTCGGGCCGTCTGTGCCACGTTCGAACTGGTGGGGCTGCTGGTCTGTCACGGCAGTGAGGCTATCCGCTCCCGGCGCCGACGCCGCCCCGGGCGGGCACGGCGGCTACCGGATCACGGTGTCCCGGCGACGGTGGGTGCGCGGCCGCCGCCCGGAGGCAGCGGCCCCACCGGGTGCGGCCGGGCAGCGATGCCCGCGACACCTGTTCCGGCGGCTGCCCCCTGGACGTCGGCCGAGGCGGCGGCGACCGGCCGGGGAGGGCCCAGTGAGAAGTCCGCGCCATTGCGCGCCAGGGCCAGACCGGTGAGCACCACCAGGGCGACGGCGCCCCACGGTGAATACCTGGTCCGTTCGGCGCGCCAGCTGCCCCGGCTCATGGTTCTCCCTTCGTCGCGACACCTCGAACGCTAGGCGCCGGACGGCCGGGCGGCGATCAGGGAAGGGCGAACGGGTGGCACCGGCCCGTTACGCCCGTCGCCCCGAGTCCTGCGAACAGGACCCGGGGCGACGGGCGTAACGGGCCGCACTGCCCTGCTCTCAGTGCGGGCGGCTCTCCTTGCGCTGACGCACCACATAGATGGTGCCGGTGGCCGTGACCACCGCCAGCGCCGTTCCGGCGGCGATTTCCGCGGCGTTCACCCGGCCGATGTCGCCGCCGAGTCCGCCCCGCACACCGGCCGGAGCGACCGGGGCACTCGCGGTGGGTGCGGCGGAGGGCGTGCCGACCGTGAGACCGACCTTCGCCGTGACACCGGGCGACGTGTTGCAGATGAACGTCACCTGGTAGACGGCGCCGGGCCGGGCGTCCCGGTCGACCGTGGCCGCGGCGGTGCCGCCCCTGGGGATGGTGACCGTGTCGAATACTCCGGAGCCGGCCGTGGCGGTTGTGGAGCACCCCCGGGCGGCCAGGCCGACCTGGCTCCCCGGCGCGATCACCGACGGAGTGACGGTGTATCCGGTCGCGGAGGACGCGCCTCCCGACGTCTCGGCCCACGCGGTCGCGGCCGGAGCGGTCAGGGCGAGAACGGCGGCGCCGAGCAGGGCGACGGGTGCGACGCCTATTGCGCGCATGGGTGATTCCTCCGGTTCCCCGAGGAGCAGTTGCGGAACGGTTTTCCACAAAGCGTCAGAAATGCACCTCGACCCGCCAAACGCTAGAAGTCGCACATTTCACCGGCGATCGGAGTGCGCCGCCCGGGGCACCGGTTTCCCCCGAGCGGCGCACTGGGACCGCACTTCGACGGGACCGCTATCCGCCCGCCGCGCCGGGGAACAGATCGAGGAACGGAGCGGCGGTGGCCGAGATGCCCCGGCCGAAGGGGGAGTCGAAGTCCCAGATCAGAAAGAGCAGAAAGGCGATCAGAACGCTGAAGAGACCGGCCAGCAGCAGTTCGCGGAAGGTTCTGCGGATCTGCAGCGTGAAGATCAGTCCCACGGTCACCAGCGCCCCGATGACCAGGCCGAACCAGACCACGCCCGGCATGGTCGCACCGGCGCTCTGCCCGCGTGCGCTGCGGGCGTCGTCGACGGCGGCGACCTCATCGACCAGTGGCTGATATGCCTGCCCTTCATGGTCGTTCTTCGGTTGGTAGTCGGTGACATCGGCGCGCACCCGGCCCAGGAGCCGGGCCCCTTCGTCGTCGAGGGAGCCGTGCTCGGTCATCGACCGCCACTCGACGTGGACGACGTGGTGCACGTACGCGTCGACGTCGGCGCGGATGCGCGTACGCACCTCGGCCGGGTAGACGGCGGAGCGAACGCTCACCTCGTGCAGCGCCTGGGCCTCCTGGCGTACGTACTCCTGGGCGGCGCTGCGGCCCTCCCAGACGCCCGCGATGGCGAGGCCCAGCACGATCGCGTAGACCACGCCGATCATCATCGTCATGTACTCGATGACGTCAGGGGTCTCGGACGGGTCGTCATCCGCTCCGATCCGGCGGTTGCTGAGTACGGCGATGGTCAGGACGACGGCGCTGGCCGCGACCATCGCGAGGGTGAGAACAAGCCATTCCGACATGGGTTTCTCCGGAGGTCATCGGGAGCGGGGACGCAGCACGGCGACGGCGAACACCGCGGGCGCGGTGATCAGCAGGGTGAGGGTGACCAGGGAGGTGCCGCGCCGCGGGACCTTGCGCGGCGGCTTGCGGTAGGTGGGGAGCGCCACGGCCCGGGGCGCGGGAGGCGTGGGGCGTACGGACGGCGAGGGTGGGGGTGTGGGTGAAGGAGGCGGCGGCACGGGCTCCGGTTCCGGTGCGGGCGGTGCGGGCGGTGCGGGCGGTGCGGGCGGTGCGGGCGGTGCGGGCGGTGCGGGTGCCGGCGGAGGCGGCGGAGGTGGCGGAGGCGGAGGTGGTGGTGCCGGGGGCCGGGGTGGTGGCGCGGGCCGCCGGGTCGGCTCGGGCGCCGGGCCCGCGTGACAGGGGCCGTTGCCCGACACGGCGACCGCCGAATTCCCGTCGCCCTCACCGATGGAGGCATACGCGCAGTTGTCCGCCACGGCGGGGGCCGGGGCGGTCAGCAGCCAGAGGAGTACGACGGCTGCCATGAGCCGCCCTATGAGTGATCCGTACACGACGGGGAGCATGTTCCGACTGGCCGCGGGGCACGCCCGGGACGGTCCGGATTCCCCTGATAGTGGGGACCTGGGGTGCCGGATGTTTGCGGCTCAGGAAATTCAGCGGTCACAACTGGCAGGAGCGGTGGGGGCTTTACGCTCCGCCTTCGCCCCATTGGCAAGGAAAGCCGTCAAAGGCGCCGCCACCAGGGCTTTGTCACCTTCGATCGGACCGAGGAAACTCAAGATCCGAGCCAATGACTGCCGACAGGTCCAACGACCGGGCCTTTGGGGGCACATGGTACGCGGCGTCCCCGCAGCCGAACCGATTGGCGCCGTCGAAGAACGCCGGAGCGCCTCTCCGGACCGTTTCGCCGCCCGATGTCACCCGTAGCGACGGGACAGTTGCACATGCCAGTGGTGTGTGACCAATAACGGACGGCTAATTTCCGTTTCCGCTCGCCCTCTTGGCGGACGATCAGTAGCCTCTGGTCAACACTGACCATGAACATGGCCGGATCGCCGTGGCGACTTGTTGGAGACATCGATGGAGCGTCCCGCCTGGGCACCGCAAGGCATTGACATTTCGGTGCCGAGTGTGTCTCGCATGTACGACTTCTATCTGGGCGGATCGCACAATTTCGAGGTGGACCGGGAAGCGGCTCGCAAGGCCATGGAGTTCATGCCGGGACTCCCCAAGATCATGCAGGCGAATCGGGCCTTTATGCGCCGGGCCGTGCGTTATGCGGTGAGCGAGGGCATCAACCAGTTCCTGGACATCGGCTCCGGAATACCGACTTTCGGCAATGTGCACGAAGTCGCCCAGGCGGCCGACCCCGAGGCCCGCGTCGCGTATGTCGATCACGACCCCGTCGCGGTCGCGCACAGCCGGGTCGTACTCGAAGGAAACGAGCGGGCGGTGATCGCCACCGCGGATCTCCGTAACCCGCAGGAGATCGTGAAGAGCCCGGAGATCACCGGACTGCTCGACCTGGACCGTCCGGTGGCCCTGCTGCTCGTCGCGGTACTCCACTTCATCGAGGACTCCGACGACCCGCACACCGCCGTCGCCGAGCTGCGCGAAGTCCTCGCCCCCGGCAGCCTCGTCGTCATCACCCACGCCTCGTACGAGGGGATTCCGCTCACCCAGGAGGAGGCGGGCGGCACCGTCGGCGTCTACCGGGACATCCGCAACCCCCTGGTCATGCGGTCGCGCGACGAGGTCACCCGGTTCTTCGAGGGGTACGCGATGGTTGAGCCCGGACTCGTGTCGATGCCGAACTGGCGCCCCGACACCCCCCTGGCACCGGAGCACGAGGACCCATTCGCCTTCTCGGGCTTCGCGGGAGTGGGACGCAAGGCGTGAGCATTCCCGCCCAATCGTCCGGAGCGCCCGACACGGAGCCCGACGGCCCCGAGGACCGGCTCCGGAGATTCGCCACGATCTGGAGCCGGGCCATCTTCCCCTCGACGGCCACCTCCATGACGCGCACCGAGTTCGAACAGCATCTGCTGCCGCTGGCCCGCGGGCTCAGCGACATCCTGCACGCACGGCCCTTCGACGCGGCGTCCGCGAGCGGGGTCGGCGTCGCTCTCGTCGCCGCGCACTGCACGGACCCGGACGCGCTCAGCAGCACGCTCGGCGTCATCGACTCGTACCTCGTGCTCTATTGCGGCGGCAACGGCGCGACGGTGCTGTCGACGGAGGACAGCAGGGCCCGCTGCGCCCGGATACAGCACGCCCTCGCGGGTGGGTTCACCCAGGCCCTGCGCGAGCGGACGCTCGCCGAGCAGGAGGCCATCGCCCGCTCCGCGCTCACCGCCCGCTCGGACGCCGAGCAGGCCCTGCACGCCACCGAGGCGCGCTTTCGAGCCGTCTTCAAGGACGCGGCCATCGGCATCGGGATCGCCGATCTGGACGGCAATGTGCTGGAGATCAACGACACCCTCACCCGGATGTTCGGCGGGCTCGAACACCATGTGCGCAGCCACAAGGTCAACGAGTGGGTGCACCCCGAGGACTCGCCGCAGGTCTGGAAGTACTACAACGAGCTGGTACGCGGCGAACGCGAGCACTACCGGGTCGAGAAGCCGTACTACCGCAACGACGGCACGGTGCTGTGGACCAATCTGACGGTGTCCCTGCTGCGCGACTCCGAGGGCCGGCCGGAGTATCAGCTGGCCCTGATGGAGGACACCACGGAGCGCCGGCTGCTCAACCTGCGGCTGCGGTACGAGGCCACCCATGACGCGCTCACCGGCCTGCCCAACCGGACGCTGTTCTTCGAACGGCTGGAGAAGGCGCTCTCCGCCGACGACGGCAGCCGCTTCGGCCTGTGCTACCTCGACCTCGACGGCTTCAAGGCGATCAACGACAGCCTCGGCCACGCGTCGGGGGACCGGCTGCTGGTCGAGGTGGCCGACCGGCTGCAGAGCTGCGCGACGGCACCCGGCGAGATGGTGGCGCGGCTCGGCGGCGACGAGTTCGTGGCCCTGACCACCGGCCCCGACACCCAGAAGGAGGTCGACGAGCTGGCCTGCCGCATCCTCGGCGTGCTCGGAACCCCGATCCGGCTGGACGGCCGTGAGCTGACCGTACGCGGATCCATCGGGATCGTCGAAGGGCCGGCCGGTGAACGGAGCGCCGCCGAGGTGCTGCGCAGCGCCGACATCACCATGTACCGGGCCAAGTCGGCGGGTGGCAACCGCTTCGAGCTCGCCGACGCCGAGGCGGACGCCCGCGCCATCACCCGGCACGGGCTGACCACCGCGCTGCCGACCGCCCTGGACCGCGGCGAGTTCTTCATCGAGTACCAGCCCCTCGTGCACCTCGGCGACGGCACGGTGCACGGTGCGGAGGCGCTGGTGCGCTGGTGCCACCCGCAGCACGGGGTGCTCGGTCCCGACCGGTTCATCCCGCTCGCCGAGCACACCGGGCTGATCGTGCCGCTCGGCCGCTGGGTGCTGGAGGAGTCCGTGCGCCAGGCCAACTTCTGGCAGGAGCGGCACAGCGACGGCGGCCCGCTGCGGATCAATGTCAACCTCTCGCCCACCCAGTTGCATCATCCGCGGCTGGTCGCCGAGACGGTCGACGTGCTGGAGCGGTCGGGGCTCGAAGCCGGGGCGCTGTGTCTGGAGGTCACGGAGTCCGCCCTCATCGGCGCGGACGACGATCTGCTCAAGCCGCTGCGGCAACTGGCGGACATGGGCGTCGACATAGCGCTCGACGATTTCGGCACCGGGTACTCGAACCTGGCGAACCTGCGCCGGCTTCCGGTGAGCGTGCTCAAACTGGACCGCTCCTTCACGCAGGGCATGCAGCGGCATCCGGCGGACCCGGTCGATCTGAAGATCGTCGAGGGAATCGTCTCGCTGGCGCACAGCCTGGACCTCGCCGTCACGGTGGAGGGCGTGGAGACCGCGGCCCAGGCGGAGCAGTTGCGGGAGCTCGGGTGCGACACGGCCCAGGGGTGGTACTACGCCCGGCCCGGCGCCCCCGACCGGATCCACTCGCTGCTGCTGGCCGACGCGGTGTGAGGGCCGGACGGGCTTGATCAGCGGAGGATCGAGCCCGTCCGGTACCCGCGGAAGAAGGCCGGTCAGGGAAGAACAAGCCACGTCCGGCGACCGAGGACACCGGGCGGCCGCAGGCCGCGCAACCCGCTACACCGGCTCCGGACGGTTCTCCAGCAGCATCCGCTGCAACTCGCGGGCCGCACGGGGCGGCGCCACATCGGTGCGGTGCGCGAGCGCGATGGTGCGCCGCAGGCCGGGACGGGCCAGCGGCGTGGTCCGCAGGTCGTGGCCTGCCCGGGTGGCGACCATGCTGGGCACCACCGCGATCCCGAGCCCCGCCCGGACGAAGCCGAGCACCGCGTCCATCTCGCCGCCCTCCACCGTGAACGACGGCTCGAAGCCCTCCGCCCGGCAGGCGGCCACCGTCAGTTCGCGCAGGTCGTAGCCGTGCCGGAACATCACGAGGGACTCCTCCTGAAGGTCGGCGATCCGTACGCCGCCGCCCCGGCCGGGCCGCGGCGCCCGCGCCGACGACACCACGACCAGGTCCTCCTGGAGCAGCTCGACCGTGGTGAGGGCGGGCGACGCCGCGGGCAGCGGCAGCACGACCAGGGCAAGATCGAGAGCCCCGCGCGCCAGCTCCCGTACGAGGTCCAGCGAGCCGCCCTCCTCCAGCAGCAGCTGGATCCCCGGATGCCGGTCGTGGAAGGCGCGCAGCACGTCGGGGAGCAGGCCGGTGCAGAGGCTGGGCGTCGCGCCGAGCCGGACCCGGCCACGGCGCAGCTGAGCCAGCTCCTGCACCTCGTGGCGTGCCGTGTCGGCGTCCGCGAGGATGCGGCGGGCCAGCGGCAGCAGGGCCTCGCCCGCGTCGGTGAGGGTGATGTTGCCGCGGGCCCGGCTGAACAGCTCCGCTCCCAGCTCGTTCTCCAGCGCCCTGATCTGCTGGGACAGCGAGGGCTGTGAGACATGCACTTCCTCGGCGGCGCGGGTGAAGTGACGGGTCTCGGCCACGGCCACGAAGTACGTCAGCTGCTGGAACTGCATACACACAGCATAGCGGCCACGATAGGGAACACCTATGAATATGAGCTGTTCCATGTCTTGGACTGATGGGGTCGTTCGGCCCTAGCTTCGTCTCCATGGCATTGGCAACACGGACGGACCGACGGCCGTCCATGACGCGTACGCTCTGGGACTCGTCCGTCGGCAAGAAGACGATCATGGCCGTGAGTGGCCTGATCATGCTCCTCTACTTGGTTGTCCACATGATCGGCAACCTGAAGATCTTCTTCGGGGCCGGCGAGTTCAACCACTACGCACACTGGCTGCGGATCATGGGGGAGCCCTTCCTGCACTACGAGTGGGCCCTGTGGATCGTCAGCGTCGTGCTCGTCGCCGCCGTGGTGCTGCACGCCACCTCCGCGTACCAGCTGAGCCGGCGCGACATCAAGGCGCGCCCCGCCAAGTACGTGCACAAGAAGCCGCGCGCCGGCTATGCCACCCGCACCATGCGCTGGGGCGGGATCATCCTCGCCCTGTTCATCGTCTGGCACATCCTCGACCTGACGACGGGCACCGTGCACTCCGGCGGATTCCAGTCCGGGCACCCCTACCAGAACGTCGTCGACACCTTCTCCACCTGGTACGGCAACACGATCTACATCGTCGCCATGCTCGCCCTCGGACTCCACGTCCAGCACGGCTTCTGGAGCGCCGCCCAGACCCTCGGCGCGGGCAACGCGACCCGTGACCGGGTCCTCAAGACCATCGCCAACGTCCTCGCCCTGGTGTTGACGGTGGGCTTCATCTCCGTACCCGTCGCCGTCATGACCGGAGTCGTGAGCTGACATGACCGACTACTCGCACTACGAGACGGGCGCGCCCGTCGTCGACACCAAGGCCCCCGAAGGCCCCGTCGCCGAACGCTGGGACACCCGCCGCTTCCAGGCCAAGCTGGTCAACCCGGCCAACCGGCGCAAGCACACCGTCATCGTCGTCGGCACCGGCCTCGCGGGCGGTTCGGCCGGGGCGACGCTGGCCGAACAGGGCTACCACGTCGTCCAGTTCTGCTTCCAGGACTCGCCCCGCCGTGCCCACTCCGTCGCCGCCCAGGGCGGCATCAACGCGGCGAAGAACTACCGCAACGACGGCGACTCGGTCCACCGGCTCTTCTACGACACGGTCAAGGGCGGCGACTTCCGCGCCCGCGAGTCCAACGTCCACCGGCTCGCCCAGATCTCCGTCGAGATCATCGACCAGTGCGTCGCGCAGGGCGTTCCCTTCGCCCGTGAGTACGGCGGCCTCCTCGACAACCGTTCCTTCGGCGGCGTCCAGGTCTCCCGCACGTTCTACGCCCGCGGCCAGACGGGACAGCAGCTCCTCCTCGGCGCCTACCAGGCACTGTCGAGGCAGATCGCCGCCGGCAACGTCGAACTGCACGCCCGTACCGAGATGCTCGACCTGATCATCGTCGACGGCAAGGCCCGCGGCATCGTCGCCCGCGACCTCATCACCGGGAAGATCGACACCTACTTCGCCGACGCGGTCGTCCTGGCCAGTGGCGGCTACGGCAACGTCTTCTACCTGTCGACGAACGCCATGAACTCCAACGCCACCGCCATCTGGCGTGCCCACCGCCGCGGCGCCTACTTCGCCAACCCGTGCTTCACCCAGATCCACCCCACCTGCATCCCGCGCACCGGCGACCACCAGTCCAAGCTGACGCTGATGAGCGAGTCGCTGCGCAACGACGGCCGGATCTGGGTCCCGAAGGCCCAGGGCGACAACCGCCCCGCGAACGAGATCCCCGAGGACGAGCGCGACTACTACCTGGAGCGCATCTACCCCGCCTTCGGCAACCTCGTGCCCCGTGACATCGCCTCCCGCGCCGCGAAGAACGTCTGCGACGAGGGACGCGGGGTCGGCCCCGGCGGCCAGGGCGTCTACCTCGACTTCGCCGAGGCCATCCAGCGGATGGGCCGGGCCAAGGTCGAGGAGAAGTACGGCAACCTCTTCGACATGTACGCACGGATCACTGCGGAGAACCCGTACGAGACCCCGATGCGGATCTACCCGGCCGTGCACTACACGATGGGCGGGCTCTGGGTCGACTACGACCTCCAGACCACCATCCCCGGCCTGTTCGCGATCGGCGAGGCCAACTTCTCCGACCACGGCGCCAACCGGCTCGGCGCCTCCGCGCTGATGCAGGGCCTCGCCGACGGCTACTTCGTCCTGCCGTCGACCATCAACGACTACCTGGCCCGCAACCCGCACCACGACGAGGTCGACGCCTCGCACCCCGCCGTCGAAGAGGTCGTCGCCGACACCGAGGACCGGCTGAACCTGCTGCTCTCCGTCGACGGCGACCGCACCCCCGACTCCTTCCACCGCGAGATCGGTGAACTCATGTGGGAGTACTGCGGCATGGCCCGCACCGAAGAGGGGCTGCGCAAGGCGCTCGACCGGATCCCCCGGATCCGCGAGGAGTTCTGGCGCCGCATCAAGGTGCCCGGCACCGGCGAAGAGTTCAACCAGTCGCTGGAGAAGGCCAACCGCATCGTCGACTACCTGGAGCTCGCCGAGCTCATGTGCCTCGACGCCCTGCACCGCGCCGAGTCCTGCGGAGGCCACTTCCGCGAGGAGTCACAGACCCCGGACGGCGAAGCCGCCCGCCGGGACGAGGAGTTCTCGTACGCCGCCGCCTGGGAGTTCTCCGGCACCGGCGAGGCCCCCGTCCTGCACAAGGAAGACCTCGTCTTCGAGTACGTCCACCCCACTCAGCGGAGCTACGCATGAAGCTCACCCTGCGCGTCTGGCGCCAGAAGAACGCCGACGCCCCCGGCGTCATGTCCACCTACGAAGTGGACGGCATCTCGCAGGACATGTCGTTCCTGGAAATGCTCGACACCCTCAACGAGGAACTCATCCTCGCCGGCGACGACCCCGTCGCCTTCGACCACGACTGCCGCGAAGGCATCTGCGGCGCGTGCAGCCTCGTCATCAACGGCGACGCCCACGGCCCCGAACGCACCACCACCTGCCAGCTCCACATGCGGTCGTTCCGGGACGGCGACACCATCGACATCGAGCCCTGGCGCGCCTCGGCCTTCCCGGTCGTCAAGGACCTGGTCGTGGACCGCTCGGCCTTCGACCGGATCATCCAGGCGGGCGGCTACATCTCCGCACCCACCGGCACCGCCCCCGAGGCACACGCCACGCCGGTGCCCAAGCCGGACGCCGACTTCGCCTTCGAGCACGCCGAGTGCATCGGCTGCGGCGCCTGTGTCGCGGCCTGCCCCAACGGCTCCGCGATGCTCTTCACCTCGGCGAAGATCAACCACCTGGGCGTCCTGCCGCAGGGCGCTCCCGAGCGGGAGACCCGGGTCCTCGACATGGTCGGACAGATGGACAGCGAGGGCTTCGGCGGCTGCACCCTCACCGGGGAGTGCGCCACGGCCTGCCCGAAGGGCATTCCGCTGCCGTCGATCTCGGCGATGAACAAGGAGTGGCTGCGGGCGACCCGGAAGGTCCGACGCTAGGGTCTGTTCCGATGCCGGTCGGCACAGCCGGTGATGAGACCGGCTGTGCCGACGACCCGTGCCGCGCTGCTTCGGCCGGCGGACGGCCGACGTCAGGGCTTGATCGGCTTCACCTTTGTGTCGACGCCGTTCACCCGCACGGTGACGTTCCCCTGGTTCCGCGCCCGGTCGGCCACGATCCTGTAGGACGTGACCTTCCCGTCGCGCCACGCACAGCTGACCTCGTAGCCGCCGCGGGCGCGGAGCCCGGTGAAGGAACCCTTGGCCCTCCATTCGTCCGGCAGGGCGGGCAGCAGGTGGATGGCGCCGTCGTGGCTCTGCAGGAGCATCTCCGCCACGGCGCCCGAGATGCCGAAGTTGCCGTCCATCTGGAAGGGCGGGTGGTTGCAGAACATGTTGGGCAGCGTGTTGTAGGTCAGCAGTCCGCGCAGCATGATCTGGGCGCGGTGCCCGTCACCGAGGCGGGCGAAGAGGGCTGCCCGCCAGGGCCAGGTCCACGAGCGGCGGCTGTCGCCCGACACCGTTGCGGCCGTGAACGGGACGCCTTCCTTCTCTCCGCACCGTGCCTTGAGCGAGACGAGGGCGGCGGCCGCGAAGCCGGGCGTCTTCGGGGTGATCTGGCGGCCCGGGTAGACCGCGAAGAGGTGCGAGGTGTGGCGGTGGATGTCGGTGGGGCTGTCGATGTCCTCCTGCCACTCCTGCAGCTGACCCCACCGGCCGATCTTGTTCGGCGCGAGGCGCGCCTGCATGTCCTTGACCTTGGTCCGGTAGCCCGCATCCGCATCGAGCGCCGCCTCGCAGTCGAGGTAGTTCTGGAACAGGTCCCAGATGATCTGCTGGTCGTACATGACGCCGTCCTCGCGCGGCCCGTGCTCGGGGGACCAGCCGTCCGGCGAGACGAGGAGTCCGTCCTCTCGCTCCTTGAGACGGTCCTCCCAGAACTCGCAGATCTCCTTGATCATCGGGTAGGCGACTTTGCGGAGGTAGACCAGGTCCTGGGTGAACGCCCAGTGCTCGTACAGGTGTTGTGCGTACCAGGCGCTCGCGACGGTGTTCCACTCCCACGCGTTGCCGCCGAAGATGCTCTGGCTGGTTCGGGCAGTCCAGCCGCGTGTGTCCTTGCCGAAGGCGTTGCGGGTCGCCACGCGGCTGGGCACCGCCACCTGCTTGATGAACCCGACGAGTGCCTCGTGGCACTCCGGCAGGTTCGTCGTCTCGGCTCCCCAGTAGTTCATCTGGACATTGATGTTGGTGTGGTAGTCGGAAGCCCACGCCGGCGAGTTGCTGTCGTTCCAGAGACCCTGGAGGTTGGCGGGCAGACCCTTCGGGCGCGAGGAACTGATCAGCAGGTATCGGCTGAAGTCGAACATCGTCTGCTCAAGGGTCGGGTCCTCCCCGCCCGCCGCGTAACGCGCCAGCCGGGCGTTGGTCGGCAGGGCGACGACGGCGTCGTCGGAGGTGCCCCAGGCGACGGAGACGCGGTTCATGAGGGCGCGTATCTCGGCGGTGTGCTCGTCGCGCATCTCGTCGTAGGACCGGGCGGCCGCCCTGCCGAGCGCCGCGGCGACGGCCGCCTCCGGATCGGCTCCGCGCCACCCGGCGGCGGCGTCGAGCTTGTAGTCGGTGCGGGCGTCGAGGAGCAGGGTCAGGGTCGTGCAGCCGGTGAACCGGAGCACCGACCCGTCGGTGCTGAAGTCGCCGTCGGCGTGTACGACCTGGACGGTGGACGCGTGCTTGAGGCCGTTGCCCATGACACCGCTGAAGGCGATCCGCCGGGCGTCGGCGTCGACGGTCGTCGGGGCCTGATCCTGTCCGGACGTCAGCGAGATCGCTCCGGAGAGTCCCCGGTCGCTGTCCGACGTGTACCGGAAGACCATGACGTCCGCGGACCGGCTGGCGAAGGCCTCCCGCAGGACGCGCCGCCCCGGCTCGCCGAAACGGGTGACATGGACACCCTCGAAGAAGTCCAGGGCGCGCTGGTAGTCGACGAACGTGGACTGCATGCGCGTGTCGAACCCCTTGCCTTCCAGGACGACCTCCGCGATCTGGAAGCCGGTGGACGACTCGCCGGGGGTGAACGTGAGCCGATAGGTGCGGTAGGCCGTGCTGTTGGTGATCCGGAAGGTCCGGGTCTCGCCGCGGCCGGCGAAGGGCGCGCCGGGGTTCTGCGTGTCGAGGGTCACCCAGGCTTGCCCGTCCTGCGACGCCTCGAGCGCCCAGCGCCGAGGGTCGTCCTGCGGGCGGTCCGGGGCCGCCGTCAGCGTGTACGAGGTGACGGCGGTCGTGGTGGACAGGTCGGCCTGCCAGACGATCGCCGGTGCGTCGGCGTCGACCCGCCAGACCGTGGCCGGATCGCGGTCCACCGAACTCGAGATGTCCGTGGCCCGGGACCCGGTCCCGGAACGGGATCCCTCGGAGTGCCCGCTTGGCGACGACAGGTACATCGAACCGGCCCCGCCGAGGTCGACGCCGGACAGACCGATCTCGCTCACCTGGAAGTGGCTGACCCCTGCTTCGGGAATGAAGTCGAACCGGTAGAAGCGGTAGGCCGCGGTGTCGGCACAGGTGAATTCCTTCGTCTGGAATCGGCTCTCGAAGGGCGCCGCCAGAGTGCGGCTGTCCAGCCTGGTCCAGGTGGCGCCGTCGGCGGAACCGGAGAACGTCCACTCCTGCGGGTCGCGTTGCGGCACGTCGTTGGCACTCGTCAGACGGTAGGACGCGACCACGACGGGTTCAGGAAGCTCGACCTGCCACTGCACCTTCGATCCGGGCGCCTCGATGCACCACTTGGTGCTCGAGTTACCGTCGTACGTCTTGTCGACGCCCTCCGTCGAGGAGGTCCGGTACGGTCCCCCCGGGGCCGTCACCTTCGCACGGCGACCGAAGGTGACGACGACGTCACCGAAGTTCCGGTACGAGCCGAAGCCGGTCATGCTTGTGTCGAAAGCGCCGTCCGGCTGGCCCGCGAGGGCGTTGTCGTAGTTGTTGACACCACCCCAGAGACTCTGCTCGTTGAACTGGACACGCTCCTCGGAGGGGTTGGCGAAGAGCATGGCGCCGAGCCGGCCGTTGCCGATCGGCAGGGCCTGCGACTGCCAGTCCTTGGCGGGGATCGAATACTTCAGCGCCTTGCGCGACAGGGTCGGCCACTGGACGGACGCCGGTGCGGCGGCCCCGGCGGCAACGGCCTGACCCACAGGGATTCCCCCGGTCAGTTGAGTGATCAGCGGTGTGAGGGCGAGGGCACCGCCGAACTTGAGGATGCTTCGTCTCTGCGGTTGGGGTTCATTGGTCACGAGAGACCTCCTGGCCCATTGATCGGTTCTTTAATGGAGAGATGGAGGGGATACGCCGACGCATGCCGAGGGCGAGGCCATTTCATCGGATGACAGATCGGATGTCTAGAGTGTGCGGCACTGTCTCTGCTGATCGCCCCCTCCCCAGGAGGTCTCCGGATGGCCGGCCGGTCAGGAGGTGACAGATTTGTCGTCGCCGTAGACCGTGCCCTGTGCGCACCAGCCGTGCAGACAGACCGTCACCGCACCCGTGGAGCCGGTGGTGAAGGAGACCGACTGCTTGGTCCAACTGCTCGACGAGCCCCAGGTGCCGGCCGTCGCGTCACCCCGTGCGCCGAGACAGCCGATGTTTCCCTGCACCCAACTGCTGAGCGTGTACGTGGTGTGTGTGTGGGGGGCAGGGTGAGCGTCTGCGTGCACTCGCCGGTCTGCGACGCGGCGGCCGCGGCCGCCAGTGCGTGCGCGCCGCCGTGCGCCGGGTTGGAGGCGACCGCGCCGCCGTTCTCACAGCTCCAGGGAGCGAGCGAACGGTCTCGGCGTCGCCGTTCAGGGCGCCCGTACCGCCGGCCGGACCGGACACCGTCAGTGTGAAGGTCGCTGCGTGGCTGAGCGTGCCCGCGGTGCCGGTCTGGGCGATGGGTGTGCCCGAATCGCCGTTCCAGTAAGGGGTGCAGGAACCGCGGTCCTTAGTCTGGATGAAGGCCATGGTCAGGTACTTGGCGCCGGACGCCTGTGAGAGCGCGGCCGGGCTGTCGCCGCCTGGGCTGGCAACTCACGTGGTAAATAGGGTAGTTGGCGACGATTGGGCGGTCAGTCGAGATGGAGTGCGGCCCGGAGGTACGGAGCCGTGCGGCTCTCCGGAACCCGGGCCACGTCCACGGGCGGTCCCGCCGCCACGATCCGGCCGCCGCGGTCGCCACCGCCCGGCCCCAGGTCGATCACCCGGTCGGCGCCCGCCACCACCGCCATGTCGTGCTCGACGACCACCACGGTGTTGCCCGCGTCGACCAGACCGTGCAACTGCCGCATCAGCACCTCGACATCGGCGGGATGCAGCCCGGTCGTCGGCTCGTCCAGCAGATACAGGGTGTGTCCCCGACGGGTGCGCTGGAGCTCGGCGGCCAGCTTGATCCGCTGTGCCTCGCCGCCCGACAGTTCCGTGGCGGGCTGACCGAGCCGCAGATAGCCGAGTCCGACATCGAGCAGTGTCCGCAGGCTGCGCTCGGCGGCGGGCGTACCGGCGAAGAACCCGGCCGCCGACTCCACCGTCAGATCCAGCACCTGCGCGATGTCGAGACCGCGCAGGGTGACCTCCAGGGTCTGCGGGTTGTACCGGGCGCCGTGGCAGTCCGGGCAGGGTGCGTACGTACTGGGCAGGAAGAGCAGTTCCACGGAGACGAACCCCTCACCCTGGCAGGTCTCGCAGCGTCCGCCCGCCACGTTGAAGGAGAACCGTCCGGCCTTGTAGCCGCGCTCACGTGCCGTGTCCGTCTCGGTGAACAGCCTCCGTACGACGTCGAAGAGCCCGGTGTACGTGGCCAGATTGGACCGTGGGGTACGGCCGATCGGCTTCTGGTCGACCTGCACGAGCCGGTCCACCGCCTCCAGCCCCTGTGCCGAGGCACACCCGGGCGTGGGACGCTCCGCGGGCAGACCGGCGGCGGCGGAGGCCTGCCGGTCGGCGAGGACACCGGCCAGCACCTGACCCACCAGCGTCGACTTCCCCGACCCCGAGACCCCGGTGACGGCCGTGAACACCCCGAGCGGGAACTCGGCGTCCACGCCCCGCACATTGTGGCGGTCGACCCCGTTCAGCCTCAGCCACCCCGACGGCGTACGAACCTCGCGCACCGGAGCGGGCCCGTCGTCGAAGAGGAAGCGCCGGGTGGCCGACTCCGCCACCTCCGCGAGTCCGGCCGGGGGACCGCTGTGCAGCACCCGCCCCCCGTGCTCACCCGCCAGCGGTCCCACATCGACCAGCCAGTCCGCCCGGCGCACCACATCCATCTGATGCTCCACGACGAAGACCGAGTTCCCGGCCTCCTTCAGCCGGCCGAGCACCCCCAGCAGCGACTCGGTGTCCGCCGGGTGCAGACCGGCCGACGGCTCGTCCAGCACATAGACGACACCGAACAGACCGGAGCGCAACTGGGTGGCGAGCCGTAGCCGTTGCAGCTCGCCGGAGGACAGCGTCGGAGCGGTCCGGTCGAGGCTGAGATAGCCGAGACCGAGCTCGGTGACCGTCTCGATCCGGGCGAGCAGATCCGTCGTCAGCACCCGCGCCGCGTCACCGCCGCCCGCCGTGCGCAGCACCTCGGCGAGCGAGGTGAGCGGCAGTCCGGCCAGTTCGGCGATCGAACGGCCGGCGAAGGTGACCGCCATCGCCTCCGGACGCAGCCGGCTGCCGCCGCAGACCGGACAGGGGGCACTGGTCAGGAAGCGCTCGGCCTTGGCCCGAAGGGTGCGGCTCTTGGAGTCCGCGAAGGTGTGCATCACGTAGCGGCGGGCACTCATGTACGTACCCTGGTAAGGGCGTTGGATGCGCCCCGCGTCACGCACCGGATGGACCGTCACCACCGGCTGCTCATCGGTGAACAGGATCCACTCCCGGTCCCCGGCGTCCAGCTCGCGCCACGGACGGTCGATGTCGTAGCCCAGCGCGTCCAGCACATCGCGCAGGTTCTTGCCCTGCCAGGCCCCCGGCCAGGCGGCGATCGCACCGTCCCGGATCGACAGCGAGGGGTCGGGGACGAGCAGTTCCTCGGTGGTGCGGTGGATGCGGCCGAGACCGTGGCACTCCGGACACGCCCCGGCCGCGGTGTTCGGCGAGAACGCGTCGGAGTCCAGCCGTTCGGCACCGGCCGGATAGTCCCCGGCGCGCGAGAACAGCATGCGCAGGGAGTTGGAGAGCGTGGTGACCGTCCCTACGGACGAACGGGCACCGGGCGCCGAGCGGCGCTGCTCCAGCGAGACGGCGGGCGGCAGCCCGGTGACCTCACCGACCGCGGGCGCGCCGACCTGGTGGATCAGCCGGCGGGCGTACGGGGCGACGGACTCGAAGTAGCGGCGCTGCGCCTCGGCGTAGATCGTGCCGAACGCGAGGGAGGACTTCCCGGAGCCCGACACTCCGGTGAACACGGTGAGCGTGTCGCGCGGGATGTCGACCGAGACGTCCTGGAGGTTGTGCTCGCGGGCGCCGCGCACCCGGACGTACGGATCGTGGGGGGTGGACATGCGCGCGGGACTCCGTACGGATCGGGGCAGGCCGACAGCCTGGGGACAAACACCACGATTCTAGGCGCCAGGAGTGGCGGGGGCCGGTCGGCCCGGCCCCGGTCCGGCTTCGGAGAGTCCCTAGCGCGAGGGGCGCAGGGCGCGCTTGATGGGACGTCCCACGACGCTGCGGGCCCGCTGGTACGTGGAGCGCTGGGCGGGCAGCGCGGAGCCCTTCGCCAGCTTCCGCTGGAGCTGGGTGTTCTTGGCGGTGAGCTCCGTCAGCTGGGACTGGAGCCAGTTGAGGCGGTCACCCATCGTGGCGGCACCGGCGCCGGTCCAGGGGCGGATGCCCGCAGGGAAGGCCAGTTTGCTCATTCGTGCCTCGAAGGCCGCGCCGTCGTCGCCGTGGGTGAAGGTGTTCTCCAGGCCGTTCTTGTCGAGGAAGTTCGTGAACCGGTCGAACCGTTCCCGGTGGCCGCGCGTCAGCGGCTCGAAGTCCGCTTCGGCGTAGAGTTCGGCGGGGTCGAGGTCGGAGGGGGCCTCGGCGAGCATCCTGTGCGGGATGTCGAAGTAGCGGCACAGCTCCAGTGTCCGGGAGTCGCCGCAGAGCACGGTGGCGGGCGTGCCGGCCAGCAGCGCCGCGATGTTGCCGTGGATGCGGGAGCCGAAGGAGAAGTCGAAACCCCGCAGGTCGTCCATCCAGGTGACCGGGTCGATGTAGACGCGGACCTTGTCCTCCCCGTACATGGGGTGGTCGGGGTGGGTGGGGATGGCGGTGACCGAGGCGTTCTGGTGGGACAGGTCGCGCCAGTGCAGCTGACGGGCGTCGGAGAGGTTCTGGCCGATGAACCGGAGGTGGGGATAGTGCGCGTGGGTACGGCGGATGATCTGCCCGAGCTTGTGCTTCCGCACGGCGTCGTGCGATCCGTTGACGGCGATCCGCGCCTCGGGTCCGAGGGGCCGGCGGCTCTTCCGGATGTCGAGTTTGCTGCCGTTGAGGAACATCGAGGGACAGCCGATGACGTCCACGTCGCGAAAACCCATGTCCCGCAGATACCGCTCGGTGAACTCCCCGCGCACACCGATGGAGGCGCTGTGGTCGAGCACGGCCGACACGAACGCGTAGACCGTGGGCTGCATGGGACGCAGCCGGTCCGCGGTGTAGTCGACGCCCGTCTGGGCACCCACACCCGGGACGACGACGGGTATCTTCAGCTTCGAGATGAGCTGGGTCAGACGCTCCAACTGGCGCTCGAAGGACGGCCGGAAGGCGTTGGCGAGCGGGATGACGAAGACGTCGTACTCGCTGTTGATGCGGTCGGCGTCGGCGACCCTGGTGGCGATACCGTTCGACACCACCTCGGAACGCGGCGTCTCAAGGATCTTGTGAGCGGCGTCGCTGAAGATCAGATTGCCCGAGTTGGTGGCGAACACGTCCTCGTGGAGAGCGCGCTCGACCGGGACGACGTCGTAGGGGCTCTTCCCGGAACGCAGGAGTATTCGCTTCACATGGTTAACGTTGGATGCCACAAACCTGAATATAGCTTTACGGACGCTTTTGATTCCATGCACATCCTGTACAACTTTTTGTGATCTGCGTGGAACGTAGGTACATGATCACACATCCGCGCGTGCGAGCGGGCGCGCGCGTTGAGATGGTGAGGCCTTCCCCGGGCGGTCGCGTGAGGGGCCTGCGGGGCCCCCGCGACGCCCTCTTGAGCGCCGGGCAGCTCCGCCCGTACGCTGCGTCCGGCGCGCGGGCGCGCCCGACCGGGAGGTGGAAGCGCCGTCATGGCTGACGCACTGTCCGATGACGACATCCTCGAAGCGATCGCCCGGCACATCGGCCGGCCCGGACAGGGGCCCCGACTGCGGCGGACCGGCGCCGACATCGCCCGGCTCCCGATGCTCGACCTGGGCATCGTCCGGTGCCTGGAGACCCGTACCACGCGGGAGGAGTCCCGGCCCGGTACCTACGACACGTCGGGGCGGCCCACGTACGAAGGCGATCTGCGCGACCACCCCGTCGAGCCGCCGAAGGATCCGGCGGTGTCACGAACGGTGGAACTGGTGCTCCGCGGCTCGGTGCGAACGGTGCCCTGCGGCTGCGACGGCGGACGGCAGCCCTGCTCGCGGTGCCGGGCCACAGGCAAGTTGCGCTGCGACATCGGCCCCATATGCCCAGCCTGCAAGGGCGTCGATCCCTGTACCTGGTGCGACGGCACGGGCAAACGCCGCAAGGACCGTGCGGGGGCCGAGCCGGCGCGGGAGAATCCGGCTGCCGGGCGGACCGCCTGCGTGAAGTGCCGTAAGCCCCGCACCGCTTGTCCGGAATGTCACGGATGGGGCACCAAGAAGTGTCCGCGGTGCGACGACACGGGCTTCAGGCCCTGCCCGGTCTGCGAGGGCGAGAGGACGGCGGCGCACACCCCGTGCGGGGGCACCGGCCTGATCACGCTGTGGACCGCGGGATCCGTCAAGCAGGCGCCCGACCGGGCCCTGCTGAAGCTGCCGGAGCCGGCGCCGCCGCTGCGCGTCCGGCAGCAGACCGGACGCGTCGACGCGTGGGAGCGGGTCACCCTGGCCTCGGCCGGTGACCCGCTCCCCGAGGGTCTGGACCCGGCACACATCAAGGCCGTCGAATCGGCCCTCGCGCCACGGCAGGACGAGGTGGCCCGGCGCGTCGACATCCGTTGGCTGCCCTTGGCCGCGGTCACGATCCCCGACGATCCCGACCACGTCTTCTACGTCTTTCCCGGGCGCGAGGGTCCGGAGGTCCTGCCGATCTGGTCGCGGCGCCGCTCCCTGCGGGTGGCGGCGGTGGTGGCCGTGGTCGTCGTGCTGGTACTGCTGGTGGTGGCGCTCGTCTGATTTGCTGGTGGAGTGAGAAGCGACCACCGGCCCCTGGCCGTATTCGACGTGGACGGCACGCTCGCGGACAGCGGTCATCGTCAGCACTTCCTGGAAGGGCGGCGGCGTGACTGGGACGGCTTCTTCTCCGCCGCCGTGGACGACCCGCCGCTCCTCGAAGGCGTACGGCTGGTGCTGAGCAGCGCCGTGGAGTGCGAGGTCCGGTATCTCACCGGACGGCCCGAGCGGTGCCGTCGGGACACCGTGGCCTGGCTGGTGGAACAGGGGCTGCCCGAGGGGCGGTTGCACATGCGCCGCAACGACGACCGCAGGCCGGCCCGGCACACCAAGCTGGAAGTCCTGGAGCGGCTGGGCCGGGAGCGTGAGGTGCGGATGCTGGTCGACGACGACGAACTCGTCTGCGATGCGGCGGAGCTGGCCGGCTTCGCCGTGTTCCGGGCCCGCTGGGCACAGACGTCGCCCGCGCTCAGGGATGCGCAGGGGCGCGAGGGCCGTACCTGAGTCCGGGCGGGGCCGGTCGCGACCCGGCGTGCGCAGGGGCGTGCCGGATCAGCTCGGCTCGTCGAGCCGGAAGCCCACTTTCAGGCCCACCTGGAAGTGCTCGATTCGGCCGTCCTTGATCTCTCCGCGAACCTGCGTGATCTCGAACCAATCGAGATTGTGCAACGTTTCCGAAGCTCTTGCGATGCCTCTGCGGATGGCGTCGTCGACGCCTTCATGGGAGCTTCCCACGATTTCGGTGACTCGGTAGGTGTGATTTGTCATCTTATGTCTCCTCTCGTCCCTACCACGGTGCCCCACCTGGCCCGGGTACGCGAGGGGTCGGTGTGCGGAACGCGTGGCGAACGGGCCTTGACCGGAGCAATGGTCCATACCAAAATCCAGCCACGCCCGTGCGAGCACCGCCCGCAGTCCCCCCACACCGGGTTCTGGAATTCGTCGTGCAGTTTCACAGAAGGTGAACCTGGTGAAGAACCGCATACTTGTCGGAGCCGTCGCGCTCGTTTCCACCTGTGCGCTGGGTGGATGCGGACTCGTCCCGGGCTCGGAGGCGTCCGACAGCAAGACGGTCACGATCTGGCTGATGAAGAACAGCGTGTCCGCCGATTTCCTCAAGCGCTTCACGAAGGCGTACGAGGAGGAGCACCCGACCGTCCGGCTCGACTTCAAGATCCAGAGCTGGACCGGCATCGGACCGAAAGTCATCGACGCGCTCCAGGGCAAGGACACCCCGGACGTCATCGAGGTCGGAAACACCCAGGTCGCCCAGTACGCGGAGAGCGGCGGGCTGCGCGACCTCACCCTGGAGTCCGTGCGCGACCTCGGCAGCGAGGACTGGCTGCCCGGTCTCGCCGAGCCGGGCAGCGTCGACGGCGTCCAGTACGGAATCCCGTGGTACGCGGCCAATCGAGTGGTCATCTACAACAAGGACCTCTTCGAACAGGCCGGAATCGAGACCCCGCCGAAGACCCGGGACGAATGGATCGCGGACAGCGAACAGCTGAACAGGAACGGCAACCAGGGCATCTACCTCGCGGGCCAGAACTGGTACGTCCTCTCCGGATTCATCTGGGACGAGGGCGGCCAACTGGCCGTCGACAGGGGCGGCGAGTGGGAAGGCGCCCTGGGCGGCCCCGGCGCACTCCGCGGCATGAGCTTCTACAAGGAACTCCAGGCGCTCGGTGACGGCCCCAAGAACGCGGACGAGGAAAAGCCCCCGCAGGCCAAGGTCTTCGCCAAGGGCGATGTCGCACAGATCATTTCGGTGCCCGGCACCGCCGCGCAGATCGAGCAACTGAACCCCGAACTCAAGGGAAAACTGGGCTACTTCCCGATCCCCGGAAAGACCGCGAAGACCCCCGGCTCCGTTTTCACCGGCGGATCCGATCTGATCGTTCCCGAGAAGGCGGGACAGCGCGCCGCGGGCATCGACGTGATCAAGGCACTGGCCGGCCGGAAGTGGCAGGAAGAACTTGCCAAGGCCATGAGCTACGTGCCCAACAAGCCCGACCTCGCGCGTGCCGTCGTGGGCCAGGAGGGCACGGCCGCGATGGCCCGGGGCGCCACGAAGGGGCGCGCGACGCCCAACTCGCCGCAGTGGGCGAGTGTCGAGGCCGACAACCCGATCAAGCCGTACATGACGGCAGTCCTTGAGGGCGGCGACCCGCAGAAAGAGGCGAAGGCCGCCTCGGAGAAGATCACCGAACTGCTCGCGGGCAGCTGAACCGGGCGTACCACGGCGCGGCGGGCAGATCCGGCCCGCGCCGGGGCGCACCCGGGATTCAGCCTTCGCACATCCCGGGTCTCCCATGCGGTCATATCGAATCCAGCCGGTCACGGAAGAAGTAGGGGGCCGGGCTTTCGCGGCAGTGCGACGGCCCGGCGGCCGCCCTTGCCGATCCGTCCCCGGAGACCGTCATGAACGCGCTGCCCGTCACCTCACTCCCCGCCGCCCCCGTCGTCCCCGCGCAGCCCGTCCCGTCCGTCCCACCGCGCTACAGGGTGTCCCTCGCCGTCGACCAGGACGAGGTGCGTGCGGCCCAGCGCCTGCGCCATCTGGTCTTCGCGGGTGAGCTCGGCGCCCGGCTGGAAGGAGCCGAGCCCGGCCTGGACAGCGATGCGTTCGACGCGTACTGCGACCATCTGCTGGTACGGGAAGAGGCCACCGGCGACGTCGTCGCCACCTACCGTGTGCTGCCGCCCGAGCGGGCGAGGATCGCCGGGCGCCTCTACGCGGAGAGCGAGTTCGACCTCGCGCGGCTCGGCCCGATCCGCGACGACCTGGTCGAGGTCGGCCGGTCCTGTGTCCACCCGGCCCACCGGGACGGCGCCGTGATCGCACTGATCTGGGCCGGACTCGCCCGCTACATGCAACGCACCGGACACAACTGGCTGGCCGGCTGCTGCTCGATACCCCTCGCGGACGGCGGCGTCGCCGCGGCCGGGGCATGGGAGACCGTACGGACGAAGCACCTGGCGCCCGAGGACCACTGGGTCACTCCCCACCGCCTCTGGCAGCCCACCGCCGCAGGGCGAGGAGACGTGCCCACCGGACTCACCACGCTCCCGCCTCTTCTCCGCGGCTATCTGCGACTGGGCGCCCAAGTCTGTGGAGCACCCGCGTACGACCCCGACTTCGACGTCGCCGACCTGTACGTGCTGCTGTCGCTGCGCCGCACCGACCCCCGCTATTTGCGCCACTTCCTCGCACTGACCGAACTGCGGTGAACCCCTCGGCAGTTGCCGGGACGGGCGCCCTTGTCCCGATCCCGGCAGGCAACCGGCCGGAACGCCGTGTCCGGCCCGGGGCGCCCCGGACCGAGCCTCAGACCGCCGTCGCCAGCGACAGCGCGAACCGGTCTCCGGAATCCGTCCACCACTGATCCAACCGCAGTCCGGCCGCAGCGAGTTCGGCCCGGACGCCCTCCTTGCGGAACTTGGCCGACACCTCCGTACGCAACTCCTCGCCGGCCTCGAAGGGCACCACCAGATTGAGATCCGGGATCTTCACCGTGAGCGCCGCACGGGCCCGCAGCCGCATCTCGATCCACTCCCGTTCCGGGTCCCACAGCGCCACGTGATCGAAGTCGGCCGGGTCGAAATCCGCCCCCAACTCCCGGTCGACGACCCTCAGTACGTTCTTGTTGAACTCCGCCGTCACCCCGGCCGCGTCGTCGTACGCGGCGACCAGCACCTCCTCGTCCTTCACCAGATCCGTGCCGAGCAGCAGCCCGTCGCCGGGGGAGAGCAACGACCGCACCGACTTCAGGAACACCGACCGCTCGTCGGGGAGCAGATTGCCGATCGTGCCCCCGAGGAATGCGATCAGCCGCGGCCCCGGGGTGCCCGGCAGCGCGAGACCGCCGGTGAAGTCGGCGATCAGCGCGTGGACGGAGAGATCAGGCCGGTGCGCGAGCAGCGCCTCGGCGGCGCCGCGCAGGGCGCTCTCGCTGACATCGACCGGTACATAACTGTGCAGCGCGGGCAGCGCGTCCAACAGGTGCCGGGTCTTCTCCGACGACCCCGATCCCAGCTCGATCAGGGTCCGCGCCCCGGACGCCGCGGCGATCTCCTCGGCGCGGTCGATCAGGATCTCGCGCTCGGCGCGGGTCGGGTAGTACTCGGGAAGCCGGGTGATCGTCTCGAACAGTTCACTGCCGTGCGCGTCGTAGAACCACTTGGGCGGCAGCACCTTCGGATGCCGGGTCAGGCCGTGCAGCACATCGGCGCGCAGCGCCGCGTCCGTCGCGTCCACCGGCAGGGTTCGGGTCAGCAGAAAGGGACTCACTCCGTGGGCTCCTTGAGCGGGGTCAGCAGAACTTCGGTGCGGGTCGCCGTCAGCAACGTCCGGTCGGGGACCGTGCGCCACTGCGGATCGTCGTCGTACGGCTCCGAGCCCACGACCGTGCGCACTCCCGGCTCGGAGAGGTACCACAGGGTGTCGCCCCAGGCCGTCGCCACGATCGTGGCGCCGTCGACGAGCAGCAGATTCAGCCGCGATCGAGGCGCCGCGGCCGCCACGTCCTGCACGGTGTCGGCGACGGCCTGCGGCAGTTCGTCACCGTCGGCGAGACGGTGGCGTACGAGGGCCCAGACCAGGGCCGAGTCGCAACGGGCGGTGAGGGTCAGCAGCTCGGCCGGGGGCAGCGCGGCGGCGAGCGGGGCCAGGGAATCCGGCCAGCCCCGCACCGCACCGTTGTGACTGAACAGCAGCCGTCCGGCGGCGAACGGTGCGGCCGCCGCCTCACCGTCCGCGCCCGCCTCGGTGGCATCACGTACCGCCGCGAGCAGCGCCGTACTGCGCACCACTCGGGCCAGATCGGCGAACGTTCCGTCGCCCCAGACGGGGCCCTCGCGCCGGTAGCGTCCCGGCACCGGGTCACCGTCCGCGTACCAGCCGACGCCGAAACCGTCGGCGTTGACGGTCCCGTGCCGCTGGTGTCTCGGCGCCCAGGACTGGCGCACCAGACTGTGCGGCGGTTGCGTCAGCAGTTCACCGAGAGCCACCGACGGCCCCAAATAAGCGATATGACGACACATCAGAAATCCCTTGCGGTACGGAAACCGGAGAAGATCTGGCGCCGCACCGGCAGGTCCCAGTTGCGGAACGTCCCCCTGCACACCACGGGATCCACGGCGAACGAACCACCGCGCAGCACCTTGTGGGCCGGTCCGAAGAACACCTCGGAGTACTCGCGGTACGGGAACGCCGAGAAGCCCGGATAGGGTTCGAAGTCGCTCGACGTCCACTCCCACACGTCACCGATCAACTGCCGTACGCCGAGCGGCGACCGGCCCGCGGCGTACGCTCCCGCGGGCGCGGGCCGCAGATGGCGCTGGCCCAGGTTGGCCCGCTCGGGGCTCGGGTCCTCGTCGCCCCACGGATAGCGCAGCGAACGGCCCGACGCCGGGTCGTGGCGCGCCGCCTTCTCCCACTCCGCCTCCGACGGCAGTCGGCGCCCGGCCCAGCGCGCGTACGCGTCCGCCTCGTACCAGCTGACATGGAGCACCGGTTCGTGTCCGGGCACCGTCTCGGTCACTCCGAAACGGCGGCGCAGCCACTGACCGGCGTCCCGGTGCCAGAACAGCGGAGCGGCCAGCTCGTGTTCACGGACCATCGCCCATCCCTCGGGGGCCCACCAGCGCCGCTCGGCGTAGCCGCCGTCCTCGATGAACCGCTGGTACGCGCCGCAGGTGACCGGGGTCGTGTCGAGGAAGAAGCCCGGTACGTCGCGCACGTGCGCGGGGCGCTCGTTGTCCAGGGCCCACGGCTCGGTGGACGTCCCCATGGTGAACGGGCCGCCCGGGACCAGGACTTCGGCGGGCAGACCGGCCGCGTCGGTGGGGCCGGGCGGCACGGGCGCAGTCAGTACCGCAGGACCGGACCGCAGCTGATGGGTGATCAGCATCGTTTCGTCGTGCTGCTGTTCGTGCTGGGCGATCATGCCGAAGGCGAACCCGTCCCGCACCAGCCGACGGTCACCGCGCAGTGCAGTGCTGTCGAGCACGTCGAGCGCCCGGTCACGTACCTCCGCGGCGTAGACCCGGGCCTCGGCGGGTGCCAGCAGCGGCAGCGAGGGGCGGGCCGCGCGGGGATGCTCGAAGGCGTCGTACAACCCGTCGATCTCCGGGCGCATCGCCTCCCGCCCGGCCACCCCGCGCAGCAGCCACAGCTCCTCCTGATTGCCGATGTGCGCGAGGTCCCAGACCAGCGGAGACATCAACGGCGAGTGCTGGGCGGTCAGTTCTTGGTCGTCCACACTCTCGGTGAGAAGCGTCGTGCGTTCCCGGGCGGTGAGCAGCGCGGCGAGGGCACGCCGGCGGAGCGCCTCGGTGTCCGCCTCGTCCGGCCTGGTCGGATCACCCGGACCGGATGCGTCGGGTGCGGGGGAGTCGGTCATGAGCGGGGCCCCTCGAAGTGGTGGTCCGAACCGCCGGCCGAATCGAGCGCGAGCAGTTCGGGAAGATCGTCGGCCGGGCATCGGCCCCGGGCGACGAAGCGGTCGTTGAAGTCCGCCACCGCTTCCTGCACGGCTGTGGTCGCTCCCATCCGGGGCAGCGCCTCCAGCGCGAGTGCGAAACAGGTGGCGGCCGCCGCCCGCAGTTCGGGATCGGTCAGGCCGTCGCGGGCGGCGCCCACCCAGAGCGGATTGCGCGGCGCCGGGCCCGGCCCGGCCGTCTCGGCCAGTGGTTTGACAGTGCGGTACACGGTCTCGGCGGCCTCCGGGTCGTCGAACAGGGCGGTGGTGACGGCGAGCGGCACCAGCCACCCGTCCGCGCCGTGCTGCGCGTCGATCATGCGCAGCTCAAGGTGTCCGCGCGGGCGCACAGGCGGAAAGAGGGTGCTGATGTGGTAGTCGAGATCGGCGCGCACCGGTGGTCTGGGCGCGCCGGTACGGATCCAGTCACGGAAGGTCAGCCCGTCCGGCACGGCCCACGGCCCGTCGTCGTCCCGGATGCACATCACCGGAGTGTCCAGAACGTGCGTGGCCCAGGCGTCGCGGGGTGGCCGATGGCCGGGCGGTGCCAGGGTCCGCCACGGATCGAGGCCGGCCCACAGCGACTGCCGGGTGGACCGCCATGGTGTCGGGCGGCCGTACTGGAAGGGCGAGTTGGCGAAGACCGCAACCAGCACCGCGCCCAGCAGATGGGACAGCTGCCAGCGCCGCCCGTAGCCGAGCGGACCGGGTTCCTCCTCTCCGGCGTCCAGACAGACCTGGACGGACGCGGTGGTGCACATCATGGCGCGGCCCGCCGGTCCCGACCGGTCGAGCGAGACCTCCATGGCGTCGTAGCGGGGCTCGTGCAGCAGACGGCGCGGCGGATGCCACGGATCGACGCCGAGCCCCGCCGGTGCGAGCCCCATCCGGTCGAGGGCGTCACGTACGGCGGTGAGATCGGCGGCGGTGGCATCGATGCACGCCATCAGGGAGTCGGCGGGGCGCGAGCTGAGCTCCAGCTGGCCGCCGGGTTCGAAGGTGAGCGCCGCGCGCAGGGGCAGGGCCCGCAGCAGGGCGGCGGCCGTGTCGAGACGGTGGTGGGGGACGGGGACACGGGGCTGATCCCGGTGGTGAATGAGCCATTCGAGTTCGACGCCGACCGCGTGGGGCGGTCCGGTCTTGAAGCAGATGCAGCGCAGTAAATCCTCAGCTTCGCCCTCGCCGAGGGGCGGGGCCTGGCCGGGCGGACCGTGGTCGCCGGGTGTGTCGGATGACATGCCGGGGCCTCCTTCTGCTCGGTTCGTCCGTACCACCCAAACCCGTACGGGGTGATCGCACAAGAGTGCCCCTGCGCGTCGGAAATCCGGTTGCATCCATGCCGCTGGAGGGCCGAGCATGCCCCGTATGCACCACACGGGGGAGCACCGATGAGCGCACGGCTGCGCGGCATCGCGCGAGAGACCGAGGCCATTGTCGGGGCCGGCCGCTACCGTACGCAGGAAGGGCGCGAGGTGAGCATCGAGCGTGCGCTGACCGCCGCACTCTCGGGCACCAGGCTGTACGGCCCCGAGCCGGTGCCCGTCGCCGCACTCGACTGCGACCGCACACCGGCCGTCGAGGTCACCGACGAGAGCAGCCTGCGGGCGGCGCGCCGGATGACCGGTGAGGGGCCCGGTAAGGTCGCCGTCCTGAACTACGCCTCCGCCCGCAATCCCGGCGGCGGATACCTCAACGGCGCACAGGCCCAGGAAGAGGCCCTGTGCCGGGGCTCGGCGCTGTACGCCACGCTGCTGCGCGCTCCCGACTACTACGCCCACCACCGGGCGGAACGCAGCGCCTTCTACACCGACCGGGTGATTCACTCACCTGGGGTGCCGGTGTTCCGGGACGACCGTGGGCGGCTGCTCGACGCCCCGTACACCGCGGGTTTCCTCACCTCTCCGGCACCCAATGCCGGAGTCATCCGCAGCCGCACCCCCGAGGAGGCCCACCGCATCCCCGCCGCGCTCGCGTCCCGTGCCGAGCGGGTGCTGGAGGTCGCGGCGGTACGCGGGTACCGCAGGCTGGTGCTGGGCGCCTGGGGCTGCGGCGTGTTCCGCAACGACCCGGCGCAGGTGGCCGGTGCGTTCCGGGCGCTGCTGCTGGACGCCGGCAGGTTCGCCGGGCACTTCGAGCAGATCGTCTTCGGGATCCTCGACCGCAGCCCCGATTCCGCCACCCGGTCCGCCTTCAGCCGGACGTTCGGCGGTCAGCTCCAGCCGTAGCGCTCCCGCAGCCGGCCGACGACCAGATCGAACCGGTCCCGGTCCAGCGCGCACGCCTCACGCCGCATCCCGTCCTCGTGCACCCGCAGCACCCGGTCCAGATCGACCCACGACGGACGGCCCGAGCTGTCCCACGGTCCGGCCCCGAGCGCCACCCACTCGTGGTCCCCGTCGTGCTGCTTGCTCGACAGCTGCACGGCGAGCAGCGTGCCCACCGCCTCCCGGGCCACCACCAGAACCGGACGGTCCTTGCCACGCCCGTCGTTCTCCTCGAACGGCACCCAGGTCCAGACGATCTCGCCGGGGTCCGGGTCGCCGTCCCGGTCGGGGGCGTACGCGGTGCGGACCGGGCCCACGTCGCGCGGGTCGGCCTCGGAGGTCGCGCAGGGTCCGGGGCGGCCGGGGAAACCGGCCTGGCTGTCGGTGCTGTGGTCACGGTGCTGGATGCTCATCCCCACACCGTAGGACCTGTACGGCCCATTTCGTGGAGCGGGTCCGGTGAACGGGCCGCAGGGCCGGGCGCTTCACCCGCACCGTACACAGCTGCCCCGGCGTCAAGCTGAAGCTCTACCAGAGGTTCGGATCGAGGTTCACGGTCCGCGTCGGAACGGGCGTCCGCGCGCGCCGTCCCGGTCTGGCCGTCGTACTCGACACGGCCCGGCGGTCGCTCGACTTCGAGACCGGAAGTGGTGGCCGGCGCCCGCCCGAGGCCGCGGGGGGCGCACCGGCCACCGCCGACCGGACCGGTCAGGAAGGCGCACCGTCCGCCTGAGCGGCCTGAGCGGCCTGATCATCCGTCACCGGAATGTGTTGCTTGCGCGGCGACGACGGCACGGCCGGTGCGTCCCCCTTGACCCGCGGTGGCGGTTGCGCCGGGCTGTCCTGCCCCATGGTCGCCAGCAGTTGCCGGGCCAGTCCCAGGCCCGTGCCCCCCATCGTCAGCGCCTTCGCGAACATGTCCGACAGCCCGTCGGCCCCGTTCAGCAGCACCATGTGATCCACGCTGCTGAAGGCGCCCGCGCCCGCCTCGACGATCTCCGGCCACTTCTCGGCCAACTGCTGGGCGACGACCGCTTCCTGGTTCTCCGCCAGGGCCGAGGCCCTCGCCTTGATCGCCTCCGCCTCCGCCAGCCCCTTGGCACGGTTCGCCTCGGCCAGCGCGAGCCCCTTGGCCCGGTCCGCGGCGGCCTCCGCCTCACCCGTCGCCCTGGTCGCCGTCGCGGCGGCGGCGCCGCGCGCCTTCGTCGCCTCGGCCTCGGCGAGCGCCGCCGTCTTGACCCGGTTGGCCTCCGCGACCGCGGCGAGCTCCGTCTCCCGCGCCTTGGCCTCGGCGGCCGAGATCCGGGCGTCGCGCTCGCCCTCCGCCAGCGTGCGCTTCTCGTACGCCTGCGCGTCCGCGGGCTTTCGCACATCGGCCTGCAACTGCTGCTCACGCCGGTGGGCCTCCAGCTCGGCGACCCTGGTCTCCTGGACCACGACCTCCTGCCGGGCCGCCGCGTCGGCCAGTGGACCCGCCTGCCGCGAGCTGGCCGCGGCCTTGTCGCGCTCGGCCTGGTACCCGGCCTGCAGGATCTCGCTGTCCCTGGTCGCCTCCGACATGCGGGCGGCGGCCTGCTGCTCCGCCTCCGTCGCCCGGCGGTTGGCCTCCGCCTGCGCGATGCGCGCATCCCGCTGCACCGCCGCAGCATGCGGCATCGCCAGGTTCTTGATGTAGCCCGTCGGGTCCTCGATCTCATGGATCTGGAGCGAATCGACGATCAGCCCGAGCTTTTCCATCTCGGTCCCGCACGCCGCCCGGGTCTGCCCGGTAAGCTTCTCCCGGTCCCGGATCATGTCCTCGACCGTCAACCCGCCCACGATGGACCGCAGATGACCGGCGAACACGTTGTGCAGCCGCTCCGGCATCATCTTCTGCTGATCGAGGAAGCGGCGGGCCGCATTGGCGATCGACACGAAGTCGTCGCCCACCTTGAAGATGACAACGCCCCGGACCCGCAACGGAATCCCCTGATGCGTGACGCAATCGACGGACAGCTCGGTCTCGTTGAGATCCAGGGACATCTTCCGCACCGCCTGGACCCCGGGCAGGACGAGCGTGCCGTGACCGGTGACGATCCGGAATCCCATGCCCTGTCCGAGCCCCTCGGTCTCGTGCTTGGAACCGGAGATGACCAGTGCTTCGTTCGGCTCGGCCACGCGCCACATCAGCTTGAACAGGCCGATCAACACCGTGATGGCGGCGAGTACGAGTCCCGCCGTGACGCCGATGACCATCGGCATGCGCCCCCTTGTCGCGGTGCCCAGTCGGCACCGCTGAACAGAGGGAGTCTTCTCCTGCCCGGGGCGGGCGAGAAGACGTGTGCGGATCCTTGCCGCATTCTTGACCACGAAGAGGATGAAGTCCCTCCCACGGGATCCTCAACTGCCGTACGCGCGAGCCACATACACCGTGCGCGGCGGCAGATGCTCGATAACCGTCACCACCGTGCCCACCTCGATGCGGTCCTTCGCCGAGGCAGGATGTGCGAGGAAGTGCTCGGCGCCGCCCCGGATCCGTACGATCACCTCGCCGACCAGCCCCGGCCCCACCGTTCCGGTCACCCGACCGAGCAGTCCCACCATCGAGGAGTCATCCATGACCCGGAGCGTACCCACGCCGCGCAGGTCTGGAAGACTGCCCGACGCCATGAGCCAGTTACCGAATCAGCCCACCGAAGGCCCCGTTCCGACCAGTGCCGACGTGGCACGGCTCGCCGGAGTCTCCCGGGCCACCGTGTCCTACGTACTGAACGACATCGCGACCGTGCGGATCAGCGAGCCCACCCGCCGCCGGGTCAGGGAGGCCGCTGCCGAGCTGGGGTACGTACCGCACGCAGCGGCCCGCAGCCTGCGCGCCGGGCACACCCGCATGGTGGTGCTGCCCACCGTGAACTTCCCGGCCGATCCGCTCCACCAACGCTTCGTCCACGAACTGGAATCCGGGCTGCGCCGCCTCGACTACACGGTGGTCCAGTACGGCAGCACCGGCCTGGACGCCGACGACGCACCCCGCGCCTGGGCCGAACTCCGTCCCGTCGCCGTCATCGCACCCGGCACGATCGCCCTCACCCCGCAGGGCATATCCGTACTCAGACGAGCCGGAGCCAAGGCCGTCATCACCCTCGGCCCGCGACCGGTGGACGGCGCCCACGCGCTGCTCATGGACCAGCGGAAGGTCGGCAGCGTCGCGATCGGGCATCTGCTGGCGCGCGGCCGGCGTCGCATCGGCGTGATCATGCCCGAGGAAGGCGGCCTCGGCCTGTTCGCCCAACCCCGGCTGACCGGGGCCCGGCAGGCCGCGCAGAGCCAAGGGGCCGTCATCGAACCGCTGCCGCTGCGGTACGAGGAGGAGTCGGCCGACCGGCTGGCCGCCCGCTGGCGCACCCTGGGCCTCGACGCCGTCTTCGCGTACAACGACGCATACGCGATGCTCCTGATGCGGGCCCTTCAGGACGCGGGCATTGAGGTGCCCCGCGAGACGGCCGTGATCGGTGCCGACGACCTGATGCTCGGCAGGCTGCTGCGGCCCCGGCTCAGCAGCGTACGGCTGGAGATGGCCGCGGCACAGCCGCTGGCGGATCTCGTCCACCGGCTGGTGCGGCACCCCGGCAGCGCCCCCGAGCACCACGACCTGCTCCGGGCCAGGACGGTCCACCGCGAATCCAGCTGAGCCGCCGGGTCCGCACGACAGCGCGGCAAAGTGCGCACCGCGTGCCGCTTGCCTAGCGTCATGACCATGAGCCATCCGCAGAGTTACGAGATCCTGCTGGTCCCCGAACACGTCGAGGACACCACCGAAGCCGCCGGGAACAGTGGCGCCATCCGCTCGGCGGTCGTGGCGGCGACCGGCGAGACGGGAGCATCGGGTTACCCCCGCTATTCGGGTGAAGGCGTCGTTGCGGACATCGACCCGGCGACGCACGCGGTCGAGGCCCTGCTGGTCGACGGCGCCGAACTGGACTACGGCCTCTCGGTCCGGATCAAGGAGAAGAACGCCGACGACGACAGCAGCGCCGACAACGGTGCCGACAGCAGCGCCGGCGGCTGAGGCCGCGCAGGCCGCCGATGTCACGGAAAAGGGCCCGACCGGTCCGCGTCCGCGGTCCGGTCGGGCCCCTCACCCCGCTCATGCGCGCGTGGAGCCTACTTCTGCTCCTTCTGCTGGTTCTCGATGGACTTGCGGACCTCGTCCATGTCCAGCTTCCTGGCCTGTCCGATGACATCCTCCAGCGCCGTCTCCGGCAGCGCCCCCGGCTGAGCGAACACCGCCACGTTGTCCCGGACGATCATCAGCGTGGGAATGGAACGGACCTCGAAGGCCGCCGCCAACTCCTGCTGCGCCTCGGTGTCGACCTTGGCGAAGACCAGGTCGTCGTGGCGCTCCGACGCCGCGTCGTAGACCGGCGCGAACTGCCTGCACGGGCCGCACCAGGAAGCCCAGAAGTCGATCAGGACGAAGTCGTTGTCACTGACGACCTGATCGAAGTTTTCCTTGGTGAGCTCAACGGTGCTCATACTCTGCTACCTCTTCCTCTGCCCGCTCGGACCTGTTCGGCACAACCGTGCCGGTACGTGCGCTATTCCGCCTGCCCATGTGGCCGCCGCGCACACCCGCGATCAGACTGTTCCCATGACAGAAGCTTCCCTGAACGCCGAATACGACGTAGTGGTGATCGGAGCAGGTCCGGTGGGTGAGAACGTTGCCGACCGGGCGCGTGCCGCCGGGCTGAGCACGGCGGTCGTCGAGACGGAACTCATCGGCGGCGAGTGCTCCTACTGGGCCTGCATGCCCAGCAAGGCCCTGCTGCGGCCGGCCGTCGCCCGCGCCGACGCCCGCCGCCTGCCCGGCCTCAGCGACGCCGTCCAGGGACCGCTCGACGCGGCGGCGGTCCTCGCCCGCCGCGACGCGTACACCTCGCACTGGAAGGACGACGGACAGGCCGCCTGGCTGGAGGGCATCGGAGCGGACATCTACCGCGGCCGGGGCCGGCTCACCGGCGAGAAGACCGTCTCCGTCACCTCTCCCGACGGCACGGTGCACCGGCTCACGGCCCGACAGGCCGTCGCCGTCTGCACCGGCAGCCGCGCCGTCGTCCCCGCCCTGCCCGGCATCGAGGGGGTCCGTCCCTGGACCAGCCGGGAGGCGACGAGCGCCAAGAAGGTGCCCGGCCGCCTGGTGATCGTCGGAGGCGGCGTGGTCGGGGCGGAGATGGCCACCGTCTGGCAGGCCCTCGGTGCCCGGGTGACGATGCTGATCCGCGGCAAGGGACTCCTCCCGAAGATGGAACCCTTCGCGGGCGAACTGGTCGCGCAGGCGCTGACGGAGGCGGGCGCCGACATCCGTACCGGAGTCTCGGCGACCTCCGTACGGCGTACGGTCCCGGACGGGCCGGTGGTCGCGGAACTGGACAACGGCGAGCGCGTCGAGGCCGACGAGATCCTCTTCGCCACCGGCCGCGCCCCGCGCACCGACGACGTGGGTCTGGAGACGGTGGGCCTCACGCCCGGCTCCTGGCTCACCGTCGACGACAGCTGCCTCGTCGAAGGCACCACCTGGCTCTACGCCGTCGGCGACGTCAACCACCGGGCGCTCCTCACTCACCAGGGCAAGTACCAGGCGCGTATCGCGGGCGCCGTGATCGCCGCCCGCGCCGCGGGAGTGCCGCTGCTGGAGACCGACCGCTGGGGCGCCCACGCGGCCACCGCCGACCACGCGGCCGTCCCCCAGGTCGTCTTCACCGACCCCGAGGCCGGCTCGGTCGGCCTCACCCTCGCAGAGGCCGAGCAGGCCGGCCACCGGGTGCGCGTCGTCGATTACGACCTCGCGGCGGTGGCGGGCTCCGGCCTGTACGCGGACGGCTACCGCGGCCGCGCCCGCATGATCGTGGACCTCGACCGGGAGATCCTGCTCGGTGTCACCTTCGTGGGACCGGGCATCGGCGAGCTGCTGCACTCGGCGACGATCGCGGTGGCGGGTGAGGTCCCCATCGGCCGGCTGTGGCACGCCGTCCCCGCCTACCCGACGATCAGCGAGGCTTGGCTGCGCCTGCTGGAGGCGTACCGCGACGCGTAGGGTCCGGGGAGCCGCCCGTCCCGGGCGGCTCCCCGGACGGGGTGGCATGAGGGCCTTTCTGGTCACCGGTGCTTCTCTGCACTTCACTCGAACGGGACGTTTCATGGGACGACGGCTGCGCCGGACGGCACCGTGCTTCGCATCGATCGAGCAAGTCTCCGCTTCCTCGATGTAGTCGCACTCAACGCGTTCCTGGCCGACGCGGGCTTCGACATCGAGGCACAGTTCGGCGACCGGAACGGTGAACCGATCAACGCCTCCAGCTGGTGTCCCTGCGCGGTACGGCCATGGGCGATACGCCGCTGGTCGACGACCAGCTGCCCGCGCCTCAGGGTGACTGCGATGGTGGTCTCCGCCAGCGCCGCGGCGAAGCGCTCCAGCACCGCGGTGCGGCCGTTGTCGCGCTCACGTGGGCGGCGAGCCGTCACGGCCCAGTAGTCCTGGCTCGGACGCCAGGGAACAAGTAGCCCGCCGGTAGGTTCCGAGGGGCTCGGGCCTGCCGTTTCCTGCTGCTGGGGCGCCTCGTTGGGCTGATCGGATGAGTTCTCGAAGGGGCCGACGGCAAGGGGCGGGTCAGGCGGACATGCTGATCCAGTTCCCGTGAGGAGAAGGAGCACCTCATGTCAGTCCGCACTGTGCTTGTCGTGGCCGGAGCCGCCCTGATCAGCGGTCTCGCGCTCGCCGAACCGGCGGCCGAGGACCCCTGTGTCCAGCCGGTCGCCGCAAGCGTCTACACCCTGAGCGTCGGCCGCATCGGATCCTCCTTTGCCGCGCTGGTCGGCCTCCTCGGCGCGGTCAATGGCGGCCTGGCCCTGGCCCGCCCCACCGGTCAGGGTCGCATCGGCACCTGGGCCCGGCGGAACGGGGCCGTCACGGCTCTCGTGGCGGGTCTGATCGCCGTGGTCGTCGGCTGGTCGGTCGCGGCCACCGCCGACGGGGGTCTCGGCACCGGCAACGGGCTGGGCGGCGCCTACGTCGCCATGCTGGTGGGCCTGATCGCCGTCACCCTCGGTTGGCTGGCCCGCTCCCGCTCCCGCTCCCGCCGAACCGGCTGACCGAACCGTGAATGCTCTGGAAGGCCCGGCTGTATGCGGCGGTGGCTGGTGATGGCCGCACGATCGTTGGCGCGGCGTCCGGGCCTGTCACCAGCCGCAGTGTCACCGGATCAGCGCTGTCGTACCCAGAGCCCAGCGCGACCGTGACGCCGGACGGTTCGGCCTCGTCTTCGGCTACCTGACGGAACGGCTCCTCGTGCCGAGGGCCGGCACCGTCACCGCCGCAAGCGGTGGGGCGAACCGGGCGGCCACGGCGGCCGGCTGACCGACGCACCACTGACCACCGGACAACAGCGGAGCCCGCCGGGACCTTCTCGGCGGGCTCCGCCGTCCTGTCGGACCTGCCCGCCCGTGCAGAGAGGGACGACGGCCGCCGGTTGGCTACTTGTCGGCCCGCCGGTCCCAGTCGATCCGGTAGTGCTTCAGCAACGCGTCCTCCTTTACCAGACGCATGCCGACCGAGGTCATGACGTGCTGGGACGCGAGGTTGTCCAGATCGGTGTCGCCGTGTACGCAGCTCACACCCTGATCTCGGGCGAACAGGAGCAGTGCGCGCAGGGCCTCGGAGGCGTAGCCCATGCCCTGAGCCGAGGGGACGAGGCCGTAGCCGATCGTGACGTGTCCGTTCTCGTCCGGAGCGCCATGGAATCCCAGCCCGCCGATCACCTCTCCGTCATCGCGGCGACGTATCTCGTACGAACCGAAGGGGCTGGGATCACCCGTCGTCGCGTATGTGCCGAGGAAGCGCTCGGCCGCGGCCATCTCACCGGGGGACGGGTATCCGGGCGCCCAGCGAGCACCGTCTCCCGGCTTGCCCGCCATTACCTGCAAGGCATCGGAGGCGCTCATCAGGCGGAGCAGGAGGCGGGGAGTCTCAAGGTCGGTCATGACCGACTGAAGTATCACGCGGGGCGGGTGGAAGGCATACGGATTGTCCGACGGGAGCGTCCGAAGCGGGGCGGGGACTCTGGCGGAGTCCTGCTGAGGGCTTGCAGGGACCGGGGCAGCGGTGGACGTAGCGCCGTTACGCGGCATAGGTGGCGTCGATACGATGTTGGTGTTGGCGTTGCTCTCGCCGGGTTACGGAATCCACCGGCCCACCTGAGACAGGTGACGCCGTCATGAGCGAGCAGCACACCATCACGCACCGGGCAGCAATCGTCACCGGAGGATCCCGGGGCATCGGCCGCGAGAGCGCCGAGCGACTGGCGTCCGACGGATTTGCCGTCGTCACCAGCAGTCGGCCCGCCGTCTGCGCAAGGGCGGGGCGGTCACCGGCCATGCGTGCGCCACCGGCCGCGGCCCTTGAGTCCCACCGGATCCTCACCAGGGACCTGGAACGGGCCGCGGCTGTGGGCAAGCTGCGGCTGACCCCCGAACTGGCCGTGCAGATGGTGATGTCGGCCAATGTGGGCGTGGCACTGATGCTCGTCGCCCGCCCCGCGACCTTCAGCGACGCGAGCGTGTCACGGCGGGTACGCGACGCCGTACACGCTGCGGTCTTCACCCCGGATGTGTCCGGCGCCTCCGCCGACGGGGACGACACGGGGCCGCCGTGTCCGAGGCCCACGTGCCGTCCACCGCGGCCCGGCCGAACGAGCTGCTGCGACAGTCGCCGGATCCGGCACTCGGCGCGGCCGAGGGCGCCCTCCTGACGGAATGGCTGAACCGCCTGTCGAACGCCCCACGCGACCGCTAGAGCCCTGTACGGTCCGCGTCGAAGTCCAGGTCACCGGAGAACGCCGCCGCCATCCGCAGATGACCCGTCGCCTCCGCACTCCGCCCCTGGCGTTCAAGCGTCCGGCCGAGCATCAGCCGGGCATACGGCTCCACCGGGTCGCGCTCCAGAACCGCCCGCAGCTCCGTCTCGGCCCTGCCGAGCCGGGCCGAGTGGTAGTAGGCCCGCGCCAGCAGCAGCCGCGGGGATACCTGCTCCGGTACTTCCTCGACGAGACCTTCCAGAATCCGGGCCGCGGTCAGGTACTCCTTCGCTTCGAAGAACATCTGCGCACGGTCCCAGCGGTCGGCGGCCGTGCCGAACTCGAAATAGGTGTCGCTCACTTGACCTCTGACCTCCTTGTTCGCGGACCGCCCCGGATTGCTCCGGGACCCGCCCTGCCCCTGACCCAGCCACACGCTCAGCCATGCTCCAGTCACCGGAACATGGCGCACTGGTTGAATATTCCACTAAATAATCGGCGTGGGTACCGGCACCCCGGACCCACACGGGAATAGGTTGAGCGTCATGAGCAATCTCGATCGCCAGGCCGCACTCTCCGTCTGCGGAGGACGGGGCTTCGTCGTCGCCGAGCCCGTACGCGAACTTCTCACCCCTCGCCGTGTCCAGCTGGGTGAGTCCACCGAAGTCCGCAGGCTGCTGCCCAATCTGGGACGCCGGATGGTCGGCGCATGGGCCTTTGTCGATCACTACGGCCCCGACGACATCGCCGGCGAACCCGGGATGCAAGTGCCGCCCCACCCTCACATGGGCCTCCAGACGGTCAGCTGGCTGCACGACGGCGAGGTCCTGCACCGGGACAGCCTCGGCAGCCTCCGGACGATCCGCCCGCGCGAGCTGGGACTGATGACCTCCGGCCGGGCCATCAGTCACTCCGAGGAGAGCCCGAAGTCGCACGCGAGGTTTCTGCACGGCGCCCAGCTCTGGGTGGCCCTGCCGGATGCCCACCGTCACATCGAACCGCACTTCCAGCACCACACCGAACTGCCGACCGTCACCGCCGCCGGCCTCACCGCCACCCTGATCCTGGGTGAACTCGACGGCGCCACCTCGCCCGGCACCGCGTACACCCCGATCGTCGGCGCCGACCTGTCGCTCTCCGCCGACGCCGGGGCCCGCCTGCCGCTCGATCCCGACTTCGAGTATGCGGTGCTCTCGATGTCCGGCCAGGCCGAGGTCGACGGCGTACCCATGCTGCCGGGCTCCATGCTCTACCTCGGCTGCGGCCGCACCGAACTCCCCTTGCGTGCGGACACTGATGCGGGCCTCATGCTCCTCGGCGGCGAGCCCTTCGAGGAGGAGATCGTCATGTGGTGGAACTTCATCGGGCGGTCCCATGAGGATATCGCACAGGCGCGTGCGGACTGGGCGACCGGTGCTCGATTCGGGGAAGTGCATGGGTACGAGGGAGGCCGGCTGCCGGCCCCTGAACTGCCCCCTGTGGCGCTTAAACCGCGGGGAAGGGTGCGCTGATCTGCATTGATGTGTGCCAGGTCAGGTGTGTCTTGAGTTGCGGCAACTCGGCCCCCTACTCAAGAGCGGAATCGGTCTCGCGCCTCTCTGGAAGCGTCCGTCGCGTGTGCCCGGGATTGCAAGGTGCGGTCGTGTGTGAGCAGCTTTAGTAGACCTGATGCTGACCCAATGCTGACTTTACTGACGGGGCGTCAGGCCCTGTCGGACGGTGTTCTGGCTGGTTTGCTGCCTGTGTTGAGCAGGCTGGGCCGTCCTTGGAGTCGGGGCCCTTGCTGACTCGTGGCGGTGGAGCGGGCACGTGGGCGCTTGTACACGGCCCACCAGGCGCGGGGATTTCACCTAGGGAAGCAGGGCGTTGTGGTGATCCCACAAGGCTGCCCCGTCCGGTACCCCGGAGTCGAGGTGATGACGGGACGGTCGCGAAGTCCCTATCCATGCCAGTCAACGCGTCGTTGGCAGCCAGTTCGTTGACTCTGGCCGTGAGTGTTCCGGATCTTGGTAGTCGGATCTGCGCGGATTCGTCCAGGCTGACCTCGTCGAACCGGTGAATCACGTCATGATGTGCTCGCGGTCGCGTCGGGGCGCACACTGCTGGCCGCAGCGGTGGAGCGGCTCCACTCGCACCTGCATCTCTTCCGTCTGAGCGCCATCGCAGGTGACAGCCCGGCGACAATCCAGGAACACCACCGGATCCTGCGTGCGGTGCTCAGACGCGACCCCCAGCGCGCGGCCGAGGCCATGGAGGAGCATCTGCAACTCAGTCTGCAGCGACAGCTCGACAGGTTCGCGAGCGTTGCCGGAGCTGACGAGGACTGACTACTGGTTTTCCCCGGCGCCTACCGGAATCCTCACCTGGACATCCGCCGACCCTGAACCCAAGCACACGTGCTGCCGGGGCCCTCAACGAAGTGCTCGGGGGCGGCCACGGCCTCGGCGGCGGTGGCCCCGGCGCTGGCCGCGGCACAGTTCGCGGGGCCGTGAAGCCCGTCCGGGAGAGACAACGCACGCGGCGTTGTAGCGACCCGTGTCACTGCCGCCGCCGGCGCCGATTGGTCCAACGATGGTCACCGCAGGGCAAATGGTCCGACTAATTTGATTGCTTCATTGAAGTTTTCGGGGGACATGTGGCTGAGGGGCGGTTGCGTCGGAAGTATTGATCGGATGTGTCTTTGGTCCTACCGTGTTCGCGCACCGAGGCAATGCACTCCACCCCGATCCGGAGGAGCAGGACGCATGTCCAAGAGACCCATCGGTCAATCAGCCACAAGCCGGCGCGTGTGGAGGTCCGTGATCGCTTCGCTCTGCATGTTCGCGGCGCTCGGCGGCAACGCCGCCGCGGCCGCACACCCCGAGGCGCCGCCCGTGACGGTGGCGGCGCCGAATCCGGTCGTCGGGATCAACAGCTCCGATACGCAGGCGCAGATCCTTGAGAAGGCGGCGTCCGTCACGCCGTCGGCGAGGCAGTTGGCGTGGCAGCGGGAGGAGCTGACCGGGTTCGTCCACTTCGGCCCGAACACCTTCACCGGTGCGGAGTGGGGGTCGGGACTTGAGGACCCGGACGTTTTCAACCCATCCCACCTGGACACCGATCAGTGGGCGAGGACGTTCAAGGAAGCGGGCTTCAAGAAGGTCATCCTCACCGCCAAGCACCACGACGGGATGCTGCTGTTCCCCTCGGAATACTCCGATCACGGGGTGGCCTCCAGCAGTTGGCGGAACGGCCGGGGCGACGTCTTCAAGGAGTTCACCGACTCGGCCCGCAAGTACGGTCTCAAGGTCGGCTTCTACCTCTCCCCCGCGGACGGCCACGAGTACGAGACCAGGGACGACGGCGGCCGGTACGGCAACGGCAGCACACCGCAGCCCACCCGGATCCCGAGCAAGGGTATCGGGAACGGCACGACCTTCAACTTCACCGCCGACGACTACAACCGCTACTACATGAACACCCTGTACGAGCTGCTCACCAAGTACGGCGAGATCAGCGAGGTATGGCTCGACGGCGCCAATCCCTGGCCCAACACCAACCAGAAGTACAACTTCACGGACTGGGTCACCATGATCCGCACCCTCCAGCCGGGCGCGGCCGTCTTCCAGGACGGCGGTCCCGACGTCCGCTGGTCCGGCAACGAGGACGGCCTCACCCACCGGACGAGCGAATGGTCCACGCTCCCGTACAACACCGACTACAAGGGCGACCCAGCCGATCCGGCGACCGCAGCCGACACGATCCTGCGCGTGCCCGGCTACAACACAGCCGCCGACCTGGGCAGCGACGCGGTACTCGGACAACAGACCAACGGCAGCAGTAGCTGGAAGCTGCTGCGCTGGCAACCGGGCGAGTGCGACGGCCGGCTCCAGGCCCCATCCTGGTTCTGGGACCAGGACGCCCGGCCCGTCCCGCTGGACACGCTGAAGGAGATGTACCTCAACTCGGTGGGCAAGAACTGCCAGCTGCTGCTGAACGTGGCACCCGACAACACCGGGCAGTTCCCCGACGACGCGGTCTCCCGGATGAAGGAGTTCGGCGACTGGATCCGCTCGGTCCAGGTCAAGACCTCCGCAGGGGCGTCGGCGCAGAACGGTAAGGGCACCTCCAACACCAGGGGCAACCACCCTCGCAACGTGCTGGACACCGACGACGCCACCGCCTGGCAGCCCACCGCCACCACCGGGAACCTCGTGCTGAACCTCCACAGGGCGAAGACGTTCAACGTGGTGAACCTGCAGGAGAACATCCAGGTCGGACAGCGCGTCTCGGGCTTCGCCGTGGACGCCTGGGACGGCACCTCCTGGAAGGAAGTCGGCAACGGCACCACGATCGGCTACCGCCGCCTCCTCAAGCTGCCGAACCCGGTCACCACCACCAAGCTCCGGCTGCGGATCACCGCGTCCAGGGCACTCCCCCCGGCGATCTCCACCTTCTCCGTCCACCAAGACGGCGACCAGAGAATCAACCTGGCCTTCGACAAGCCCGCTACCCAGTCGAGCACCCTTCAGGCCGGCACCGAGGCCAGTAAGGCCGTCGACGGAAACACCAGCGGTAGCTTCGGCTCCGGCTCGGTCACCCACACCTCCGACAAACCACTGGACGCCAACCCGTGGTGGCAGGTCGACATGGGCGAGCCCCAGTCCGTCGGCACGATCGAACTGTCGAACCGGACGGACTGCTGCTCCGACCGGCTCCGCGACTTCTACGTGTTCGCCTCCGACACTCCCTTCACCTCCACGGATCCGGAGGCCACCAAGAACCAGCCCGGCGTGTGGAGCTCGTACCAGACCGACGCCGTCGGCCAGAAGCTGACCCTGCCCGTCGGCCGCGACGCACGCTACATCCGCGTCCAACTGGTCGGCTCGGACCGGCCCCTGTCGCTCGCCGAAGTACAGGTCTTCGGCTGACCCGCCCCCGGTCCGCGGCGGACGCGTGAGCGACTGCCGCGGACCGACCGTTCAGCACCTACTGATCATTCCCGGGTCGCTACTGTCCGAAAGAGCTTCCACTGACATCTGCTATCGGGTCGCGATTCCGCGCCAGTGCTTCAGCCGGTTGGTTGGGTAGGTCGCGCGATGACTGCCACTCGAATCAACCTCCCGGAAATTGTGGGAGAACGACCGGCGCCGATCCCGGTGTGGCCGACAGTTCAGCGTCACGGGAAATCCGTGTCGCCCCAGAAGCGACAGCCAGGCCACCCGCCTCCGCAAAGGATCGCGCGGCGGACGCCACCAGGCTTCGACGAAGAGCGGTACAAGAACGCAACACCGTCGAGCGGACCATCAACAAGTTCAAACACGCACGGGCCGTGGCGACTCGCTACGACAAGCGCGGGTACGTCTTCCTCGGCACCGTGACCGCAGCATCCGTCGTCACCCGGCTTCGAGCCTGATCACCCTCACCAGGCCGGAGGCCGAGACTGGTCGGTCGCCACCCTCGATCTCCTCTGGCCAGTCAATGGGGCGACTGTCCGTCCTGCTCAGGATCCCGGGGTCGGGTGGGAACTCTTCGTCGCGCGGTCCGGACCAGTAGGCCCGCCGCGTGCGCGGAAGAGGTATCTCCACCAGCTTGCCGTCGTGGATCACCCACAGCCCGAAACAGTCATCCTCCTCGTCATGGATCAGGACCTGCACCGTCTCTGGCCGGGGCCACGGCAAGGACTCCAGGTACTTCAACAACCCGGATCTACTGCCCATCCGCACGAACTCCGCACCCCAACCGAACCCGGGCAGCCGGAGTCGGGGCCATAGCCGTCGACTGCCCGGCTTCGACTCTACGAGGCGATCGGGCGGTCGGCCAGGTGGGCGAGCTCGGTGAAGAAGTCGCGGTAGAGGGGCTCGTCGGCGGCCGGGATCTCGTGCCGGAAGAACACCGGTCCGGAGTTCGGCACGCTCCCGTAGACCGGTTCGCCCAGATCCTCGGCGATCCCGAAGCACAGCCGGGTCCGGCCCCCTCGACGCGCCTCGGCGTACACCGTCACCCAGGCCAGCGGGTAGCGGTACGGCCCGATGACGTTGCTGCGCCGGAAGACCTCGACGATCCCCCGGTCGACCTGGATGTACAGACGCTCGTGCTGGAAGACCTTCGGCCCCGCCGCTTCCATCTCAGACCACCCTCCGGTCGGCGAGCGCGGCCACCTCGGTGAAGTACGCGCGGAACAACGGCTCGTCACCGGGCGGTACCCGGAACGCGGGCGAGGTGCTGTACCAGAAGGCGGCCTGGTCGGTGCCGTAGAGCACGGCGTTCGGATCGCGTACGGTGCCAATGAACAACTGGCCAGGCCGGGCGGGCTTCTTGTAGTGCACCAGTGCCCCGAGCCACCGCAGCGGCACCCGGAGCTCGGATCTGCCCATGGTGAACAGTTCGAAAACCCCCCGGTCCACACGCAGATGCAGGTTCTCGTAGTCGAACGTCAGCGGCTCCATGACGGGAAGATAGCCCGGCTCCCGGGTCACAGCGCGATTCGGTGTCCGCCTCGATCCGCACGATCCGCCCGATCGCGGCCGGATCGACGGAATAGTCACAGGTGTCCAGGCGGATGTAGTGGTCCCGGCCGATCCGCACCGAGGTCTGCCACCAGCGCGGCGGCGCGGTCGGCGGCAGCGGCAGCATCGCGGCCCGGTCGGCCTCCCACCGCTCGGCCGGACGCGCCTGCAGAGTGCGGTGCACCCGTCGGTTGGCGACCTCGAGCCACGCGGCCAGCTGCGTGTTGAAGTCGGACGGGGAGGTGAACACCCTGCCGGGCAGGAACGACGTCTCCAGATACCCGTTGGCCCGCTCGACCAGCCCCTTGGCCTCCGGGTCGCGGGGCCGGCACAGGATCACCTTGCAGGCCAGCAGCCCGGCCAGCGCGGCGAACTCATGACCGAGCACGACCCGTCCCTCCCGGCGGCGTCCGATGGCCGCTTCGTTGTCCCAGACCAGTGCCCGGGGCACCGCTTTCCAGCCGGACAGTAGGTCCCAGTGGCCGCTCACCAGGTCGGCGGCCTGCCTCGACGGCAGCATCCGCGCGGTGATCACCCGGGAATAGCCGGCCACCATCACCAGCACCGGCGGGCGCCCGGTCTGCCCGAAACCCAGCGGGATGTCCACCGGCGGGAACCACAGATCGCACTTGGGCCAGCTCGCCGGGCTGATACGCCGTCCGCGAGACCGGGTCCGCCGGCAGATACACCGGCCGCAGTTCCCGCACCCGCCGCTTCAGCACCGACAACGACCGTTCCCAGCCGATCCGCTCGGCAATCACCGTGGCGGGCATCCGCGGGTACTCCGCCAGCAGTTCGCGGATCGCCGGCTCCACAGCGTCCACGATCGAGCCCTTCGGCGCCCGCCGGTACTTCGGCGGATCGTCGCTGGCCACGGCCCGCCGCACGGTGTTCCGGGCGATCCCCAGATGCCGCGCGATCCCCTTGATCGACATTCCCTCCGCACGGTGGAGCCGCCGGATCTCAGCCCAGTCCTCCACACCGATCACCTCTTCCACCTGACTCCCATGGAGCCAGACTGATCACTTGATCACGGAAGGGGTCACTTTTCATCGACCGATAGGGGGTCACGGTTCAGGTTCTGGATCACTTTCCGTGCTCAGGCCACGGAGGGTCACCACAACCGCGATCATGAACGGCCTCCCGCCGCGAGGAGGACCCGTTTGCGGAGCAGGTCGAAGTTGGCCCGGCCGAACATCTGCCGTTTGAGCATCTTGATCTTGTTGTTGTGTCCTTCGACGGCGCCGGAGCTGTAGCGGAGGCTGAGGCCGGCGACGACGGCGTCGAGGTCCTGGCCGAGGCCGTTGACGAAGCCGTGCAGGGCAGGCAGATCGTCGACCTGGACGCGCTCGATCCACTGGCCCAGATGCCGGCCCTGGCGGTTGTTCATCAGCTCGGCGAACGCGCGCACGTGTCGGGCGGTTCGGTCGAGCTCGGGGCAGCGGGCCAGGATCTGCTTGAGCCGCTGAGCCTGGTCGTCGTCGAGGCGGTCAGGGCGGCGGTGATCCAGCTGGTCACGTCACGCGTGGACGGGGCTTTGCGAGGCGGATCGTCGTGCGGGAACGCTTCCCGGAGCCGTTGCACGTACTTCTTGACGACGCTTTCGCCGCCGGGGTAGCCGCGTTCGCGGAGTTCCTCGAACAGGCGGCGGGCGACGGTGCAGCCCTCGGCCCACCGCTGGTGCAGGTAAGGCCTGTGGGGATCGAGGATGCTGGTGCGGCCGGTCCAGCGTCCGACGAGTAGTTCGTCCGCGGTAGCCGCATGGGCGAGTCGGCGGACGGTATTGCGAGCCAGGCCGAGCTGGCGGGTGATGACTCGCAGCCCGAGTCCCTCGTCCAGCAAAGCGTGAACGGCCGCGTGCTGCTCGCGCACCCGATCGGACAGGCGGCCGGACTGCCGTGCCCCGGCCGGAAACTCCGGTGCCAGTTCCGTGGTCCTGGAGAGCGCAGCGGTGCGAACCGGGGCGATGTCCTGCGGTTCACGCAGAAGGGCGCGGTGCTGGGTGACCGCCTTCTCGACGGCCTCGGCAAGGTTCTTCCAGATGTGCCAGCGGTCTGCGACATGGATCGCGTCCGGGGCGCCGAGCCGTCCGGCCTCGGCGTAGGCAGCGGAGCGGTCCCGGCAGATCACTTCGACGCCGGGATGGTCGGCGAGCCACCGGGCGACTGTCGCCGCGGTCCGGTCAGGCAGCAGATCGACGGGACGGCGAGTATCGATGTCGATCAGGATGGTGCCGTAGTTGTGGCCCTTGCGCAGCGCGAAGTCATCCACGCCCAAGACCCGCGGAGTGTGCGCTACAGGGTCCGGCAGACGGCGTATCAGCCGCAGGAGCGTCGACCGGCTGGCCCGGACGGCGAGTACGTGCGCCAGGCGGGCACCGGCCCGGCCGGCCAGCATAACCGCCAGCCGCTCAAGCACCGACTGCAGCCCGGCGCTGCGTCTCCCATGCTGGAAGGTCAGCCCCTCAACCTGCTCGGCGAACGTCGTTTGCGGGCAAGCGCCCTGGCGGCAGCGGAACCGGCGGACCCGTAACTCAATGACCAAGGGACGGCCGCCGACCGCGCTGTCGGCGAGCCGACGTACGTACCGGCTGTGCACCCGGGCCGACATCGTTCCGCAGGCAGGGCACATTGCCCGGTCCGCTGACGCGCGGGCCTGAACGACCACGAACTCACCGTCGGATACGACGTCTTCGATCACAGCGCCTTCGACCCGGTGGAACCACAGGTCCTGGAGGAATACATCAGCCACGGCCGTTCATGATCGCGGTTGTGGTGACCCTCCGTGGCCTGAGCACGGAAAGTGATCCAGAACCACGGTTCACGGAACGGCGACAGGCCCTTCTTGATGAGTTCGTACAGGGGCTCGGTCATGCCGGAGAATGCCTCGATGCGTACGGACCCCATACGGAAGACATGGTCCGTGCCGACGAATTTCGTGCCGCCGACTTGGATGTCTGCGTCGTCAACGCTTGATGTGGCGGCGAAGGTGGGCACGTCGTAGTGCTGTCGTCCTTGGCGCGTGGTGAGGTACTGCGCGGTTTGGGGTCCTCCGCCGGCCAGAGCGGTCAGGTTGGCAGCTCCGGTACGGGCCAGGAGCTGACCGAACCAACCGCGGTCGGCCTCGGCTACTTGGAAGCCGTCGACGGTCCGTGCCCGTTTCCCGTCGCTGGCGGGTATGTGAATGGCGTTGGGGTAGGGGATGCCGGCCTTGTCTCGGATCTCTATATCGGCGTTTCCCGGGGTATCCGGTGTGCGGAGGGGGAGAAGGGATTCGCCTCGCACCTGCAGGGCATTGACCACGATTCCGCCTTGCCCCATGAGTTCTGTGGACAGGATCAGGCACGGCGTCGTATTCCACGGGCCGATGTGCATGCCTTCGGTCAGCTCGGCGCCCTTTGCAAGTTGCTGGACGGTGGTGCTGCGGGTCCGCCCACCTCGTTTGCTCGGCTTCTGGTGGTTTCCTCGGCAGGCTACGAGCGTGATTTTCGACGGCTCGCCGGGTTTCCACGCTTCGATGAGGTAGTCGGGCCGGGGCCGTGAGGTCTTGTTCCGTTGTGAGACGTTCAGGGGCCAGCCGGCTCGCAGGACGGTACTGGTGCGGGTGCTCGCAACTCCTCATCAGCGGCCGAGTCGTCGTGAGACTCCGGGCGGCCAGGTGGGGCAAACCATCGAGGGCAAGCGCTTGAAAGCCATACCCGGAGTCTCTGGGCCTCTGGACCTTACGACTGGCCCGTCCAACCCACCGACAAGGTAGGACCGCTTGAGGTTGTCCGGGTCGAACCGCCGGCCGTCCTGGGCATCCTCCATCAGTAACGCCTGCTCCTGCCGGGTCCGGCCCGCCCGGTTGCGGATGTTCCGCAGCAGAACGGCCGCGTGGGGGTCGCCGGTCAGCGCCCTCTGCGTCGCCGCCGGCCGGCACACCGACCGTGCCCGCCCGGCTCGCGACGACTGCGGCCTGCCCGCTTCCGGCCGAGTCGTCCTCGCCGGCTGGCACGTGGGCGGCGCCGACGGCAGCCGATGGCATCCCGTTCACCGCGGTGGCGGCACCTGCTCCGCAGCCGCAGTCCTCCGACGCCGCCACCGCGGGCGCCACCGCTGTCCCGCCCGTTGCGGGCCCTGCCGAAGACGGAGGGCATCCGGCTGCCGCCGGCGTCCCTGCTCGCAGCGAACGCGCGAGTGCAGACGTCCTGAACAGCGGCTACCGGGTCGGGGTGGTTCCGGGTGCCGGCTTGACCGGAACGTACTTGTGGGTGTCGAAATCGATAACCACCGGTTCCGGCTGCGAAGCCACGCTGACGCGGACCCGGTACATGGTGCCGTCGGAGCCGATCCAGTAGCGCACGTTGCCCGCCGTACCGGAGCGGTCAGGGGAGGACGGCCCGGTCATGACGTCCACCCGATGCCCGTCCACCTGGTCTCGTCCCCACCAGGCGGCACCGTTCTGCGGCAGCAGTTGGGCGTTGTCCGGCCGGTCGCTGCCGAGACTGAGCGCAATGAACAACGAACTGTCCAGCGAACTGCCGGACGACTGCAGCGGACGGCCGTACCAGCCCGAGCGGGGCGGCGACGCGGGTGCGTTCGCGGGTGCGTTCGCCATCGGGTGGACGAACACCGAGGCGGCCGTCCACTCGATCAGCCCGTCGCTGGACGTGTCGCGCCCGGTGCCGTGCACCACGCCGTAACCGAGCTTGCCCTGGTAGTCGACGGACCCGGTGACGACCAGCCCGCCGGCGGTGCCCGGCACAGTGATGGTCACTGCCCGGCCGTGCGCCTCGTAGTTACGGAACCGCGTGATCGCCAGTCGGTTCGCCTCATCCGAGGTCAGTGCGCGCGGACCGCCGGAGCCGGAATCGTGGCCGACGAGCAGGAACGCGGCGCCCACCGCGACGGCGGCTGTGCCGATGACGGCTGCCGCCCAGCGTGGCCGCAGCCATCGGCGCCGGGCAGCCGCAGGGCCCGGTAGGGCTTGCTGGGTTCTCACGCTCCGCACGCGACTCGATGCTGACACTCTTCTGGTTCACCCTCTCGATCGCCAGACCGCTCGGCCGCCGGCCGGCCCTCGTGGACCGGCCGAGACGTGATCTGCGCGTCCGCGCCGTCCGGATCGCGGACGGGCAGATCACCGTTGTGCGGTTCGTTCAGTGTTGCCGGGCGCGGCGATTCCGGGTCACGAACGCGATGACCAGGCCCGCACCCACCAGCAGGCCGACGATGCCGATCATCTCTGCCAGCCCGGGCGTACCAGTGTTTGCCAGCCAACCCCCGCCTCCACCGGCCGGGGCCGGGTGGTTGGCAGGCGGCACGGGCGACGGCGGCGTGGAGGCCGAGGGCGGCGTCGGAGTCGGTGTCGGTGTGGGAGTCGGGGTCGGGGTCGGCGTTTCCTTCGGGATGTACACCCCGGCGTCGATCGTGTGATCGACCCCACCCGGCTTGTCCGGCGCCGTGACAGGCGCGTAACCGTTGCACAACGGTTCGGTGGTCGGCGGGGTCACATTGGAATCGTGCGCACGGTTGGCACCAGCCCGCGGGAGCGTGAACCTCAGCTCGCTCGCCGGGGGCTGCTCGGGCACCTGGCTGGTGTCCGCGGTGCACACGTCGAACTGCACCGTGTACTTCGCGCCCGGCGTGAGCTCGTACGTGGCGCCGACACCACCGAAGTAGTACTCGCCGGCGGCATTGGTCCTGGTCGTGGCGACCTGTTCGCCGTCCGCGTCCAGCAGGTTGATCGTCGCCCCCGGCAGCAGAACCTGCCCCGCGTCCTGGATCCCGTTGTGGTCGCCGTCGAACCACACGACGTTGCCGATCTGGACCGGCGCGTTCTCCGCCGCGTACGCGATGTCACCGAGCCCGCCGGCCTTGCCGAACCCGTTCTGTTCCTGGCCGACGAACTGGTACGCGTTGGCGGCCGGGCTGTTGCCCGGGCCCTGACCAGTCGTGATGTCGTAGTAACCGGTCCCGGCGGTTTCGATGTTGACGGTCGGGTCGAACTCCGTGCTGACAACCCACTGCTGCTGCGGGATATAGGCCACCGCACCCAGCGCGGTTTCCTGGTGCCCGCCCGCGAAGAAGTCGCCCGGGAAGTATTCGACGACACCGTTGTCCTCGCCGCCATCGGTGGCGGGTGTGGCGTGGTTGGGGCAGTTGCCGGTGCCTTCCCACGCGTATCCACCGGTGGGAGTGGCGCAGGCCATGGTGATGTCACCACCGGACATGCCGAGTTCCGGCGTGTTGTTCCCCGGGCGGGGATCCAGCCCCTTCGCACTGAGAACGTCCATGAACCGGTCGCGGAAACCCAGGATCATCGAACCGTCGCGGCCGAAGGCCAGGGACCCGAGTTCTGGCTGCGGATCGATGAAGGCGCCGCCTGCCTTCCGCTCGTCCCACTTGGCCAGGCTGGTGTTCCACGGGTTCCAGTGGGTGGCCTGGGCGATGTCGCCGGCACCGGTGAAGACGGTACCGCGCTTGTCGGTGAGCGCGTGGGTCAGCACCGTGGTGAACCGCTTGCCGTCGTAGGCGTAGACGACGGCTTTCAGGTCCGCGCGCTGCTGCGTGCTCTCCGCGTCGCACACGCCGCCGACGTACAGCGTGTTGTTGTGGGTGGCGAGACCGAACGGCCGCCAGTCGTTGGGGGTCGCGCACCCCGGGTCCGGGATCCGCACCGTCGCCTCGGGCACCGAGGCGGTGGCCCCTGTCGCGTCGAAGCTCACTAGGCTGCGGGTCAGCAGGTTCACCGCGTACAAGGTGGAGCCGTCCTGCGACAGGGCCAGGCCACCGATGCTCTCCTTGCCCGGTGCGTCGGTGAACCCGGAATCCTTGTTCATGTTGGCGCTGTCGTGCGGCGTCACCGCAGCGCCCGGCACCCGCGCGAACAGCTCCGGAGCACCCCCGCCGCTGACCGGCACCGTATAGATCGCGCCGGCGCCCTTCGGCCCGTAGGAGGCATACCGGCGGGCGAACGCGCTCTGGAACAGCCGGGTCCGGTACTTGTCGTAGGCCAGCCCGAACGTCGTGCCCACCTGGTCCTGCGTGGCCAGCGTGGTCGGGCACGCCACATCGGTGGGACACGTGCCTCGGGTCTTCGTCCCGAACGCTACCAATGCCCGGGTGTCGGTTCCGCCAGCGCCACTCTGGACCGGTACGAAATACCGCGAGTCCGGCAGCGCGTAATCGGCCGGATCCCACACCCCCGTCACCACCGAGGCGTTCTTTCCCCCCGACGCATCCACGAACGACGTGAAGCTGTCGAAGTGGTTCCCCGCCGTCGACGCAGGCGCCGCCCGCAGATAGCCGCTGTACGGCGCCGGGATGCTGACGTCGACGCGGTACTTGCCGCCGATCAGCACGGTCGACGGCGACACCACGACCTTTCCGGTGGCATCCGTGACACCGGTGACAACGTGCCCAGCGGGGTCGGAGATCTCCACCTTCATGCCCCGCTGCGGCACGTCCATCGTCGCGTTGATCACGCCGGTGCCGAAGAAGTCGCGCAGCACCTCAACTGTCAGCGTGCCGTCGGCGGTCGAAGCGGTGGCCGGTCCAGCCGTCGCTCCCACGGCACCGCCTGCCAGCAAAAGAACCGATAACGCGATGCGCGCTGGCGGCTCCGCAAGCCTCCAGGCTAACCGGCGCGAGTCTCTGGCGAGTCGGTTCATGGCATCACACTCCACACTTCTCTTGTCGTGAAAACGAAACACCCGCTTCTCGCTGCACGTCCACTTCGTGACCCCAGGCGCGGACGCCGGTCGCGAACGGCACGGATGAAAAAAGGGCCCACTGCTGTTGCGTGGACCGCTTTTCATATGAGGGTATTTTCGGTGAGTTGCAAGCGCCGCAGATCAGGAAAAGCGAACGCGCGTTCACGACCTCGGGCAGGACCGCCCTGGGTTGCGTGCTTTTCCAGCTCAATCACGGTGCTCCCACCCCGACCTCCCCGACCGTCATCGCGAGCAGCGCGCGATATCTTATCCCCCTGAAGTCTCGCCGTCACCAGCAGAACCCCTCGCATCCATCGGGTCCGCGATATTCTCCGAGCGCTCAGAGAATGGCGACCGGAAGAACGTGCGACAGTGAGTCTTTTCCAACCTCACGTTGAGGGGCGCGGTGGAGAAGACTGCAGTGCTTCTTCGCGTATGCTCGTCCGAATGTGCCGTGGTGTCGGTCTGGCACCGTTGATCAGCTGCGGTCTTCATTGCTGCTGTCGGTGATCGCTCGGAACAGCTCGCGAGCCCGCTCGCAGAACTGCTGGACATCCGTGACGTCTGGCTCGTCACCGTCCGCCAGCAGCCGGGCCTGGAGCTGCTCGGAGCGCAGCCCGCCGTAGTGGGCCCGCACCTCCGCGGTCACCGGCTGGACCGCAATGTGCAGATGCTTGCGCGCGTCAGGGCCATGCGACCACATGCAGACGTAGGTCTGCTCAGGTTGGCACAACGTCTCCACGACACGAGCGGTATCGCGCAGCAAGGGGCCGAGTTCCGCCGCTGCCGTGTCGTCGAGCTCCGCGACGGCCACGTGGTATCGCCACGCTGGCCGGCGTCGGACTGGTCGCCGTACGGGATGACGCACAATACGTCGGACATCCCGGCGTCGGGGCGGCCTATGGCGCCGGAACGGAGCTCATCGCCGACGAATTCGCCCTCCTCCTGGACCTGAAGGACGTCTACTGGGCCAAACAAGGCCGGATCAGCGTTGACATCTCGCTCGGCATCATTTTTATCCTCGGCCTCTACCTCACCGCCGCCCCCTTCTGGCACGAACTGACCAAAGTCACCCGCCACTGAACTTGATTGGGTGATGTCGGCGCCGTTCGCCTGACGGTGGCTGGTCCGGTCCGGTATCCCTGGACCGTGAGGTACGCACAGGGCGGCGGCTTGACCGACGCCGGGAGGGCCGTGAGGGAGCGGGTCCGGTTGCAGGCCGTGGAACGCTTCGAGGGCGGGCAGAAGAATCGGGAGATCGCTGCCGCGTTGCGGGTCAGCGAGCGGTCCGTGGAGCGGTGGCGGCGCCAGTGGCGGGAGCGCGGCGAGGCCGGGGTCCTGTCGAAGGGGTCGCCGGGACGGCCGAGGCTCAGTGACCCGCAGATCGCCAGACTGGCACGGGAGTTGGAGCGTGGGCCACTGGTTCACGGTTGGGCGGACCAGCGGTGGACGCTGGCGCGGATCAAGACGCTGATCGGCCGCCTGTTCCACGTGAGCTACACGGTGGAGGGCACCTGGCGGCTGCTGAGGCGGCACGGCTGGTCTTGGCAGCAGCCGGCCCGGCGGGCGATCGAACGCGACGACGCGGCGGTTGAGGTCTGGAAGAAGGAGACATGGCCGTTGGTAAGAGGACCGCGGCGGCGTACGGCGGCTGGATCGTCTTCGAGGACGAAGCCGGGCAGTCGTTGACGCCGTCGCGCGCGAGGAGCTGGGGACGCAGGGGCTGCACGCCGGTGGTCCGGGTGCGCGGTCGGGGCTCGGGCCGGGTGTCTATGGCCGGGCTGACCTGCTACAGGCCCGGGAAGCGGTCGCGGATGTTCTACTCGGTCCGGGAGTACCGGGGCCGCAAGGGCGAGCCGAAGGGGATCGGCTGGCGCGACCTGCGGGACCTGCTGGTCAGGGCGCACATCCAGCTCGGCGGCCCGATCGTGCTCGTGTGGGACAACCTGCGTATGCACCTGGTCGAGCCGATGCGCGAGTTCATCGCCGACCACGCCGACTGGCTCACCGTCTTCCAACTACCAAGCTACTCGCCTGACTTGAACCCGCAGGAGGGCATCTGGTCGCTGGTCAAGCGCGACATCGGCAACCTTGCCGCAGCCGACCTCGGCCAGATCACCCGCGCCGTCAAGCGCAAGCTCAAGCAGATCCAGTATCGCCCGGACCTTGTCGACGGCTGCCTTGCCGGCACCGACCTGATCATGGACGGCTGACCCGAGGCCGAGTTCGCCGCTGGATCACGCATCCCAGTCCGCATAGTCCCCGATCACCACGTCGTCGCAGAACGTCTCCCAGAACCCGTTGTCCGCGAGAGCGGTCTCGTCGATGCCGGAGATGAGATCGCGAAGCTCTTCCGCTACCTCCTCGTACCTGCCCTCGTCGCCGTCCGCATAGAACGGGAAGCGCTCGATCACCGCAGCCACGCATCGGTTGAAGGAGCCAAGATCGCTGTTGACGTGACGGGCCCTCGCTGAATCGATCGTGGGGATCTGCACCATGTGACGAGTGGCAACGTCGACGGCGATGCGTCCGAACAGGCCACTCGTCGCGATGGCGACCAGCCCCCGCTTGCCGATCTCCCCGAGGAACACCGGCTCGCTCAGCGGCCGGTACTCGTATCCGATCAACCCGGCCGGGATGCCGGTCCCACCGAGGTCGATAGCGATCTGGGCGGGCGCCTCGGGCGGAGCCTCGACGCGGATCAAGACGAACTCGGGCTTCGGCAACTGCGACAGGGGCTGACTCACGGGGAGATCTTCTCCCGAAGGACTGCCCCGGCAACACCCACAGGCCCGCGAGACGAGCGACTCCTGTCGGGCGACTCTTCCCGACATCGCCCAATCAAGTTCAGCAGCATGCCCTGGAGCGTCACACCCCCGCGTAGAGCCCCTGCGGGGCGGGTCGAGAGGGTCCAATGGTCAGTGTTTGAAGGCGTCCTTGATCTTCGCCGCAGCCTGTTTGATGTTGCCCTTGATCTGGTCGCCGCGTCCTTCCGCCTGCAGACGCCGACTACCTGTTCCGCGGCCGGCAGCCTTTTTGGAACTGCCTTTGACCGCTTCGGCCTTGTGCGCGATCTTCTTCGCGATGCTCATGGTCTGCCGTCCTCTGTGAGTGATCCGCCAGTGCATTGGGAGGGGCCAGTCAGCGGTCATCTGCGGGCTTGGCGGCGGCAGGGTTGGTCAGGTGCTGAGCAGGCGGTTGAAGAACGAGCGGTACTGCTGGAGCGCAAGGCGCAGATCTTCGGTTGCCACTTGCTCACCGCGATGCCACTGGCCTTCGAGGCCGCGCTTGTGCTCGGAGAAGGTCGTGGCCAGTGCCTGCATCGTCTCAGCGACCAGCTGGTCGGCCGCGTTGACGGCGTTCTTGGGGTCGTCGACGAATTCGCCCTGGATCTTCTGCCACCTGGCGCGGAATTCCTCCTGCTCCTCTCCGAGCAAGGGTTCGTTCTCCTCGGCCGGTTCCACTGCGCGGCGTTCACCGGCAGATGCCTGGCCGCCACCTTCCTCCCGGCCCTCCCGATCGGTGGTCGCGGCCTGCCGAGGATACTCCGGTGGGGCGCCAGCCAAGCCCGGCGCTTCATCTCCGTGGCCCTGTCGGGCACCGGTCAGGTCCTCCGTGGACGGACCGCCCTCGTCCCTCTGGGGTGTGTCCTGGTTGCGCATCGCTTCACTTCCGTCCGTCACGTGTTGCGGCCGGGCAACGACTGGGCCAGCTCGCCGTCCTCAAGTGCTGGCCGCGGGCTCACGCCCGGCTCCCGCGTGGCCGGCTCGCGGCCCGAAGGCTGCGGCTCCGGTGCCCGACCACGGCGCCCGCGTTCTCCGGTGACCGCCGTGCCTCGTCGGCGTGCCACCGAACACACTCAAGAGGTAGGCCCTTCCAGAACCGGTGCACGGATCGGCGTCAGTTGCGAACGGCGGGAGAGGCCCGGACGGCGACGTTCTGGGCAGCCTGGTTGAAGGCGTGTATCTGAGGTGCGGTGTTGGTGACGAGCCAGGTAGGTGCCCATTCCAGGGGCGGTGCATCGCTCAGCGGGAGATAGGCGACGCCGGGGCGCGCGTAGAAGCGCGACACCTGGGCGCCCATCACGAAAGCGCCTTCGCCGGCGTCGATCAGAGCCAGGGCTTCCTGGAGCGTTTCGAACTGCGGGCCCGGTTCGACGGGGCGGCCTGCGGGCGTCAGGTGGGGTGTGCGGTCCGCGCGCCAGTAGTCGGGGAACGCGCCGGCCACCTGCAGCATCTTGACTGCGGCCAGGTCTTCCAGCGAAACGCTGTCACGGCGGGCGAGCGGGTGCCGGGACGACACTCCCAGCACCCGTGGTTCGGAGAACAGGACCGGCCCGGTGACCATGTCGGGTTCGTGGTGCGGCAGGCTCACGACCAGAAGGTCGACATCGCCTGCGCGCAACCGCCGGAGGCCGTCGACGATCTGCATTTCCCTGGGCCGGGCCCGCCAGCCGGGGTGACGTCGGTCGAACAGCTGGGCGGCCTGGACCATGAGCTGTCCGGCGGCGGCGCCGAGGAACCCGACCTGGAGCACGCCTCCGACACCGCGCGCGGCGTTGGTCGCCTTCTCCAGCCCGGCCTCGATCTGGTCGTAGGCCGGGCGCAAATCGTCGTGCAGCAGCCGGCCGGCCTCGGTGAGGCAGACATGACGGCTGCTGCGTTCGAACAGCGGCGTACCGATGTGGCGTTCCAGCCTCTTGATGGTCTGGCTGATCCGGGCGGTGGTCACGTGCAGACGGTTGGCCGTGCGGCCGAAGTGCAACTCCTCGGACAGCGTCAGGAACGCCTCCAGCTCAAGCCGCTCCAGCACTCGATCCTCCGGACGTTAAATCCACCTAAACGACCGTTGCACTATGTCAGCTTGTTGGCGCATCAGACCCGTAGGAGTCTGAACAGGCCACCATCACCTGGCATTTCCGACCCTCACCCGGGGGCCTTCCCCGGGTGAACTGCCTTCCGGCTGCCGCTGGAAGCGGTGAGGGCAAACCGAACCGAACCGCCCCCTTCCGCGGGACCGTCGGCGAAGCCTGCCCCTCCCTCCGGGCCCGCCCTCCCGAGCCCGAAGCCTCTGCACTTTCCACCCGCACAGCCGGACCACGACGGACGGCGTGCCAGACACAAAGGAACTTCACTGTGCGTGCCATCGGTCAGGACTCCCTCGGCGGACCGGGCGTCCTGAAGATCATTGAGACGCCGCGCCCGGTGCCCGGCCCCGCCGAAGTGCTCGTCCGGGTGCGTGCCGCAGGGGTGAACCCGACCGACTGGTGGCACCGGGCCACCGGCGGGCTGGCGGGCGATGCTCCGATCCGCCTGGGCTGGGACGTGTCCGGCGTGGTCGAAGCCACCGGACCGGGTGTCGCCCTGTTCCAGCCCGGCGACGAAGTGTTCGGCATGCCGCGCCAGCCGGCTCCTGCCGGGACCTACGCCGAGTACGTGGTCTCCCCGGCCCGGCACCTGACCATCAAGCCGCCGAGGCTCTCCCACGTGGAGGCCGCCGCGCTCCCCCTGGCCGCGCTCACCGCGTGGCAGGCCCTGGTCGACACTGCCGACGTCCGTCCCGGGCAACGCGTGCTGATCCATGCCGCGGCGGGTGGCGTCGGACACCTGGCCGTCCAGATCGCCAAGGCGCGTGGCGCACATGTCGTCGGCACCGCTCGCGCCGCCAACCACGACTTCGTACGAGGACTGGGCGCTGACGAGGTCATCGACTACACCCGCACCGACTTCACCACCGCCGCCCGCGCCATCGACGTCGTGATCGACACCATCGGTGGTGACTACGGGCCGCGCTCCCTCCGGACCCTGCGCCCGGGCGGCATCATCGTCTCGCTCGCCTTCCCCGCCGAGGCGCACCTGGCGGCCGAGGCCCGAGCTCTCGGACTCCGCTCCACCTTCATGATCACCGAAGCCGACCAGGCGGGGATGAAGGAGATCGCCTCCCTCGCCGGCTCCGGCCTGCTGCGGGTGCGCATCGACACGGTCCTGCCGCTCGAACAGGCGGCCAAGGCCCATGAGATCGGCGAGACCGGCCGTACCACCGGAAAGATCGTCCTCACCGTCTCCGCCTGATCTTCCCCTGTGCCCCTCCTTGTCACGAGAGCAGGACCATGCGTTTGTTCCTTTCCTCCTGGAAACTCGGGGACGCCCCCGAGCTGCTGGACGACCTCGTCAAAGGTGCCCGGACTGCAGCCGTCGTCGGCAACGCGCTGGACGCCCTTCCCGCCCCGCAGAGACAGCAGGCCACCGGCCGCGAGGTCGCGATGCTGCGTGACCGTGGCTACCAGGCAACCGAGGTGGACCTGCGGGACCACTTCGATGATGCGGGCACACTCGCCGAGCGTCTGTCCGGCTTCGGCGTCGTCTGGGTCCATGGCGGCAACCCGTTCGTCCTGCGGCTGGCCATGGCCCTCAGCGGTGCCGACAAGACCCTGACCGGCATGCTGCGCCGCGACGCCCTCGTCTACGCCGGTTGGAGCGCGGGCGCCTGCGTCCTGTCGCCCAGCCTGCGCGGTCTCGAACTCGTCGACGACCCCGCCGACGCCGTCACCGCCTACGGCCTGCCGACGCTCTGGGACGGCCTCGGCCTCCTGGACTACGCCTTCGTTCCCCACTACCGCTCACCGGTCCCCGAGAGCGAGCCGATCGAGCACGTCGTGGAGCGCTACGACCGCGAAGGAGTGCCCTACCGCGCCTTCCGCGACGGCGAGGTCACCATCGTCGACTGACCGTCGACCGCTGCAGGCCGACAACCCCACTCGAAGGAGAATTCCGTGACGTCTGTACGACTTCAGGTAGACAAGCTTGCCCCGCACATCAACCGCGCACTCAATGCGCTCGACGCGGCCTCCCGGAAGGTCAGCCTGGAGCCCGCGCTGCTGGAACTGGTGCGGTCACGCGTCTCTCAACTCAACGGCTGCGCCTACTGCGTCGATCTGCACACCCGGGACGCACGTACGGCAGGCGAGACCGAGCAGCGCCTCTACGCCCTGCCCGTGTGGCGCGAGACCCCGTTCTTCACCGACCGCGAACGGGCTGCCTTGGAGCTGGCCGAGGCGGCCACCCGTCTCACCGAAGGCCCTGTCACCGACGAGGTCTACGGCCGGGCGGCTGCCGAGTTCACCGAGGTCGAACTCGCCGAGCTGATCTGGACCATCACCGTGATCAACGCCTGGAACCGGCTCGGCGCCACCGCCCGGCCCTGGCCGCTCGACTGACCGAGGTCACGACCGGGCCAATGAGCGGTCGGCACAAGCCGCGCGGTCCACGGGCCCCTTGGCCATCAACGGCCGGGCCCCGGTCGAAAGCTCTCCGGTCCGTGTCGTCCGGAAGGTGGCCGGGGTCTGCCGCCACATGACCGTGCACGTGCAAGAGACGCACAGTCCCCTCCCTGTCCCCCCTTCCCCGTCCTTGAATTGGAGTCCTCACATGCGCGTCTTCGTCACCGGGGCCACCGGCTACATCGGAGGTTCGGTCGCTGATCTGCTGCTGCGCTCCGGACACCGGGTCGAGGGGCTCGTCCGTACCGAGGACAAAGCCCGTGAGCTGAAGCGGCGAGGCATCACCCCCGTCCTCGGTACGCTTGACGACGGCGCGCTGCTCACCGCGCGTGCCCGCGAGGCCGACGCCGTCGTCAACGCCGCCAGCAGCGACCACCGGGGCGCCGTCGAGGCACTCGTCGAAGGACTGGCGGGCACCGGCCGCGCACTGGTGCACACCAGCGGTTCCAGCATCGTCAGCACCGACTCGCGCGGTGCTGCCGCGGATGAGGTGTTCACCGAGGAAATCGTCGCCCCCGGGTCGAGCTGGCGCCCCGTCGAAGAGAAGGCCGACCGTGTCGCCCTCGACCGTTTCGTCCTGGACGCGGCGGGCAGCGGCGTGCGGTCGGTCATACTGTGCAACTCCCTCGTCTACGGACACGGCCGGGGCATGGCCCACGACAGCGTGCAGATCCCCGTGCTCGCCCGGCAAGCTCGCGCCAGCGGTGTCGTGCGGTACGTGGAAGCGGGCCGCAACATCTGGTCGACCGTGCACATAGACGACATGGCCGACCTCTACCTGCGCGCCCTCACCGACGCCTCGGCCGGATCCTTCTACTTCGTCGAGAACGGTGAGGCGTCGTTCGCCGACATCTCCGCCTCGCTCGCCTCGGCACTCGGCCTGGGCCCCGCCGAGTCCTGGGACGCGGACACCGCCGTCGCCTACTGGGGGCACGAACTCGCCTTGTACGTGCTCGCCTCCAACAGCCGCGTACGAAGCAGGGGTGCCCGACTGGGCTGGCGTCCGGCCCACCCTTCTGTCCTCGACTGGATCGAGAGGGACTACCTGTGTCAATCCCACCGAACTGTGGAGATCATCTAAGCGGCCAGCCCCAGCGGATGTTCGGCCGCGAGGGGCATCCCACACCGCTGGGGCAGGCGTTCGCCGAATACGGGCGCATCGCCAAGACCCTGCACCTGCTCGCCGTCGTCGACCCGGTCGACGACACCTACCGGCGCCAGATGCACAAGCAGCTCACCGTCCAGGAGTCCCGCCACAAGCTCGCCCGCGACATCTGCCACGGCAAGAAGGGCACCATCCACCAGACATACCGGGACGGGACGGAGGACCAGCTTGGCTCACTCGGCCTCGTGCTGAACGCGGTAGTCCTCTGGACGACCCGCTATATCGATGCTGCGGTCGCCCAACTCCGTGCCGAAGGCCACGAGATCCGGGACGAGGACGCCGCGCGCTTGTCCCCGCTCAAGCACAAGAATCTGAACTGCCTGGGCCGCTACAACTTCACCGCCTCCCAGCCGGTCGACGGGCTGCGGCCGCTGCGCGACCCGGACGCCGTCAACCTCGACGATGACGACGGAGAGGACTGAGCCAGGCCGGGACCGGCCAGTCCTGTTTACAGCCGCACTGGGTGGCGTGGTAGCGGCTGCTCCGTCGGCGGCTCGTACACGAGACGAGCGACAGGGCATCTCCGAGACCAGACCCTGGGGGCCGGGGACGCCATCAGCGAGGCAGCGTGACGAGCCCCGTCTCGTAGGCGGTGATGACGAGCTGGACGCGGTCCCGGGCGCCCAGTTTGGTGAGCAGGCGAGAGACGTGCGACTTGGCGGTGGCCACCGTGATGAAGAGGTCCTCCGCGATCTCGGTGTTCGACCGGCCGCGTCCGACCAGGGTCAGGACTTCCCGTTCCCGCTCGGTGATGCCCTCGACCAGCCGTGGGGAGCGTGCCGGGGCGGCTTCGGGGCGCCCGGCGAACTCCGCGATCAGACGACGCGTGACACCCGGGGCGATCAGCGCGTCGCCGGCGGCGACCACACGGATCGCCGCGAGGATGTCGTCGAGCGCCATGTCCTTGACCATGAAGCCGCTCGCTCCGGCCCGGAGCGCACCGTAGACGTGGTCGTCCTCGTCGAAGGTGGTCAGGACGAGGACGCGGGCGGTCGCCGGACCGGCGGTGATCAGTCGAGTGGCCTCGATCCCGTCCATGCCGGGCATCCGGATGTCCATCACCACGACGTCGGGGCATAGGTCCCCGACCAGTTGGACCGCCTCGGCGCCGGTGGACGCCTCGCCGACGACCTCCAGGTCGGGGTGGTCGGCCGTGATCACGCGCAGGCCGGACCGCACCAGCGGCTGGTCGTCGACGAGCAGGACGCGTACGGGACTGCCGGTCATCGGGCCTGCACCGGAACTACGGCGGCGTCGCGCAGGGGCAGCCGCGCCGCCACCCGGAAGCCGCCCTCGGGACGCGGCCCGGCGCTGAGGCGGCCGTGCAGCAGAGCGACCCGCTCGCGCATGCCCACGATGCCGAAGCCGTGGGCCGGGCCGTCCTCGGTGGCGCCGCGCCCGTCGTCGACGATTTCCACGGATAGTTCCCCGTCCCCGTACTCGATGGTCACCCGGCAGTGTCCGGTGCCCGCGTGGCGGACCACATTGGTCAGCGCCTCCTGGACGATACGGTAGGCCGACAGGTCGATGTCGGCGGGCAGCGGGCGCTGTTCCCCGCCGCGGCGCACGTCGACGCGTACGCCGGCGTCCGCCGTCGTCGCCGCCAGCCGTTCGAGGTCCGCCAGACCGGGCGAAGGCGTGAGAGGCGCCCGCCCCGAAACCTCTGCGTCCGGGTCTGCCTGACGGAGTGCCACCAGCGTGCGCCGCAGGCCCGACAAGGTCTCTCTGCTGGTGGCTTCGATGGCTCGCAGCGCCTCGTGGGCCTCCGCGGGCTGTGTCCGGATGACCCGGCTTCCCACCCCGGCCTGGATGGCGATGATGCCGATGCTGTGCGCGACCATGTCGTGCAACTCCCGCGCAATCCGCAGCCGTTCGGCGATGACGGCCTCGGCCACCTCCTGCGCGCGCAGCGCCACCGCGTGCTCGCGGCGCTCGCGGCTCAGCAGACCGGCCGTGCAGGCCGCAGCCATCGCCAGGAGGGTGATCACGAGGTTGACGGTCAGGCTGTCGCCGTGCGCGAAGCCGCCGACGAGCAGGAGCTGGACGACGAGGGATGCGGCCGCAGCGACGGTCGAAGCCCGCCGCGCGCGGGTGGCGACGATGTAGCCCAGGACGAGGTCCACCGCCAGATACGACAAGAACTGGCCCTGGTACGAAGCCGACAGATCCACGCCGGCGGAGCTTGGGGGACCCACCACCACGGCCGTGGATCCGAAGAGCGCCATGGTCAGGGCCAGGACCGGCCCGCGTCGCAGGACGCCGACGAGCAGGCTCGCCGCCAGCAGTGCCCCGATGCCGTGGACCGTGCCCGAAGCCCGCGGCGTGCCTCCCATGAGCAGACCCACCGCGAGGAGGTACAGAACACCCCCCACCCAGGCCATGACCTTCGTTCTCGTCATCGGCGGTGTGCCCTCTCGAGGCGGTGTGCCCACTCAAGAGAAAGGTCATACCCTGCGACGCGCGCAGGCAACGGGGTGGTCGGGATGTCGTTCATCCCGCGAGGCTATCCAGCCGCCGACTCTGCGGCATCGGCCCGTGGGCGTACGCCCACGGGCGAAGGCGGCCGCAGGTGATTGCCGCCCACGGCCCCATGACCGGACGGGGCCCTCCCGGCAGGGTTGTCCATGTGATCGAAGTCAACGAACTCACCAAGCGCTACGACGGCAAGACCGCCGTCGACCAGCTGTCCTTCACCGTGCGGCCGGGCCAGGTCACCGGCTTCCTCGGCCCCAACGGAGCCGGCAAGTCCACCACCCTGCGGATGATCCTCGGCCTGGAAGCCCCCACCTCGGGCACCGCCACCGTCAGCGGAGTCCCCTTCCGCAGCCACGCCCGGGGACTGCGGCACGTCGGCGCCCTCCTCGACGCGGGCCAGGTCCACGGCGGACGCACCGCCACGGCCCACCTGTCCGCCCTGGCCCGCAGCAACGGGATCTCCCCGCGCCGTGTGGACGAGGTCCTGTACGAAGTGGGATTGACCGACGCGGCGAACCGCCGCATCGGCGGGTTCTCGCTCGGCATGAAGCAGCGCCTCGGAGTGGCCACCGCCCTGCTCGGCGACCCGCCGGTGCTGATGTTCGACGAACCGGTCAACGGCATGGACCCGGAGGGCGTGCTCTGGATGCGCCGCCTCTTCCAGCGCCTCGCGGCCGAGGGCCGCACGGTCTTCCTCTCCAGCCACCTCATGTCGGAGATGGAGAACACCGCCGACCAGCTCGTCGTCATCGGCAGGGGCCGGCTCATCGCCGCCGAATCGGTACGGGACTTCGCGGCCCGCAGCACCGGCCTCGGAGTGGTGGTGGGCACGCGGCAGGCAGCCGAGCTGACGACGGTGCTGACCGCCGCCGGCGCATCGGTCGAGCCGGAGGGATCGGCGGGCGCCGAGAAGCTCGCCGTGACCGGACTGCCAACGGACCGGATCGCCGCGCTCGCCTTCGAGAACGGGATCCTGTTGAACGAGCTGACCTCCCGAACCGCCTCGCTGGAGGAGGCCTTCATGGAACTCACCGCCGACAGCGTCGAATACCAGGCAGGACAGCCCCGATGACCACACACGCCTCCGCCCTCGCGACCACTTCGGCCGCGTCCCTCGCCGAGCCGCCCGCCCGCTTCCGCGACCTGATCGCCTCCGAGTGGATCAAGATGCGGTCCCTGCGCTCCACCCCGTGGGCCCTCGCCTTCATCACCCTGTTCGTCATCGGGTCCGGCGCCGTGGCCACACTGGCGGACAAGGCCGCAGGCTCCGAACCCGGTAGTTTCCTGGCCTACGACGCCTTCCCGTCGACCGGTTACATGACGCTGATGCTCGTCGCCGGCAGCATGGGCGCCCTCACAGTCGTGAGCGAGTACAGCAGCGGGCTGATCCGCACCACCACCGTGGCCGTCCCCGCCCGTGGTGCGGTGGTGCTGGCCAAGGCAGTTGTCACCGCCGTGCTGTGGACCGCGGTCGGCACGGCCGCCTCCATCGGATCCTTCCTGGTCTCCCAGGCCATCCTGGACGGGCACGATGCCAGTGTTCCGATCACCCACTCCGACGTGTTCCGGCCGCTGGTGGCATCCGCGTTGCTGGCTCCGGTGTGTGCCTTGGTCGGTCTGGGCCTCGGCGTTCTGCTCCGGCATGCCGCCGGGACCATGCTCACCAGCGTCTTCACCCTGCTGATGCTGCCCACCATGTTCTCGGAGAGCAACCGCTGGTCGGCGGACGTCAAACACACGATGGTGTCGGCCGCCTGGACTCGTCTGGTCCAAACTTGGGAGCCGGATCCCGGATCCCTGGGCTACACCGCCACGCTCCCCGGCTCCTGGATCGTGTACGCCCTCTGGCCACTGGCCGCGGTCGCCCTCGCCGTGCTCGTCGTGAGGCGCCGTGACGTGTGAGCGTGCCTCCAGGCACGAACATCGCGCCCTGGAGGCAGGATCCGGACGCTCCCCGGTCAAGGTTCATGGACACAGGTCAGCTGTGCCGGTGCTCTCCGCACGCAACTGCATCCTTTGGCCTACTGCGATTTCGGCCCTGTGAAGGACGATCCTGCGGCACCGCTGCGAGAAGGTTGAGCCGTGCGAACAACCATCGGATACACCGCCGAAAGCATCGGTTACGTCGTAGGAGCCCAGGGGCTTGTCAGCTTCGCTTCGCAGACCTTCTTCGGTACAGAGTGGGGCTGGATGCACAAGGTCGTCGACCTTCCATCCACCGCTTACCTCGGCATCCTCGCCGTGGGGCTGGCGCTCATCGTCGGCGGGGTGAAGACCCGGAAGACGCCCCAGCGCCAGAAGGTCGCCTGACCGGCGGACCTTTCAGCTCGTAATGAGCTGGGGCGAGTGTGACGGTTCCCGCGTGCGGCGGGTGGGTTACTGCTCGGTGGCCTGGTCAGGGTTGCCCATGTCCTCCCACTTCACTCCGTGGCCGGGCGGGCCGCTGGGTGCGCATGAGCATCGAATACGCACCGGACCACGGCTACGGGCTGCTGCTGGGAGGGGTGTCCCGGGATCCCGCGATGACGATCGGCACCGCCGAGGAGTTGAGGTCGGCCAGCGACATCGCGTATCGCGGGCCGCCTTCGACGGTGTCGAGGAGCGCGCGGTCCTTCGCGGAGTGCGCGAGGTTGTTCGTCGTCGAGTAGTGGGTGATGGCCTCGCGGGCCTCGGCCGGGGTGAGAGCCGGGGCAGAGGGCGGTGGTGATCAGCGGAACGGTGCGGCGAGCGGGACGGATGAGGGCTCCATGTGCTGGGGGCGATGGGCGCAGTCGCGAAAGGCGGTTGGCCTACTGGTGACGGGCGCCTGCGGAAGCGCTGGTGGTCGAGGGGGAGGCCGGTTGCGCGGTTGTGGTGGACGGCGGAGCGAGGCGTGTTGCGGTGTGGCGACGGAGGTTCACGCCGAGGCCCTGGGCGGCGAGATTCCGGGTCAAGGCTTGGACGCGCAGTGCGCGGCCGTCCTCGCCGTACGCGGCGGGCAGAAGGAAAGCCGCCTGGTGGGGGTGGTACTGGAAGCCGTGGGCGAACAGCGCCATGCGGACGTCCCGTGGCACGCTTTCGTACGGCACTCCGAGGGCTCCGTCGCCGTAGTAGGTCAGGGTGAGGACCTGGGAGACCTGCGGTGGGGCAGGCCGGCGCGGGGGCTCGGGCTGGGACGCCGCGTTGTGAAGCACCTCGTGCAGAGCCTGCTCGTAGCGGGGCAGTACCCGGCGGGTGACGCGGGCAGCGGCCCGTGCAGGGTCGTTGGGGATGGCGATGCCGCTGGGTTCCTCGACACCGTAGAAGTGGTGGGGCTTGAGATCGTCGCCTTCGGGCTCGAGTGGGGCGACGACGAACTGGTGGGGGTACAGGGGCCGGTGGGTGACGTAGAGCCGCTCGCCTTCGGGCCCGTGGAGGACGGCGTCGTGGGGGAGGACGTACGTGCTGACGACGTAGTCGACGTGCCCGGCGTCCCAGAGCTGGTTGGTTGTGCGGTACTGGTCCTCGTACGAGGTGTGGTGCTGGTACGTGCTGGTCCAGGGCCCGGGCAGGCGGGCGGCCAGACCGGTGGCGAAGGCGGACAGGTCGGTGCGTGGCGTGGGCATGGGCTCCTGATGGCGAGGGGGCTGGGATTGCGGCGTCAGCGTGTGTGCCGCTGGAGAGTCGGAAGAGCAGGCACGGGCAGACGTGGCGCGTGGGCCGGGGATGCTGTCGGCCGGTGAGGCTGCGGGGGAGCGGTGAGTGCTCGCATCCGGTCCTCGGCCACGTGCAGGGTCTCCCCGAGGTTCCGGATCTCGGCAGCCGCGTCGGCGAGGTCGTACGAGAGGTCGAACCCGTCGTCCTCCTCGGCTTCCTTGGCTTTCTCGCCCGCTGCTTCGAGCAGCTCCCCCAGTCGCTCCAGCAGGCCGTGGGTCGGTTCCAGAATCTGGCGCAGCAGCCCGGCAGCCTCCGCGTACGTTGCGTTTCCGTTGAGCCGGTCCGTGAGGGCGAGGAGCGCATCGCCGCAGACGTACGCGGTGGAGCGGTCCACGCCAGCGGCCGGGTTGAGGGGCGGGCCTGCCGTCTGGGCGACGTCGGCGTGGTCCAAAGGCCGTCGCGATCCCGACGCCGGACCCGGCGGCGAGCTGGGCATAGGTGTCCCCGCAGAGCAGGTGGCCCAGGACCAGCAGGGCCTGCCGGCCCGGCGTGAGCCGCCGCCAACGCGTGCCGATCCCGTGCCGGTGTGCGGACAGCTCGCGCGAGAGGTGCCGCAGGCTCGCGGTGGACAGATCGATCGAATGGGGTTTCCCCTGCTCGAACGGAGTTGAGAGCTTGGGGAAGGGCAGACAAGCAGACGAAGCTCCTGGCAGACACGGGTGATCTTGGTCGAGAATCTCGTCTGCCAGGAGCTTCACCAGTTCGTACAGCCCGCCAGCACCATCAGGTTGGAAAGGGCTCATGGTCGTGGTCCGCGCGGACTCGGCGTTCTTTTTCCCACAAGGTCGTCGCCACCTGCCGACGCCATCAGGCCCGTTTCTCCCTCGCCGTCGCCCAGCGTAAGAAGGTCCGCGAGCTCATCGCCACCATCGCGGAGGACGCCTGGACGCCGATCAAGTACCCCAAGGCGATCTGGGACAAGGACGAGCGCTGGATCTCCGACGCCGAGGTCGAGTACACCGCCTTCACCGGCAAGGCCAAGAAGTACCGGGCCACCGCCCGGCTCCTGGTCCGCCGCGTCAGAAGGTTGAACAACGCCCACGTCCCGGACGGGCAGGGCGAGTTGTTCAGGACCTACCGCTTCCACGCGGCCCTCACCGACACCCCGTTCCCGCTCGTGGAGGCGGAGAAGATCCACCGCGCTCACGCTGTCGTCGAGCAGGTCTTCGCTGATCTTGAAGACTCGACGCTCGGGCACCTGCCGTCGGGGAAGTTCACCGCGAACGCCGCCTGGCTCACCCTGGCCGCGCTCGCCCACAACCTCACCCGTGCCCTCGGCACGCTCGCCTCCGTGTTCCACGCCAAGGCCCGCACCGACACCATCCGCTGCCAACTGGTGGCCATTCCCGCCCGATTGGCTGCCGGAGCCCGCACCCTGACTTTCCACCTGCCCGAGCACTGGCCCTGGCAGGACGCCTTCACCGCCCTGTGGACAGCCGTCGGCTGCCGCCTGCGCACCTGACCGGAAAGCTGACCCATCCGCCCACTGCACGGGGCGCCAACCCTGATAAGGGCACCTCTCCCACCTGGGACGACGTCCACAAGGAGCTGTGCGACGTCATCGTGACCAGCATGATCCGTGTTCCCCGCCAGGGACACGGTCGTCCGCGGCGCACTTCCGCCGGCGTCGGCGCCTCAAGGCGTACGGCAACCGCGAGATCCGGGCCTGTCTGCGGCGTCGTGGCATCCAGCATGTGACCCCGGAGAAGATCAACCACAAGGCCGCCCGCATGCGCCGGGGTTCACGCGGCGGACGGCCTCTCACCGGTTGCGCGCCGAGATCTACGATCAAGCCTTCGGCGTCTTGATCTCGGTTCCCTGGGGGGTGAGGGTGTGCCAGATTCCCTTCATTGCCTGGCCCTTGGTGTCGCCGGCTGCTTGGTCGCCCGCGAAGAGGTAGACCGGGTGATTCTTGATGGTGAGCTGCTTGGTGCCGTCCTTGCGCGTGACCGAGCCGAGCAGGCTGGGGTCGATGCCCTTGACGTTGGTGGTGGCCGGGACCGCCGGCCACTTGGCGGCACAGTCCGCGTAGCAGTTCGACATCGCAGGACTTGTGGTGTCCTTGTCGAACGCGTACAGGGTATGGCCCGCCTCGTTGACGATGATGGTGCCCAGCGTCGGCGACGACGACGTGCTCACCGCCCCGGCAGCGGCGGCGGCAGCGGCATCCGGCGAAGCCGGTGCGGATGCTGCGGTGGTTGTGCTGCTGTCGCCGGAGGAGCAGGCGGTTGCCAGGGCAGCGACGGCGAGCATGATGGCCGCGGCAGATGCGACGCGGGTGTGAATCTTCATCGGTGTAACCCTTTCAATAGGGAGTAGGAATTGCGGTGAGGTGGCTTGAGCGCGGTGCCGCGCCCGGTTGCCCCTCGTCGCACGTGGTGGGGCAACTGCTCTGCAGGGCAACGACGTCAGGTCAGTGGCGTGTCGCCCCGCGTCAGGGCAGGCGGGACCATTCCGTGGGCCCGGCAGTGGAGCGGTCCGCGGGATGGTGGTCGAGGCAGGTCAGAGTGGTCGGGTCGTGGCGACCAGGCGTCCCGCATGGTCCATCACGGAGATGGATCGGATGTCGGGAAGGTGCAGGGCACTCGCCCCCGTCACGGCGGCGCTGCCGTTGGGAGTGATCGCCCAGGTGGCCGCCTGCTCCTTGCGGCCGTCTACCGAGGAGACCTGGAGGGTGAAGGGTCCTGGTGCTTTTGCGGGCAGGTCGGCCAGGGTGACGCTCACCGCAGTGCCCCAGGGCTTGGCCGTGAGCGTGGCACGGCCGGACACGGAGTACCCGGCGGCTGAGGTGAAGGCCGTGGCCGGGCCGGTCGAGTGCCGGAACGGCAGCATCGACCCCAGTCCGAGCCCGGCAACCACGATCAGGGCCGCAGCCAATGCCAGCCACTGCCGACGAGCCCGGCGCCTGCGTGCGACATCGGCGGCGCGGACCTGCTCCAGCAGGCGGTCGAGCCCGGCCGACGAAGCCGGAGGTGCCGCGTCGGTGTCGGCCTCGCGCCTGGCCTGGGGACGGGGCTCGGACATGCCCGGGGCACGGCGGAGCAGTCCCGCCAGCGGGGCCGAGTGCGCGAGCTCGTCACGGCATTCCTGGCACGTGGGCAGGTGGGACTCCAGGACACGGCGGTCGGTCTCGCTGAGACCGCCGAGCACATACGCGCCGATCAGCATGCGCACGTCATCGTGGTCGGTGCTCACCGCAGAACTCCCATTTCTTCAAAGGCTGCGCGCAGGTTGCGTACGGCATAGTAGGCGCGGGACTTGACCGTCCCCTCCGGGATCGTGAGCCGTGACGCGGACTCGGCGACGGTCAGCCCCTCGAAGTACAGCGCCTGGATCACGTCACGATGCTCGCTGGACAAGCGTTCCAACGCTGCGGTAATCACGTGCCCCTCCAGCGCCGCCTCCACGTCATCGGCAGAAGGCACAGCCGCGAGTGCCTCGTTGTCGTAGAGCGGTTCCGGACGCCGCTGCTCAGCGCGCCAGCCGTCAGTGAGCACGTTGCGGGCGATCGTAAAGAGATAGGAGCGGATGGTGACGTGGCGTGGCTCAATCTTGTCGATGCTGCGCCACGCCCGCAGAAGCGCCTCCTGCACGACGTCCTCCGCCTGCTCAGGACTGCGCACATACCTGCGCACGAAGGAGAGCAGCACATCGTGGTGCTCGGTGTACAACGCAGTCATCAACTGCTCGTCCGGCGTCACGCTCGATGTCCTCGTCTCGCAGGCTGGGGTCGCTTGGAGCATCGCCGGGCCCGGGCTGCAGGTGGTGGACAGTCCGCGCCCCGGGGAGGCGCGGAACCAGATCCGATCCATCCGACTCACTTCCATACCTGACCGCACCGGCCGCGCCGTCATCGAAGATGGCTGCGACATGCGGTTTCTCGTGTCCTGAGGCACTGATCGTGTGCCCTTGCGGCTACGTATACGACGAGCCGGCGGATTAAGTTCACCCGCAGGCAGCGGACGAACTCAGGTTCTCGCCGTCCGCTGGAGCGAAGGCCCGTCGGCGCTCTTTGTAGCAGGGGGGTGCACGGGTGTGCTGACACGGAGCCGCCGTTGAGACCACGGGCGCGCTGGACGGCATCCTCGTCCCCGCAGCCTTGACGGACGCCGGACGATCCAACCCTGTGCTGCTGGATCCGGCAATCTGGCAGGTTGGGGCCGGTCGGCGCAGGGTGACGGGCCCAGGATTCGAACGCGATCGGCGGGCTGCTTCCTCGTTGTCACCACGGAACTGGTCGAGGTTTCCCCTAGATGCGGAGGGAGTCGACAGCGGGTCAGGTGGCTCTCGTGAAACGAACTGTGACCATGGCTGCTCCCAATAAGTATCCACCGGAGTTGCGTGAGCGTGCGGTGCGGATGTATCGCACCATCGAGCCAAAGCCCCAGATCAAGCGCCTGGCGCTCGAGTCGGACGTGCATCCAGGCCCTGCCCGGCTGGATCCGCCAGGCCGAGGCCGAGGCCGAGGCCGGCGCGCGACGACCGGCCTATGGCTGCCCCGGCGCTTTGCCCGCGAGCGGGGCAAATCCGACCCGATCGACGCTGAGTCCGTCGCCCGGGTCGCCCTGCGGGAGCCCGACCTGCCATGAACTGTTGCAGGCACTGGCAGTCGACGCCCAGCCGCTCGCCATTGACTACATCGACTTGCGCCTTCGGCCCAGCAGCAGACCGCGCAGGTAGCTCACGCACTTGCCCTGCTGGTCCGAGCGCCGCAGGGGAGCGAACACCTCGGCCGCGAACGCCTCCAGCTCATCGCGTGAACGGCCCAGCACGTCCGGAGCCATACGGACAAAGAACCGCCGGAACACAACCGTGACCAGCCTTCGGCGCGCGCCACCCAACAGAGCATTACTGGTCGACCTGCGGATTGAACCGGGTGCCGCAGGTGGTCGTACACATGACCGCAAGCCTCCCAACACTCAGGAGAACAAGTCATGAGGAAGAAGAAGCTCGGCTGGACCCTCGGCGCGGGTGCGGCCATGATCCTCGGCCTGGGCGCCGCGGCCTCCGGGCTGTCCAGCGCGAACGCATCGAGCCAGGACACGTCCGCCTCCACCAAAACGCACCCGGTCAAGGTAGAGGTCTTCGCGCCCAAGCGTGGGGACAACGCGGGTGTGGAGGGCAAGGGCTGGTTCGTGGACCTGAAGCTCTCCTTCCGGGGCAAGGCCCTGGCCCAGACCGGCTTCAACGGGCTCCAGCTCACCGGCCCGGCCGCGCACAACAACATCGCCCCCTTCCCCGGCACGTTCTCCACCGGCCAGGACGACAAGATCCCTGGACTGGTCGTGCTGGACTCCACCACCAACAGCACCCTCCCCGGCTTCTCCGGGCCCGGCACCAACCTGGCCAACCTGTTCAACCTCTCCGGCGTCACCAACCGCACCCCGCACAAGACCGAACTGTGGGACACCTGGATCGTCGGCGCCCCCATCGCGGGGCAGAATGTCGACACCACCCTGACCGTGGCCGTCGTCGACGACCTCAACCACGACGGCATCTACAACGACGCACCCGGCGTCGTGAAGGATCTCAACGGCGATGGGAAGATCGACGCCAAGGACCTGGGTCTGATCGGCGTCGCCTCCAACATCGTCACCGTCCCCTTCCACATCAACGCCGACCCCGCCTGAACCCCGTCAGGCCAGGAGGGCGCCGCTGCTGGGCCCGTGAACGCCTGCGCGTGTGCCGAGTGCGCGCCGGCGCTGATGAGACGGAGCGACGACGATGCCGTCTCGCCCGTCTTCGTCTGCTGCTCCGTACGCGGTCCCCTGCTGACACCCGTCACTCGGCCGCAGATATGCCTGGGCACTTCCTGGGCTCGCCGGCTCCCCGGATACATCATTGCCGGCGCACGCCCGGCCACGCCGAAGACCGCCCCTGCCCGCAGTGGCATCCCTGGCCGCGGGCAGGGCGTCCGGTCCGACACGCCACCGTGCTCCGCAGGTTCCCGGGCCAAGGCCCCACGGCTTCGTCCGGGAACCCGCTGGGGCCAGTGCAAGGTCTCAGTTCTCCACGTCCCGTCGCACATGACTGCCGGACGGGCGTGCCGACACCCGCCCCCACCCCACCATGAGGAGCTACTCCCATGAACTCCCCGAAGACCCGTGTGGCCCTGGTGGCCTCCATGGCACTGCTGGTCGCCTCCGGCGCAGCGCCGAGCATCGCCGCCACCCCTGCGCCTGGGCACGGTCGCACATCCGTGGCGCTCGCCTGGTACGACACCACAGCCGAGACGATCGCGACGGCTGGCTCATCACTCCCTCCGGTGACCAACAGTCGTACCTGGGCGGTCAGTTGGATCGCGGCGGCGCGGGCCCTGCGACACGTGCCCTCTGGGGTCGACCGTAGGCACTACCAGGATGCGGCGCTGGCCGCCGCGGTGCACCGCGCCCTGGTGGAGCTGGTGCCCACCCGTGCCCCGGAGCTGGATGCCGCCCTGCAGCAGACCCTGGATCAGATCCCCGACGGCCCGGCCGAGACCTTGGGCGCCACAGCCGGCGAACGCCAGGCGTTGGAGGTCCTGCACGACCGTGAGGGAGACGGCCTCGATGCGGCCTCGGTGAACACCCCGTTCACCGTGCCGCCGGCCGCGCCAGGCGTCTGGCAACCCACCCCGCCCGCATTCGCCCCCGCCATCCAGAACGGCAGCCGGTTCGCCCAGCCCTTCCTGCTGAACAGCGCCAGCCAGTTTCGACTGCCCGCGCCTCCCGCTCCGACGTCCAAGCGGTACCAGACCGACCTGAAGGAGGTTCGAGACTTCGGCGACCTGAACAGCACCATGCGCACCGCGCGGCAGACCGACACGGCCAACTTCTGGTTCGACTCCTCGCCGGCCCTGTGGACCAAACCGATTCGCGTCGCGCTTGCCGCCACCTCCCACCAGCCGCTGCGCAAGCAGGCCGAACTCGTCGCCCTGACCAACGCCACGCTGGTGGACACCCAGATCGCCACCTCCGACAGCAAGTACACCTACCCGCTGTGGCGCCCCGTCACCGCGATCCGAACCGGCGTCGGCGAGATCCCTGCCGACCCGTCATGGACCCCACTGCACACCACCCCGGCGCACCCGGACTACCCCAGCGGCCACAACACCTACGCAGGCGCGACGGAAACCGTTCTCACCGCCCTCGTAGGACCGCGCACGGCCCCGTTCACCCTGACCAGCGGTACCGCACCAGGCGTCGTCCGCACCTACACCGCGTGGCACCAGCTCACGCTGGAGAACATGGACGCGCGGGTCTGGCTGGGCATCCACACCCGACTCGCGGACGAGGCCGGGGTCACACTGGGTACCGATGTCGCCAGGTACGGTCTGAACCACGCCCAGTCGCTGTTCCAGGAACACTGAATCGGCCAGGCGAACACCGCCTCGACTGCGCGCAAGCCCCTGTTCCGCTGCCAGTTGCCCGTGGACCTCGCCCGGCCAGAGGCTGGGCGGGGTCCACCGTGAATCGCTCCTGACCGGCCGCCTTGGACGACTTCATCACTCCGCATTGCGTTCGAGCACGCCGATGGCGTGGGCGACGGCTTCAACGGCGACCCACGTGGCGCGGCGGGGTGTCCCGGCGGCCAGCTTGTCGCCGCTCCTGTCGACGGCGTTCTTGTAGTGCAGGCCGTGCATCAGCCACAGACCGCTCTTAGAGGGCGGTAAGTGACTCAATGCCCGTTTCGGGGGTTTCGTTGGGTGAGGCGAGCTGGTCGCGGAGGCGCGGGGTGCCCTATGGCTGGTCCTGAGTGAACAATCCGGGATCGGTCTCGGTGAGGATACGGCGGGCGACGAGGCGCTTGAGCTTGGAGCGGACGCCTTCGACGTTCTTTGGCAGTAGCCCGAGTTCAAGGGCTTCACGCAGGTTACGGGTTCGCAGGGACGGTTTCCTGTCTGCGACGACCGCCAAGCGCCGGGGGGATAGAGGGGTGCCCGGGCAGGGCCGGTTCGGATTTGTCCGGGGAGTCGTCGTCGAGATCGTCAGCCATAGCGGTGCGAGGGTGATGCGGACGTGGTCGAGTGCCCGTGTAAAAGATCGTCAATTTGTTCTATCTCTATGGAACGATCACCGGCATGGAGATCCTTCGGTATGTGTTCCTTGTCTTCCACCTCTTCGGGTTCGCCGCGCTCCTGGGGGGCATCTTCTTCCAGCTGCGAGGGAAGGACCCGGTGACTGGCAGTTACATGCTGAGCAGCGCGGTCGTCCAGCTGGTCACCGGTGCGGGACTCATCTGGACCCGAATATCCCTCGACCTGCCGGTGGTTCACGCGAAGATGGGGGTGAAACTGGCCCTGGACATCCTGGTGGCGGTGACAGCGCTGGTGGGCATGCGCAACAAGCAAGCGTGGGCCTTCTATGCCGTGGGGGCGTTCACGGCGGCCGCAGCCATCGTGGCCGTCGTGTGGAAGTAGTCCCCCAGCGGGCCCGGGCGCACATTCGGAGCACGAACACGCCTCAGAGGGCGGTATGAGACCTGATGCCCGATTCTTCGTTTCGTGTGGGGCGATCGGGCGGGTCGTGACGAAGTCGGTCGACTACGGCCGGGGCAGGGTGAACAAGCCTGGCTCGGTCTCGGCCATGATTCCCCGGTCGGCCAGCCGTTTGAGCTTCAGGCGGACGTTGTTGATGTTGTTGGGCGCGACCGGCAGGTCCATCGCCTCACAGACCTGCCGCGCCCGCAGCGGATGGTCGGTCGCGGTGAACACCGCCATGATCTGCTGGTAGGCCGGATGATCCGGCAGCTTCAGTGCCGGCGGCGCGGGCGGTTGTGGCTCGGGCAGCTCCATCAGCGTCTTGCGGGTGACCCGGACTTCCTCGGCGGCCCGGGCGAGTTCGTCGAGCCGGGCGGTCAGCTGCGTGATCTGCTCCCGCACCGCCTCGGCCTGTGCGGTGATCTCGCCTTCCCGCTCCTCCAGCCGTGCCAGCACCGCGCCGAGCGTCAGCTCCCCGCCGGTCATGCGGTGCGCCAAGCCGGCACGGCCGCCCCGGTCAACCGGCGCACTATCACCGCGGTCATCGCCCAGTACACCCGCGACTCCGAACTACGGGGCAGATGCTCGTAATCGCGCACCAGCCTGCGGTGCAGCATCAAGATCCCATAGGCGCGCTCCACGACCCACCGCTTGGCCTGCGGAACGAACCCAGTCTGCGCGGGGTTGCGCGCCACGACCTCCACCTCGATGCCCACCTTCTCCCCGTGCGCGACGACGGCGTTCTTGAAGCCCTGATCGACCAGGGCTTTCTCCACGGCGTCGGTGTCGGCGGCGACCCTGTCCAGCAACGCGATCCCGACGGCGTTCTCATGCGCCGACGCCGCCATCACGACCACCGCGATCACCAACCCCAGAACGTCAACGGCCAGGCCGCGCTTGCGGCCCGGTACTTTTTTGCCGGATCGCACCCCGTCGACTCCGCGGGCACCCCGGCCGCCGCGTGCACGCTCTGGGTATCGAGCACCACCAGGCTCGGGTCCGCCTTCCGGCGTGCCATCTCCCGCACCTGCCAGCGCAACAGGTCGTGAACGGTCTGGTCGATGCCCTCGTCGCGCCAGAGGTAGAAGTAGTACTTCACCGCGCCGGGCGGCGGGAAGTCGTGTGGGAGCAGCTCCCACTGACAACCCGTTCGCCCCTGATAGAGCAGCGTGTTGACGATCTCCCGCATCTCGTACCGGCCCTGATGGCCGCTGACCGAGGGATGGACGGCTTTCCACGCGACGATCACCGGCTCTACCAGCGCCCATTGCTCGTCGCTCAGATCGGTCTTGTAGGGCGTGCGCTCGCTCACGGTGCCCAGCCCAACATGCCCATGGCCGCCGACCGGCCGGGATGCCGCACCGCCACACATTCAGGTGACGACAAAACTCCTATGCACTCACATACCGCCCTCTGAGGGGTTTCAGCGCGTCAAAGCCGACGACATCGATATTGCCTACGTTGAGTCCGGCCAGGGTGAGCCGCTGGTTCTGTTGCATGGCGGGGAGAGCCATAGGGGGAAGTTTGATGCCTTTCGCCCCTTGTTAGGCGCTGGAATCCGGGCTATCAGCTTCGACCAGCGTGACACCGGCGACACACTCAACGGGCCCGATCCGTACGACATCGTTCGGCAAGCTGCTGACTGCGCCGACTTCCTTGCCGCGCTGGGATTTGAGCGCGCGCATGTTATGGGAGTGTCGTACGGCGGAGCGATCGCCATGCACCTGGCGATCCACTACCCCCAGCGGGTCGCGTCTCTCATACTGTCAGGCGCCACCCCGAGCTGGACCATGACCGAGAGCTTTGGTGACCGCATCGTCGCCATGGGGCCGGACGCGCGGGCGCAGTTCGTGCTGGACCTGCTCCTCACACCCGAGGGGCAGGCGAACGACCCGCAGCTCGTCGCCGACACCAAGCGCGCCCTGCGGGGGCGTCCCGCAGACGCCGACGCACGCCGCATGACAGCGATTCAGAACCACGACTGCACTGCCCGGCTGCATGAAATCACGGCTCCTACTCTCGTGCTGCATGGCGCGGAGGACCCCATCGTCCGCGCTCAGGTCGCCGAACTCATGGCATCGGAGATCCCTGGCGCACGTCTGGTGATCCTGCCGCGTACTCGGCACGGCATCACCTTCGAGGCCCGTGAGCAGGCCGCACGCCTGGCGCGCGAGTTCGTGCTGAGCCATGCCGTGGGTACAGTCAGCACCGGAAACGGAGGCTGACAGGAGCGGTCACTGCGCCCGGTCGGACGTCGTTGCGGTTGGCGGAAGCCGAGTTGGCGCTGTATCGGCCTTGCGCGGCCTCCCGACGTGCCCGACGTGCCTCACGGAGCACGGACCACTTGGCGAAGGGGCGGATGATCCGGCGGCGGGCCGCCCGCAGGCTGGACACCAATCCCTCACCGCACCTGATCAGCGACGACAACATCGACAGGGTCGTCACCGATTGGCGCCGCATTGCCCTGGCCCGACTGCTGCCCGAAGACCCGCACGCGCGCAGATCGAGGCAGCCCTGGAGGGCATCACCAAGAAGTACGTCACCAAGCACGGGCGTCTGCCCGACGAGCGCGGCCGCCACGGACTCGGGTGGTGGGCGGCGCAGGACACCCGCCCGGAGAAGAAGACTCCGAAGCCGCTTCGGGAGCAGCGGGTGTGGTGGCGCATCTCCGGGCTGCTGAACTTCGGGCACCGGGTGGTCGACGGGTTGCTGGAGCGGTGCAGGGCCGCCGGGGCGGTGATCCGGGAGCGGGTGGGTCCGCTGGTGGACACCGCGCTCGCCGCCGTCGACGTCGCCGCCATCGTCTACACCGTGCGCCGCACCTTCGCCCGCCGCCACGTCCTGGCCGAAGCCCGCCGGCACCTCATGGAGACTCTGCGCGGCCGCGCCTTCCCGCCCGGCCTGGACGACTACATCGCCGACCGCGCCCTGACCCACCACGGACGCCAGCTCACCGTGCCCCAGGAAGGCCGCCGGACCCCGGCGCCGGACCAGCTCACCTACACCGCCGACTTCCCCTGGCCCGCCCGCTGGTGGATCGCCGGCACCGACGGCAAACCGCCGCGGGCGTCGACCCGGTACGAGCGAGCCCGGGTTGCCAGCTTTGCCCTGCAGAATGCGATCCGCGCCGCCCGTGCTGCGCCCGCCGCCGCGCGGGACGGAGCTCCGGCCGCGACCGCGTCGGCCGCCGCGCGCACCGGCGACCACGACCACAACCACGACCAGGCGGAGACCGCGCCGCACGCCGTCGACCACCCGGACCGGGACGCCGCCCTCACCCCAGGGCAGCGGGCCGCCGCCGTCCACGCCCACCAGCAGGCCGCGATGCCGGAGCTACTGGAGGGCCGTACGACCGACCCGGCGACGTGGCTACACACCCCGGAGAACCTCGGCAGGCTCGCCACCGCATCTCGGGGGAACCTCAAACGGGCACGCTGACACCTGATACGGATCTTCCCCGGCCCCCCACGGACGGGGCTCGTGTGGCATTCTGTTGGCTCCACGATGTGATCGGTGTCGGCGCGTGCGCTTGCCGTTCGGCACACAAGAATTTCGTACGAACCCAAGAGTTCAGGTGGAGATGCGGCCCGGAGAACGGCAAGAGGGCGGACATGACGCCCTGTCTGTCATTCCCGATGCCTCCGGCCCGGCCGCGGAACCCGGATCACCCGCCTCCGGCACCGCCGAGGCCGCCGACACCTCCGGGATACCCGAGGCCGTAAGGGCAGCTGCCCGCCGGGCGCCGGGGCACTGGATCGGAGTGGTGGACCCGGAGTGGACCGAAGAGCGCACGCCGCCGGAGTGGGCGGTGCTGGGGGAGTGGCAGTCGGACAAGAGCGGGAGCGTGGGGGAGTACCGCGCCAACCCGGCGTACCGGCCCTCGGCACGGGTCCTGGGCTGGCCGGAGCCCACCGACCCGGTGGACGCGGCGGCGCAGCGAGCCGCCACCGGCTACGGCTCGGTGGAAGAGGCGCTCGCGGCGCTCGCGGAGGCGGACATCACGGTGGTGCACGGGCCGGGGGGCGGGCCGCTCACGGCCATCGGGCGGGACGGGGTGCCGGTGGTGCTGTTGTTCACCTCACCCGCACACGAGTTCATGTCCGCGGCACTTCACCATGACACGCTGCCGGCACGGGAGCTGGCCCGTTCACTGAGCGGTCCCGGCACCCTGTTGCTGGCCAACGCCGGGGCCGCGGCTCCCCTGCTCGTCCCGGCGGACAGTCTTCTCGGTCCCGTGCGCGGGGTGGGCGACGACAAGGCGCCGGCAGCGGACACCGCGGCGGAGGAGGGCCCCGGCATCCCCTCCGACACGGCGGACCGGACCGGCGCTCCGGCCGTGGACCCTTCCGCGGACCGGACCGACAACTCATCCGAACCCTGGCCCCACACCACAGGGAGGACCCCGTGACACGTTCGTCCCAGCAACCCCCCGCTCTCCCGAGGGCTCGCGCGGAGTCCGGTTCCGAGGGCGAGGAGACGGCCGCGACCGCTGCGACCGCCACCCTAGGCGAGCCCAAGTCCGAGCCGGTACAGGCGAAGACCGGCGCAGAGGCCGGTACGGAGGCCGGAGAGGCCGAGAAGAAGCCCGGAGAGGGCAGAACCACCGAGTCCGAGGCCGGGGCTCCATCCGGCGCCCGGTCCGAGTCCGAGGCCGACCCCGGTGCCACCGCCGCGGTCCAGAGTCGGCTGCCCGCGCTCGTGCGGACCGTGACTGTGACCGCGATCGACCGGCCGCAGCAGCGGACCGGGCCGGTGGGCCGGCCGGGCAGGGCGGCGTTGGCCGGTGGCGCGGTCACGGGGGCGCTGCTCGTGTCCGTGCCGTTCCTGGTGCTCGCCGGGAACGACGACAAGGACCCCGAGCAGCCGACGGTGGCGGCTGGAACCGTGCTCGACGGCAGTGCGCAGGAGGCACCGGGCGAGTTCGCGGTGGCCCCGCCCGAGACCGGTTCCCCGGGCGACGGCAAGAAGGACGCGGGCAAGCCCGGGGCGCCGGGGCGGCAAGCCCCCGCGTCCGCCCCGACGCGGGAGGGGCGGCAAGCCCCCGCGTCCGCCCCGACGCGGGACTCGGGCAAGGGCGCGCCGCAGAAGGACGCAGGCCTGGCGGACCGGCCGAAGAAACAGAGCGCCGAGGAGGCGTCCGGCGACGAGGTGAACCAGCCTGCGAAGGCCGGTTCGGGCGTGACTCTCGGTGCCCCCGTCTCCCTGCGTAGTCATCTCTCGGGCCGCTGCATTGATGTACCGGGCAGGGACTTCAGCGACGGCAAGAAGCTGAACGTATGGGACTGCAACAACAGCGACGCGCAGAAGTGGCAGTTCGCCTCTGACGGCACCATCCGCATGAAGGACAAGTGTCTGGACGTGGCCAACGCGAACTTCAACGACGGCACGCCTATCCAGATCGCCTGGTGCAACGGCAACGCCGCCCAGAAGTTCGTCCTGAACGCCAGCCACGACCTGGTCAACACCGTCGTCGGCAAGTGCGTCGACATCAAGGACAACAACCGGGGCAACGGGGCCTGGCTGCAACTGTGGAGCTGCGCGGGCACCGATAACCAGAAGTGGAGCGTCTGACCGGACGTCCCCAGACCGAGAGCGCCGCTCTCGATACCCGCCCGCCCTGAGGGCGAGGCATGATGGCACCGTCGGCTCGCCGACACGCGCCCCCGGTGAAGGGGGCGTTCGCTGAAGACGCCGCCGTAGCAAGGAGGTTGGTGCGTGTCGCGCCAGGTATTGTCGGTCGGCCCCGGGGACCGGGACCCCTACCGGACGATCGGTGAGGCACTCGCCGCTGCCCGTACCGGTGCGCTCATCAGCGTCCGGCCCGGGACGTACGCCGAGAACCTGGTGATCCACACCAGGGTCACCCTCACCGCCGCCGAGGGGCGGGGCACGGTGGAGATCCGGCCGCGTTCGGGCAGCGTGGTCGCGCTGCGCGCCGACGCCATGATGCTCTCCGAGCTGACCCTGCGCGGCGGCGACGCCGAGCTGCCGGCCGTGGACGTGCGGCGCGGTCAGGCCGCGTTCGACGGCTGCGAGATCGTCGGCGCCGCGTGGACCGCGATGCTGGCCGGGGGAACGGGTTCCCTCGCGCTGCGGGACTGCCGGGTGAGCAACCCGCAAGGCGCGGGCATCGTGGTGACCTCGGCCACGCCCACCACCGTGGAGTCCTGCACGCTCGAGCACCTGGGCACCAGCGGCCTGGTCCTCGCCGAGCAGGGCGAGGCACGCGTCCGTGACTGTACGGTGCGCGACGCCCGTGGCAATGGTCTGCTCGCCAACGGCGAGGCCCGCGGCAGCGTCGAGGACTGCGACATCTCCTCCACCGACAAACCCTCCATCGCCCTGGAACAGAACTGCGCCGTCTCGGTGGTCCGCACCGTGGTGCACGACACGAGCACCGGCGTGCACCTGAGCAGTGCGGGCCGTACGACGCTGGAGGACGTCCGCGTCACCGGTGCCTCCGGGAACGGGATCGCGCTGGCCGGGGGCACCGATCCGGTGCTGCGCCGCTGCCGCGTCTCGCGCGTGCGCAGCCACGGCCTGCTGGTCACCGACCGGGCGCGCGGCATCTTCGAGGACTGCTGGGTGGACGGCGCGCAGGGCGCGGCGCTGCGGGTCGCCGGGGCCGCTTCCCCGGCGCTGACCGGCCTGACGGTCCGCGACTGCGACGGGACCGGGTTGCTCCTGGAGGAGGACTCGGCGCCGGAGCTGGACCGCCTGGAGGTGATCGGCGGCTCGCCTGCGGTCGCGGTGCTCGGCGGCGCTAACCCGCTGCTGCGCCGGGCCCGGCTGGTGGAGCCGTCCGGCGACGGCATCACGGCCGCCAGGGACGCCCGGGGTCGCGCCGAGGACTGCGAGATCGTCCGGCCGAGGGGCGCGGGTGTGCGCGTGGCCTCCGGCAGCACCCTCTACCTGGCCGGTGGCGGGGTCTCCGACACCGCCACGAGCGGCCTGGTCGTGGAGGACGGCGGCAACGTCACCGTCCGCGACTTCCGCGTCGAGATGTCCGGCGAGGAGGGCGTGGTGGTCGCCGCGGGCGGCGAGCTGACCGCCAACCGCACCGCGGTGCACGCCCCCAAGGGCCACGGCTTCCTGCTCCGTGAGGGCGCGCTCGCCTCGCTCAGCGGCTGCGAGGTCACCGGTGGCACCCAGGACGGTTTCCGGGTGGAGTCCACCGCGCCGGTCTCGCTCGTCAACTGCCTCGCCCGGGAGAACGAGGGTGGCGGCCTGGTGCAGACCGCGCCCGGCGAACGGCTCGCCGTGGAGGGCCTGAACAGCACCGCCAACGGCAAGCGGGACGCCTGGGGAACCGGCAGTGCCGAGAACACCGACCCGGCCGGCTCCGGCGCCACGGACGCGCCCTCGCGGGATCGTGCGGATGGCCCGCTCGGCGCCCTCAACGCGCTGATCGGCCTGGAGAACGTCAAGCAGCAGGTGCGTACCCTGGTCAATCTGACCCAGCTCGCCCAGCGCCGCGAACAGCTCGGTATGGCCGCCCCGCCGATGAGCAGACACCTGGTCTTCGCCGGTCCGCCCGGTACCGGCAAGACCACGGTCGCCCGCCTCTACGGGGCGATCCTGGCCGAGCTGGGATCGTTGCGCAGCGGGCACGTGGTGGAGGTCTCACGCGCCGACCTGGTCGCGCAGGTCGTCGGCGGCACCGCGATCAAGGCCACCGAGGCCTTCCAACGGGCGCTCGGCGGCGTGCTGTTCATCGACGAGGCGTACACGCTCACCTCGGACAGCGGCAACGGCGGCGCCGACTTCGGCCGCGAGGCGGTGGACACCCTGCTGAAGCTGATGGAGGACCACCGCGACGACGTGGTGGTGGTCGCGGCCGGCTACTCCCGCGAGATGGAATCCTTCCTCAGCTCCAACCCGGGCCTGGCCTCCCGCTTCTCGCGGACCGTCGAGTTCGAGAACTACTCGGTGCCCGAACTGGTCGCGATCATGGAGAACATGTGCGCCCAGCACCAGTACGAGCTGGGCGAGGGCACCGCGGCGGCGCTGGCCGCGCACTTCGGGGCGATGCCGCGGGACGCCGGCTTCGGTAACGGCCGTGCCGCGCGCGGGGTGTTCGAGGAGATGGTGGACAGGCAGGCGGTCCGGCTCTCCGTACAGCCGCAGGTCAGTGAGCGCGATCTGCGACTGCTGCTGCCGGACGACATCTCCGCCACCGCCACCGCCGCCGCGACGGCCGCCGATACCGCCGTCCGGGACGACGACCCGCTGACTCGCCTCGGCGACATGATCGGCCTGGCCGAGGTGAAGCGCGAAGTCGCGGATCTGGTCAACCTCATCACCACGGCCCGCCACCGTGCCGCGGCCGGGCTGCCGGTCCCCTCGCTCAGCAATCATCTGGTCTTCACCGGCCCGCCCGGCACCGGCAAGACCACCGTCGCCCGCCTCTACGGGGAGGTCCTGACCCACCTTGGGGTCCTTGAGCGAGGGCAGCTGATCGAGGCGGCCCGTGCTGACCTGGTCGGCCGCTACATCGGCCACACCGCCCAGCTCACCCGAGAGGTTTTCGAACGGGCCCGCGGCGGCGTGCTGTTCATCGACGAGGCATACACCCTCACCCCGCGCGGCGGCGGCGCCGACTTCGGGCAGGAGGCGGTGGACACCCTGCTGAAGCTGATGGAGGACCACCGCGACGAGGTGGTCGTCATCGTCGCCGGCTACACCGACGAGATGGAGCGCTTCCTCGCTTCCAACCCGGGCCTTTCCTCCCGCTTCCCGCGCCGGATCGCCTTCGCCGACTACTCCTCCGAGGAACTGGTCACCATCGTGCGTGCGCAGGCCATGAACATGGGCTACGAGTGCGGGCCCGGCACCGGCCCGCTGCTCAAGGAATACTTCGACTCACTGCCCCGGGACCGCTCCTTCGGCAACGCCCGCCTGGCCCGCCAGGTGGTCGAGTCGATGGTCACCCGCCAGGCGGGACGGCTCAGCTCGCTAGCCGCGCCCACCCTGGACGACCTGCGCATCCTCCTTCCCGAGGACGTCACGGCCACGGCACCGAAGGTGGCACCCCGGTGAGGCCGCCCGCCCGCAGGGCTGTCCGCCTGCTGTCCGGCGCCGGCCTCGCCGCCGCACTGCTGCTGCCCGCGGCTGTCGCGGTCCAGGCGGCACCCCTCTCGCGCATACCAACGGCCGACGGGAAGAAGGGCCAGGAACTGCCCGGTATGCCCTCCGCGTTCGATCCGGAGGCCGAGGAGGTGGCCTGCACGCCCGCCTCCCGCGAGAAGGCCGAGAAGCAGGACTGGTCGCGCCAGCGCCTCGAACTGGACCGGCTGCACCAGCACAGCACCGGTGCGGGCGTGACCGTCGCGCTGATCGACACCGGTGTCGCCCCCGGCGCCGCCGGACTCAGCGGCCGGGTCACCGCCCGGGGTACGGCCGGTGACGACTGCGTCGGGCACGGTACGTTCCTGGCCGGGCTGATCGCCGGGACCGGCGGGGACAGCCCTCGTATGGCCGGGGTCGCCCCCGGCGCGCGGATCCTGGCCCTGCGCGGCACCGACCGGCGCGGGCAGGCGAGCCCCGGCCTGGTCGTGGAGGCGCTGCGCGAAGCGACCGCGGCCCGGGCCGAAGTGATCGCGGTCGCGGTGGCCCTGCCGCGCCGGGACACGGCGCTGACCCGTGCGGTCGCCGAGGCCCGCCGCGCGGGTGCGGTGGTGGTCGCCGCGGCCACCCCGGACCCGCCCCGGAGCGGCACCGACGAGATCCCGTCCCGTACCTACTGGCCGGCCGGCGAGCCCGGCGTCCTCTCGGTCGCCGACATGCTTCCCGGCGGCGCCCGCCCGGACCGCTCCCTGCCCACTGCCGGCATCGACCTGGCCGCCCCCGGCGCCGGGGTGGTCTCCGGTGGTCCGCGCGGCGACGGCCACTACCTCGGCGGCGGCGCCCCGGTGGCCACCGCCTATGCCGCGGGGGCCGCAGCGGTGGTCCGCGCCGCCCACCCCGAGGACTCGCCCGACACCGTCACTCGCCGTCTGACCGCCACCGCCTACCCCGCCGACATCCCCCAGCTGGACCCCTACGCCGCCGTTACCACGGTCCTCGGCGATTCCGCCGCGTCCGCCGGCGCCGAGCGCGCCCTGGATCCCGTGACCGTCCGCGACACCTCGGCCGCCGACCGCGCCACCAGCCGCGCCACCCTCTTCGTCCTCCTCGGATCCGCCGCCGTCCTCGCCGTCCTCTGGGCGGCTTTCGCCCTTTCCCGGGCCCGCGCTCGGGGATGGCGTCCGGCGGGAGCGGGCGGAGCGGGAAGGGAATGAGCTGAAGCCCTGGGAACGAGGAGGCCCGGGGCGTCCCACGGGAAGGTGTCGCCGGGGAGCGGCTCGTCCGGTGCCAGGACGGGCCCGCACGCTGAGGGGCCACCTGTCGCGGGGTTCTTCCCCCATCGGCGCCGTACGGGAAGGGAAGCCGCGCACCGTCCCCGTACGACCGGGAAACGGCCGGGCCCCCGCCGTAGGCGTACCATTCCGCGACCGCCGGCCGTCCCTGCGTACTCCTCGTTCTCGCGTTCTCTCAGTCCTGCTGCCCCTGGCTCTCCTCCACTAGACCGAAGGCGTCAACACCAAGACGAAACTGATCAAGAGACAGATGTACGGACGCGCCGGCTTCCGCCTCCTCCGCCACCGCATCCTCCTCAACTGATCCACACCGAGGCACGATCAAGCGGCTACGAAAATCTTGTCAGAGCCGAACGATTTACAGTCCCTCTCCCCTCTCCGAGGCGCGTTCGGCGACAGTGTCGGCGCAGGGGGCGCTCGGCCCTACTCGATCGCCTGGAGCAGGGTGCGCAGGGCGTGGTCGAGGGTTTCGCGTTCGTCGG
>NZ_JBHVSY010000022.1:0-152237 GCF_042884935.1 Streptomyces sp. NPDC058092
ATTCACCGCATCGAAGCCCACACCGACCTCCTCTTCACCAAACGCCACCTCTTCAACCGCTCGAACATCGAACTCGACTTCGGCGGCCACCGCATACGCACCGAAGGCATCGAGAAGAACACCCACGACAACCCCTTCGGCGCCGTCCTCTCCTTCCGCGGCACCGTCACCGACACCACCGTCGAACACGCGCTGAGCGCGGCGATGCCGGATCTCTCGGATCTCTTCGAGGTCGGCGACTCGGCGAAGTTCTCCGTCGGCCAGTGGTGGGCCGTGGAGATCAACGCCCTGTCGGGGAAGTACGAGAAGGAGATCCAGCGTCTCGTCCAGGTCACCGATGTCGTCGACGCGACGCACATCCGGGTCAACTACCAGATCGGCTGGGACCTGGCCGCCGGCCGCACCCTCACCTGGACCCGCGTCGAGCCCGTCGACCGCGCCCATGTCCGCAACCTCGTCTTCGAGGGCTGGGGCGAGGACGAGATGACCGGCTCGCACCCGGTCGCGTACGAGTACGCGGTGCGCTGCGACGTCTCCGGGATCGAGGCCATCGGCACCTTCTGGCCGGTGGTAATGCGCCGCTGGTGCACGTACTACCGCACCGAGCAGTGCTCGCTGACCAACCCCAAGTCCGTCACGTACGGCGGCGCGGGCTATCTCACCCAGCAGATCTACTGCCTGTACGGGCACGTCGAGGACTGTCACACCTCCAACGCCCGTCATCTCAACGACTTCACGGCCTCCGCCTACTGCTACGTCACCAACTGCCACGGCGACGGTGACGACGAGGGCCCGTTCGTGACGCACGGACAGTTCGAGCACGACCTCGTCTACACCGGCAACTCCGGCCTGATGACGTTCGCCAACTCCGGTGCCGCCTGGGGCGGCAGGGCCAAGCGGATCACTGTTCGCAGGCACGCCTGCTCCTGGTTCGTGGCCCGCGTCAAGATCACCGATCTGACGCTGGAGGACGTCCTGGTCATCGGCAAGAAGTCCCTGGCCGGCTCCGGCATGCTCTGGGTCAACGCCGACGGGGTGCAGATGCGCGGCTGTACGGCCACCGGTCCGCTGATCGTCTCCCGGGCCTCGGACCTGTCCGCCCGCCCCAATGTGATCGCCGACTCCTCGTTCGCCTTCGCGGCGGGCGCGGAGATAACCCAGGCCAATGTGACCGTCCCCCTCACCCTCCAGCGCAACACGCTGAAGGGCGTCGACGGCGCGGTCTTCAACGGCACCGGGCCGCTCGTCATCGACCAGTGCACGCTGACCGGCTCCAAGGACACCGCCCCGGTCTCGCTCGCACACGCCGACGTCACCGTCCTCGGCGGCGAACTCCGCGACACCGGACTGAAGCTGACCTCGGCGAAGGACCAGCGGCTGCGCATCGACGGCACACGTCTGTCCGGCACCAACAAGGACGGCGCCCTGCTCGCCCGTACCGGCTCCGCACGGACCGTCGACTGGCAGCTCACCGGCCTCGACTCGACCGCGCCCAAGGGCACCGCCCATGTGCTGGTCGCCGAGGGCCCCAACCGCTACCGGGCCACCGGCTCCACCTTCACCGGCGGCCGGCTCGAACTGCGGCCCGCGGCGTTCGGCGGCACCGCCAGCCATCTGCTGCACACCGGCTGCGTCGAGGACGGCACCGAGCGCACCGCGCTGCCGGACGAGGGCGACCGCGTCGCCCACACCGCCGCCACGCTGCGCTTCTGACCACCTTGGGACCTCTCGTTCGGATCATGCCGGGCTCGCGGGGTCCGGCACGCACGCTCGCGGCGTTGTCGTCGGTCGTCATGGCTCCTTCCCCAAGCTCTCGGCTCCGCTCGGGCAGGGGAGGCCCCATCTGACTGCCTCCTCCGCCTTGCGATCGCACGCACCAGACCCCGCTCTCCGATCCGGCCTGATCCGAACGAAAGGCCCCAACCCATCGAGCACCAGGGATTCCCCGTGTCCACGCATACCCCGATCACCGGCCGGCCCGTACGGGTCGCGCTCGTCGGCGCCGGCAACCGCGGTCTGACGTACGCCGAGTGGATCAAGGCGCACCCCGAGCGCGCCGAACTCGTCGCCGTCGCCGATCCGCGCCCCGCGGCGCGGGCCGCCGCCGGTGCGCCCGTCGAGTTCGACGACTGGCGTCCGCTCGTCGACAACCGCATCGCCGACGCCGTCGTCGTCGCCACCCAGGACCGTTTCCACGTGGAGCCGGTGCTGGCCCTGGCCGAGGCCGGATACGCGATCCTCGCCGAGAAGCCCCTCGCCCCGACCGAGGACGAGACCCGGCGGATCGTCGAGGGTGTGGAGCGGGCCGGAGTCCTCTTCGCGGTGTGCCACGTCATGCGGTACACCCGGTACACCGACCTGGTGAAGGAGGTCGTGGACTCCGGCGTGCTCGGTCAGCTGGTCTCCCTCGATCATCTGGAGCCGGTCGGCTGGTGGCACTACGCCCACAGTTATGTGCGCGGGCCGTGGCGCAGCGAGAAGGACTCCTCCCCGATGCTGCTCGCCAAGTCCTGCCACGACCTGGACTGGATCACGTACGTCTTGGGCGGCCGGATCGAACAGGTCACGAGCTTCGGCGGGCTGAAGCACTTCCGGCCGGAGAACGCCCCGGCCGGGTCGGCCGACCGCTGCCTCGACTGTGCGGCCGAGTCCGGCTGCCCGTACAGCGCGCTGAAGCTGTACATGCCGACGCTGCGCGAGAAGGGTGCGGTCTGGCCGGTCACCCATGTCACGGAGGCGACCGACGAGGCCGGGCTGGTGCAGGCGCTGCGCGAGGGGCCGTACGGGGTCTGCGCGTACCGCAGCGACAACGACGTGGTCGACCACCAGGTCCTCGCGATGCAGCTGACGGACGGGGTGACCGCGACCTTCCAGATGGTGGCGTTCACCGAGCAGACGCACCGGCAGACCCGGATCTTCGGCTCGCACGGCTGGCTCATCGGTGACGGTGAGCGGGTCACCGTGCAGGACTTCCGGACCGGTGAGTCCACCGTCCATGAACTCGGCGCGTCCGGTTCGAACGCGGCCGACGGGCACGGCGGCGGGGACGCCGCGCTCGTCGAGGCGTTCGTCACCGCCGTCGCCACCGGCGACGCCGGGGCCGTCCGCTCCGGTCCCGCCACCTCGCTCGGCAGTCATCTCGCGGCGTTCGCCGCCGAACGTGCCCGGCACACCGGCACCGTGCAGACGGTCCCGGCCCAGTGACACCCCCCTTTCCCGGCCCCACCCTCACGTCCTCGGAGGACCACCTCATGTCCCGTCTTCTCACCCGCCGTTCCAGAGTCCGTGCCGTCGCCGCGCCCGTCCTGGCCACCGCGCTCGCCGCCGGTGTGCTGGCCGGCTGTTCCGGCAGCGGCAGCGACGACAACACCGTGACCATGTGGACCTACCCGGTCATCTTCGACGAGGCCAAGAACAAGGCGTACTGGGACGGTCTCATCAAGGCGTTCGAGAAGGAGCACTCGGGCGTCAAGGTGAAGGTGGAGACCTTCCCGTGGGCCAACCGCGACACCGCGCTGGCCACCGCGATCGCCTCCGGCAAGGGTCCCGACGCGGTCTACCTGATCCCGGACCAGCTGCCGAAGTACGCCAAGAGCACCATCCCGGCCGACGACTACATGCCCGCGGACGCCACGTCGGACTACACGGACTTCGCGCTGAAGTCCGTCACGGTCGACGGCAAGGCCCTCGCCACCCCGATCCTGACCAGCGCCAACCCGCTGATCTGCGACAAGCGGGTGTTCGCCGCGATCGGTGAGAAGAGCTACCCGACGAGCTGGGCGGACCTTCAGGCGCTGGCCCCGAAGCTGAAGAAGAAGGGCTACCACGCCACCACCTACTACGGCGACACCCAGCAGACGCTCAACATGACCTTCTACCCGCTGCTGTGGCAGGCCGGCGGCGACGTCTTCTCCGAGGACGGCAAGAACGTCACCTTCAACGACGCGGCCGGCGTCAAGGCCCTGACGTACCTGAAGACTCTCGTCGACGGCGGCTACACCGACAAGGACCTGGTCACCACCACGCCCAAGCTGGAGCAGACCCCGACCGCCAAGGGCAAGATCGCCTGCACCTGGCAGAACACCCCGGCCGACGTCGAGCCGTTCTGGGGCAAGGAGAACATCGTCGTCCAGCCGCCGCTGAAGGACGTCAAGTCGGTCGGCTACGGCACCGTGGGCGCCCTGTCGATGCTGAAGGGCGCCGACAAGAAGAACACCGGCGACTGGCTGAACTTCGTCGCCGAGTCGAAGAACGCGGCCGGTCTGCAGAAGGCCGCGGGCTACTTCCCGGCCCGCAAGTCCGGTGGCGACCTGTACCCGGGCGACGCGCTGCAGACGGCCGTCGGCGCGACGCTGCCGAGCATGACCGTGGGCCCGCTCCAGGACAAGGCCCGTGAGGTCCAGGGCGTGCTCGCACCGGAGATCCAGGCGGCGCTGCTGGGCAAGAAGAGCCCGCAGGAGGCGTTGAACGCCGCGCAGAAGGCCGCGCAGGCGATGCTCGGCCGCTGATCACGTGCGGGGCCGGGGTCCGGCCGCACCCGGACCCCGGCCCCGCACCCCTGGGGGGATTCCCCCCGACCTCCCGCAATTCCCCCGTACCGCAAGGAGATCCCCGTGGCAGTCGTCGCGGAACCCACCCGCCGCCGGGGCCGTCGCAGCGGGCCGCAGGCGCGCCGCGAAGCCCGGATCGGCCTGCTCTTCGTCCTTCCGTGTTTCCTGCTCTTCCTGGCCTTCCGGTTCGGCCCGGGTCTCGCCGGTGTGCTGATGAGCTTCACCGACTACTCCCTGACCGGCGGCGGCAGCTTCGTCGGACTGGACAACTTCACCCGCCTGTGGGACGACCCGCTGTTCTGGCAGGCGCTGAAGGTCACGGTCCTCTACACCGTGCTCGCCGTGCCGGGCACGCTCATCGCGTCGGTGTCCCTGGCGCTGATCACCCGCCGCGCGTTCCGCGGCGCGAAGTTCTTCCGCTCGGTGTTCTTCCTGCCGGTCGTCACCTCGCTGGTGCTGGCCGCGACCGTCTTCGTCTGGATCTTCTCGACCGGCGGCCCGTGGTCCACGCTGATGGGCTGGTTCGGCATGTCCGAGGGCTCCTGGCTCTCGGACGACGTGCTGGTGCTGCCGGCGCTCGCGATCGTCGGCGTGTGGTCCCGCTTCGGGTACGGGATGCTCATCCTGCTGGCCCGGATGCAGGACATCCCGCGGGAGCTGGAGGAGGCGGCGCTCACCGACGGCGCGGGCCCCTGGCAGCGGTTCCGGTACATCGTGCTGCCGCAGCTCAAGCCGGCCCTGTTCTTCCTCGCGGTGATCGAGACGACGGCCTCGTTCCAGGTCTTCGACGCCGTCTACACGATGACCGGCGGCGGCCCCGCAAACGCCAGTTACACGCTCGTCTTCCAGCTCTACGACGCGGGCTTCAAGTACTTCGACCTGGGTTACGCCTCCGCCATCGGTGTCGCGCTCTTCGTGCTGACCGTGGTCGTCGCCATGATCCAGCGGCTCGTGATCGGGAAGGACCAGTGACCATGACCGCAGCACCCGTAGAGACCGAGACCCCTGCGGCGAGCAAGGCTTCCGCGGCGCCCGACCGGGCCGCGCGCCGGGCCGAACGCAAGCTGCGCAAGCTCTCGGAGCAGGACACCGTGCCGCACGGCATGCGCGCCACCCCGGCCGGCCGGATCGCGCGCGCCGCGCTGCTGACGGTGGCCGCGATCGTGACGATCTTCCCGTTCTACGCGATGGTCGTGCTCTCGCTGAAGCCGTCCGCGGCGGTCGAGTTCCCCGGCAGTCTGCTGCCGTGGCCGCTGACCGGCGAGGCGTACGGCACCGTCATGAACTCCCAGGACGTGCCGCGCTGGCTGGTCAACACCCTGCTCTACTCGGTCGTCTCGGTCGTCGGCGTGCTGCTGCTCGCCTCGCTCGCCGGGTACGCCTTCGCCAAGAAGCGCTTCCCGGGCCGGGAGACGATGTTCTGGTCGTTCCTGTCGATGGTGATGGTCCCGTACCACGTCACGATGATCCCGACGTTCGCGATGATCGCGAAGCTGGGCGGCGTGGACACGTACTGGGGTCTGATCGTGCCGACCCTGGCCAACGCCCAGGCGGTTTTCCTGATGCGCCAGTTCATCCAGGGGCTGCCGGACGAACTCTTCGAGGCGGCCCGGCTCGACGGCTGCAACGAGTGGCAGATCTTCTACCGGATCGTGCTGCCGCTGCTGAAGCCGATCCTCGCCACGCTCGGCGTCTTCGTCTTCCTGTGGCACTGGAACGACTTCCTGTGGCCGCTGGTCATCGGCCAGTCCACCGACATGCGCACCCTCACTGTCGGCATCGCCTCGCTCCAGCAGCAGAACGTGCCGCTCAATGTGGTGCTCTCCGGCTCCGTCATCGCGTTCGTGCCCATCTTCGCCGCGTACATGGTGGGCCAGCGCTACTTCACCGAGGGCGTCACCGCGTCCGGAATCAAGGGATAGCAACGAATGTTCACCGATGAGGCCGCTCTCGAAGAGCGGCTCGCCACCCCCTCCCCCGCGCTCGTCGCCGACCTCGGCCGGCTCGAAGGCGATCTGCTGGTGCTCGGCGCGGGCGGCAAGATGGGCCCCAGCCTGTGCCGGCTGGCCCGCCGGGCGCTGGACGCCGCGGGCCGTACGGATGTGACCGTGTACGCGGTCTCCCGCTGGTCCGACAGGTCCGCAGCCGACGAGCTGGAGACCGCCGGGGTCTCCACCGTCGCCTTCGACCTGATGGACCCGGCCGCCGATCCGGCCGAACTGCCGGACGCCGGGAACGTGATCTTCATGGTCGGCGCCAAGTTCGGTTCCGCCGGGGCGCCTTCGCACGCCTGGGCCGTGAACGCCGCGCTGCCGGACCGGGTGGCGCGCCGCTGGCCGGATTCGCGGATCGCCGCGTTCTCCACCGGCAATGTGTACCCGCTGGTGCCGGTCTCCTCCGGCGGCTGCACCGAGTCCGACCCGGTCGGCCCGGTCGGCGAGTACGCCATGTCGTGCCTGGGCCGGGAGCGGATCTTCGGCCACGCGGCGCTGACCCGTGGCACCAGGGTCGCCAACATCCGCCTCAACTACGCGGTCGACCTGCGCTACGGCGTCCTCGCCGACATCGCCTACCGCGTACAGGCGGGCGAGCCCGTCGATGTGACGACCGGTCATGCCAATGTGGTGTGGCAGGGGTACGCCAACGAGGTCGCCCTGCGCTCGCTGCTGCACGCCACCGACGGCGAGGCGTTCACCCTCAACCTCACCGGCCCGGAGACCGCCTCGGTGCGCCGCATCGCCCAGTGGTTCGGCGAGGAGTTCGGCAAGGAGCCCGTCTTCGAGGGCGAGGAGGCGCCGACCGCGCTGCTCTCCGACGCGAGCCGCTGCCATGCTCTCTTCGGGTACCCGGATGTCGCTCTGCGCACCCTCGTCGAGTGGCAGGCCGACTGGCTGCGCCGCGGGCTGCCGCTGTCCGGCAAGCCCACCAGGTTCCAGGTCCGTGACGGAAGGTTCTGATCCACCCCATGTCCACTCCCTCCCTCCCGTCCGCCCCCGCCCGGTCCGGCGCGCTGGACGCACTCGCCCACGGTGCCGTGATCCCCGCGCACCCGCTGGCCCTGCACGCCGACGGCTCCTTCGACGAGCGCCGGCAGCGTGCGCTGACCCGCTACTACCTCGCCTCGGGCGCGGGCGGGGTCGCCGTCGCCGTACACACCACCCAGTTCGAGATCCGTGAGCCGGAGGTCGGACTGTTCCGGCCGGTTCTGGAGCTCGCCGCCGAGACGATCGACGCCGAGGCCGGCCGCCCGTTCATCAAGGTCGCCGGGGCCTGCGGATACACGGCGCAGGCCGTCGCCGAGGCCGAGACCGCCGCCGGGCTCGGCTACGACGCGGTGCTGCTCAGCCCGGCCGTGCCCGGTGCGGACGAGAAGGGTCTGCTGGAACGGGCCCGGGCGGTCGGCGAGGTGCTGCCGGTGATCGGCTTCTATCTCCAGGAGGCCGTCGGCGGACGGTACTTGTCGCCGGGCTTCTGGTCCGCGTTCACCGATCTGCCGAACACGGTCGCGGTGAAGATCGCCCCGTTCGACCGGTACCGCACCGCCGATGTCGTACGGGCGGTGGCCGCCGCGGACCGCGCCGACGAGGTGGCGCTGTACACGGGCAACGACGACGACATCATCGGTGATCTGCTCACCCCGTACGAGACGGCGGGCGGCACACCGCGCTGGTTCGCGGGCGGCCTCCTCGGCCAGTGGGCCGTGTGGACGAGCTCCGCGGTGACCCTCCTCGACGACGTCCGCAAGGCGCGCGGCGGGGACCACCAGGCGATGGTGCGCTGCCTGGCGCGCCGCTCCGAGCTGACCGATGCCAACAGCGCGGTCTTCGATGTGCGCGGCGCGTTCCGCGGCTGCATCGCCGGGGTGCACGAAGTGCTGCACCGCCAGGGACTGCTGGCGAACATCCGGTGCCTGGACCCGGCCGAGACGCTCTCCCCCGGACAGGCGCAGGAGATCAGCCGGGTGGCCGCGGCCTACCCTTGGCTGACCGATGACGCCTTCGTTGCGGAGCACCTCGATGCCTGGCTGTCCTGATCCTGCCGACCGTTCCCGGGTGGTCGTCGCCGTACCGCCGCGCCTGCGGGCCCAGTTCTTCACCGCCGAGGTGTGGCGGGAGCTGGAGCGGGCGGCGGAGCTGACGGTCCTGGACGACCACCGCGACCGGGCGGCGGTGACGGCGGCGCTGCCCGGGGCCCGGGCGCTGATCACCTCCTGGGGCGCGCCCAGGGTGGACGCCGGACTCCTCGCCTCGGCCGACCGGTTGGAGCTGGTGGCGCACACCGGTTCGGCGGTCGCCCCCTATGTCACCGAGGAGGTGTTCCGGCGGGGCATCCTGGTGACCCAGGCCGGGGACGAGATGGCCCGCCCGGTCGCCGAGGTGGCGCTCGCGTTCACGCTCTCGCTGCTCCACCGCATCCAGCGCTTCGACCACGCGCTGCGCGGCGGGCTGGAGTGGGCGGCGGCGAGCGAGGCCCCGCCGCGCCACGAGATCCACGGCAGCGACATCGGCGTGATCGGCGCCTCCCGCACCGGGCGCGCCTACATCGCCCTGGTCCGGGCGATGGGGGCGCGGGTGAGTGTCACCGACCCGTACCTCTCCGATGCGGACGCCGAGGCGCTCGGCGTGCAGTCCGTACCGCTTCGGACGCTGCTGTCGCACAGCAGGATCGTCGCCGTGCACGCGCCGGTCACCGAGGAGACCCGTCGGATGATCGGCGCCGAGCAGCTGGCGCTGATGCCGGACGGGGCGGGCCTGGTGAACACCGCCAGGTCATGGCTGGTCGACGAGGGCGCGCTCCTCGCCGAGGTGTCGTCGGGCCGGCTGGACGCGGCGATCGATGTCTTCGACGCCGAGCCGCTGCCCGCCGGCCACCCGTTCCGCTCCCTGCCGAACGTGCTGCTCACCCCGCACCAGGCGGCGGGCAGCGTCGAATGCCGGCAGCGGCTCGGCATGAGCGCCGTCAACGAGGTGCTGCGGCTGCTCGTAGGACGCCCCCCGGTCCACGCCGTCACCGCCGACGCCCTCACCCGTCTGCACTAAGACCGACCGGCAAATGGGGGGTGGGAGAAGGAGCGGGGTTGGGTGCGTGCAGCTGCAAGGCGGAGGATTGAGGCATGGCGGAGCCATGGTGATTGACGACAACGCGGCAGATGTGCGTGCCCAGCCCCGCGACGCCGCCCTCCATTTGCCGGTCGGTCTAAGACCGGAACGGCCGCACCCCCAACCCCTTCACCTGTCAGGAGAGTTCCCCTCATGCGACTGATGCGCATCGGCGAACCGGGCCATGAGCGCCCCATTGCCATCTGCCCCGAAGGCCGGCACCACGACCTGTCCGGCATCACCGCCGACATAGACGGCGCGTTCCTCGCCGCGCTCGCCGACAATCCGCGCCTGATCCCCGCCGAGCCGGCGCTCCCCGCAATCGACATCACGGGTCAGCGGGTCGGCGCCCCGGTGGCCCGGCCCTCCGCGCTGCTCTGCATCGGCCAGAACTACGCGGCCCACGCGGCGGAATCGGGCAGCGAGCCGCCCGAGCAGCCGATCCTCTTCTACAAGTCGCCGAACACGATCGTCGGCCCGTACGACGACGTGCTGATCCCGCGCGGCTCGAAGAAGACCGACTGGGAGGTGGAACTGGCCGTCGTCATCGGCCGCCGCGCCTCCTACCTGGACTCCCCCGCCGACGCCGCCGCGCACATCGCGGGCTACGCCGTCAGCAACGACGTCTCCGAGCGCGCCTTCCAGCTGGAGGAGTCGGGCGGTCAGTGGTCCAAGGGCAAGAGCTGTGCCACGTTCAACCCGTTGGGCCCGGTGCTGGTGACGGCCGACGAGGTCGGTGACCCGCAGCAGTTGCGGCTGCGCAGCTACGTCAACGGGGAACCGCGGCAGGACTCCAGCACCGCGGACATGATCTTCAGCGTGGCGCATCTGGTGCACCATCTGTCGCAGTACCTGGTGCTGGAGCCCGGCGACGTCATCAACACCGGTACTCCGCAGGGTGTGGCGTTGTCCGGCCGCTTCCCCTACCTGGGTCCGGACGATGTGATGGAGGTCGAGATCTCGGGCCTGGGCCGGCAGCGCAGCGTCTGCCGACCCGCGTAGCACCGAACCGGTCTCAGTCCTCCGGGAGTTCGACCGGGGCGATGTCGTCGAAGACATCGCCGGGGCCGGGGTTCGTCGCATCAGTCGCGCCGCCGCACTGGGTCATCACGCCCCAGACGGCGTTGAGCGCGGTCTGTACGGCGCCCTCGGCCCATCCGGCCGTCCAGGAGATGTCGTCGCCCGCGAGGAACAGCCCCCGCCGGTCGGCGGGCAGCCGGTCCTGCATGAAGTGGGTGAACAACCGCCGCTGGTAGCGGTAGTGGCCCGGCAGGTTGGCCTTGAACGCCCCCATGAAATAGGGCTCGTTCTCCCACGAGACCGTCACCGGGTTGCCGATGATGTGCTTCCTGATGTCGACGCCCGGATAGATCTCGCCGAGCGACTTGAGCATGACGTCCATGCGCTCGTTCGGGGAGAGCGGCAGCCACTTCAGGCTGTCGTCGCACCAGGTGTACGAGAGGCAGATGACGGCGGGGCGGTCGGGGCCGTCGTCCAGGAGATACGTCCCCCGGGTCATCCGGTCGGTGAGCGTCATCGACATGACGTCCCGCCCGGTCGGCACCCCCCTGCCGTCGACGGCCTTGTCCAGCCAGAACGGCCGGTCGACGGGGACGAACAGCTTCGACGACTCCATGTAGTGGGTGCGCTCCATCGCCGTCCAGTGGTCGATCGGGAAGAGCGCGTCGTCGCAGTCGATCTTCGAAAGCAGCAGCCAGGACTGCCCGGTGAAGATGGCGGCCGGGTAGGTGCGGATGTCGCCGGTGGCGTCGGTGACGGTGATCCGGTTTCCGGCGGTGCGGTGCAGCCGGGTCACGGCGGGGCGCGGTTCGCCTCCGTGCAGCGAGGACAGCGACGTGCCGAGCGGCCAATGGACGATCTTCCGCGGTTCGCGGTCCCAGAGCCGCAGCGGGAGCTGCTGGCTGCCGCCGACGATGGACCGGTGGTGGTCGTCCGCCTCGGTGTAGACGACGCGCAGGATCTCCAGGATGGAGTTGGGGAAGTCGGTGTCCCAGCCGCCGGTGCCGAAGCCGACCTGGCCGAAGATCTCCCGGTGGCGGAACGACTTGAACGCGTCGGAGTCGCAGAGGAATCCGTAGAAGGTCTGGTTGTCGAGCTTGTGGACGAGCTCCGCCCAGATCTCCCGGATGCGCGGCACATCGCGTTCGCGCATCGCCCGGTTCATGTCGGAGAAGTCCGCGCCCTCCTCCAGACACCGGTTCCAGGCGTCCATCACCTCGCGGTAGACCTGCGGCAGATCGTCGACGGTCCGCGCGTAGTGCGAGGCGCCCTTGAGGTCGACGACGGTCGACGGGGTGGCCGGGGAGAGCGGGTTGGGGAACGGCTTCGTCTCCAGACCGACCAGATCGATGTAGTGCTGGAGCGCGGTGGAGGACGGCGGGAAACGCATCGCGCCCATCTCGGCGGTGAGTTCGGGACCGCAGCCGTCGAATCCGACGGTACGCAGCCGGCCGCCGATCTCGTCCGCTTCGTAGACGACGGGCCTGAGCCCCATCTTCATCAGCTCGTACGCGGCGACGATGCCGGAGAGCCCGCCCCCGATGACGGCGACCTCGGTGCCGTGCCCGGTCGCCGGTATCTGCCCGATGCCCGCGGGGTGCGCCAGGAAGTCGTCGTACGCGTAGGGGAAGTCCGGCCCGAACATGGTGATCGGCTCGGTGGCGTCGGTGTGCTGGACGGCGTTGGGCACCGTGGACGTCATGGGGTACGGACTCCTTGCGCAAAAGGACGGAACGGGGGCGACGGGCTCAGACGAGGGAGCCGTACAGACCGGGGCGGCGGTCGCGCAGATACGGGTTGGCGGCGCGCGAAGCGCTCAGGAACGCGGGGTCGACCTCACCGATGACGAGCTCCTCACCACGTCCGGCGCGGGCGCGGACGGTGCCGTCGGGACCGGCCAGGCAGCTCAGCCCGGCGAACTCGAACTCGCCTTCCGGGCCGGTCCTGTTGACGTACGCCACGTACAGCTGGCTCTCGAAGGCGCGCACCGGCACGACGGACTCGGCGACGAACTGGAAGGGGTGCATCACCGCGGTGGGCACCAGCAGCAGACCGGTGCCCGCGAGGGCGTGCGCACGGACGTTCTCCGGGAACTCGACGTCGTAGCAGATCATGATCCCGATCCGGACGCCGTCGAGTTCGGCCTGGACGACGGGCTGCTCGCCCGGGGTGAACCACTCCTGCTCGAAGCAGCCGAAGAGGTGGGTCTTGCGGTAGTTGGCGAGCGCCGCGCCGTCCGGCCCGATGAGCTGTGCGGCGTTGAAGATATCCTCGCCCGCGCGCTCCGGGTAGCCGTAGAGGACCGCGAGCCCGGAGCGTGCGGCGATCTCGGCGACCGCCCGGGCGGAAGGACCGTCGGCCGGCTCGGCCAGCCGGGGGACATCGGCCCCGATCGCGTACCCGGTCAGGAACAGCTCGGGGCAGACCAGCAGCCGGGCCCCGGCGTCCGCCGCCCGCTGCGCCGCTCCGTCGAGCACCTTGATGTTCTCGTCCACGTGCCCGGGTCGTCCGGAGCTCTGGAGCAGGGCGGTGCGCAACGGCGGCATGGCTGACCTCGGACGGTGCGGGCGGGGCGGGGACGTAGGAGAGTGCTGAAGATCTTGGCCCGGCCAAGATCTCCAGGATCCTCCTAGACGGTACGGTCCACCGCGCGGGCCCGACAAGGCGCGACCGTTGCGCGCACACCATCGATCCATTGCGCGCCGACGGCCGGTGGCGGCGATTCATTGCGCTCGACGTCTTCGCAGGTCAAGCAGGTGACACAGGTCTCGGCCCGCCCGGCAGATCAAGGCCGCCCGGCACATCGAGCCCGTCCGGCGATCGAGGACGGAGCAGCCACCGGACGCCCGCCCGGCACCTTTACTCGGGCGCCCCCGACGAGTACCGCCTGAGCAGCGGCGAAAGCACCAGCACGGACTTCGTCCGCTCCACGTACGGCTCGCCCGCGATCCGTTCCAGCACCTGCTCGAAGTGGCGCATGTCCGCGGCGAAGACCTGCACGATCGCGTCGGCCTCCCCCGTCACCGTGGAGGCCGAGGCGATCTCCGGATACCGGGCGAGCCCCCGCTTGATCGCCTCCGGCGACGTGTTCCGGCTGCAGTAGATCTCGATGAACCCCTCGGTCTCCCACCCCAGCGCCGCCGGGTCCACCCGCACCGTGAAGCCGGTGATCGCGCCCTCGGCGCGCAGCCGGTCCACCCGGCGCTTCACGGCGGGCGCGGACAGGCCGATGATCGCGCCGATGTCCGCGTAGGAGCGCCGGGCGTCTTCGGCGAGGGCGTGGACGATGCGTTCGTCGAGGTCGTTCAGGCGCACTTCGGGCGGTTCACTTCTCTGCGATGGCCGGTGTCGGGGGCGGCAGAAGCCGCCCCCGAAGTAGACCATGGCGCCGCCCCGCAGGGCGCGCTCACCGCAGCCGGTGACCGGTCAGAACGGGAACTGCGAGCGGCCGTGCTGCACCGAGATCCACTTCTGCGTGGTGAAGGCATCGACCATCGAATCGCCGTTCAGGCGGCCGAGGCCGGAGCTCTTCTCGCCGCCGAACGGGACGATCGGCTCGTCGTGGACCGTGCCGTCGTTGATGTGGATCATGCCGGTGTGGACGCGCTGCCCGATCCGTACACCGCGCTCGATGTCGCCGGTGTGCACCGCACCGCTCAGGCCGTACGGGGTGTCGTTGGCGATCCGTACCGCCTCGTCGTCACCGTCGAACGGCACGAGGAGTGCGACCGGCCCGAAGATCTCCTGGGAGAGGACGGGGGAATCGGCGGCCAGCCCGGTCAGCACGGACGGGCTCACCAGGTTGCCGTCGGCCCGGCCGTGCAGCAGGGCGGTCGCACCGGCCTCGACGGTCTGGTCGACGAGCGTGGAAATGGCCTCGGCCTGCGAGGAGTTGATCAGCGGGCCGATCACGGTCTCCGGGTCGGCCGGGTCACCGACCCGCAGCGACGCGACCTTGGCGACGAACTTCTCGGTGAACTCCTTCTCCACCGCCCGGTCGACCAGGATCCGGTTCGCGGCCATGCAGACCTGGCCCTGGTGCACGTACCGGCTGAAGACGGCCGCGTCCACGGCGTAGTCCACATCGGCGTCGTCGAGGACGATGAGCGCGCTGTTGCCGCCGAGTTCGAGCACGGCACGCTTGAGGTTCGCCGCGCACACCGTGGCGACGTGCCGTCCCACCTTGTCCGAACCGGTGAAGGAGATGACCTGCGGAATGGGGTGCTCCAGCAGTGCGTCACCGATCTCGGCGATGTCGGTGACCACGACGTTCAGGAGACCGGCCGGCAGCCCCGCCTCCTCGAACACCTTCGCCACCAGCGTGCCGCCGCAGACCGGGGTGTTCTGGTGCGGCTTGAGCACCACCGCGTTGCCGAGCGCCAGGGCGGGAGCGACGGACTTCAGCGACAGCAGGAACGGGAAGTTGAACGGGCTGATGACGCCCACGACACCGGCGGGCACCCGGTAGACGCGGTTCTCCTTGCCCTCGGTCGGCGAGGGCAGAATCTGTCCGGTGGGCCGCAGCGCGAGCTGGATCGACTCCCGCAGGAACTCCTTGGCGAGATGCAGTTCGAAGGCCGCCTTCAGCCGGGTGCCGCCCAGTTCGGCGACGATGGCGTCACTGATCTCGGGTTCGCGTTCCTCGACGACGCGCAGCGCCCGCTCCAGCACCAGCCGCCGGGCGTACGGGTTGGTGTCGCCCCACGCCCGCTGCGCGGCCTCGGCGGACCGGTAGGCCTGGTCCACCTCGTCGGCCGTGGCGACCGTGATCGAGGCGAGCTTCTCCCCGTTGTACGGATTGAAGTCGATGATGTCCCAGGACCCCTTGCCCGGCCTCCACTCGCCGTCGATGTACTGATGGGCCAGATCGGTGAAGAAGGACATGAGATCCCTTACCACAGAGGAACGGGCGGCTGATTGGGCTTCATATTACTTACATTCCAACGAGGTTGAGGCGGATCACGGCGGTATCCGGGGGTCGGAATCGGACATCCGTGCCACCCGCGAGGACACCCGGAAACGCCGTTGCCCCCCACGGCTCGAACGGCCGTGAGGGGCAACGGTGTTGCGGGATTACGGGATCAACTCCAGCTGGCGTGCAGCGGCTTGCCCTCGGCATAACCGGCGGCGCTCTGCACCCCGACGACCGCCTTCTCGGCGAACTCCTCCAGGGAGGCCGCACCGGCGTAGGTGCAGGAGGAGCGGACGCCCGCGATGATCGAGTCGATCAGGTCCTCGACGCCGGGCCGGGCCGGGTCGAGGAACATCCGCGAGGTGGAGATGCCCTCCTCGAAGAGCGCCTTGCGGGCCCGGTCGTACGCCGACTCCTCCGACGTACGGTTCTTCACGGCGCGGGCGGACGCCATGCCGAAGGACTCCTTGTAGAAGCGGCCGTCGGCGGACTGCTGGAGGTCGCCGGGCGACTCGTACGTACCGGCGAACCAGGAGCCGATCATCACGTTGGACGCACCCGCGGCGAGTGCCATCGCGACATCGCGCGGGTGGCGGACACCGCCGTCGGCCCAGACGTGCTTGCCGTACTTCTTCGCCTCGGCGGCGCACTCCAGGACGGCGGAGAACTGCGGCCGCCCCACGCCCGTCATCATCCGGGTGGTGCACATGGCGCCCGGTCCGACACCGACCTTGATGATGTCCGCGCCGGCCTCGACGAGGTCGCGCACGCCCTCGGCGGCGACGATGTTGCCCGCGACGACGGGCACCTGCGGGTCGAGCCCGCGAACGGCCCGGACCGCGTTGATCACGGACTCCTGGTGGCCGTGGGCGGTGTCCACGACGAGCGTGTCGATGCCCGCGTCGAGGAGCTGCTTGGCCTTGCCCGCGACATCGCCGTTGATCCCGACGGCGGCGGCGATCCGCAGCTTGCCGCCGGCGTCGGTGGCCGGGGTGTACAGGGTGGCGCGCAGTGCGGCCTTCCGGGTGAGGATGCCGACGAGCCGCCCGTCCGCGTCGACCGCGGGGGCGAGCTTGCGGTGGGCGCCGTCGAGCTTGTTGAACGCGTCGCGCGGGTCGATGTCCGCGTCGAGCAGCACCAGGTCCCTGGACATGATCTCGGAGAGCTGGGTGAAGCGGTCGACGCCGGTCAGGTCGTGATCGGTGACGACGCCGACGGGCCGCTGCTCCTCGTCGACGACGACACCGGCGCCGTGCGCGCGCTTGTGCAGCAGGGACAGGGCGTCGGCGACCGTCTGGCCGGGGGCCAGCACGATCGGCGTGTCGAGCACCAGATGGCGCGTTTTCACCCAGGAGACGACGTCGGCGACGACCTCGATCGGGATGTCCTGCGGGATGACCACGAGCCCGCCGCGGCGGGCGACCGTTTCGGCCATCCGGCGGCCCGCGATGGCCGTCATGTTCGCCACGACGAGGGGGATGGTGGTGCCGCTGCCGTCGGGCGAGGAGAGATCGACACCCTGGCGGGATCCGACCGCCGAACGGCCCGGGACCATGAAGACGTCGTCGTACGTGAGGTCGTACGGGACCGAGGGGGAGTCTGTGTGGCGACCGGTGCCGGGCTCAAGAAAACGCATAACACTCATTTTTTCACACGAAACGGAGCAGGTCGCCTCCACGAAGGCACAGCAAATACCCCCCGCGTTCGTACGTTCCCCCAAGGAACCGGGCGGGAGTCCCGGGCAGGTGGAACCTGCCGTGCCGACGGACCCTACCCGAGCTGCGTCCGAATCATTCGCGATCACCTTCCCTGGACCTGGCAACAAGGGGTCAGCTGGCTTCAAAATCCGCAGGTCCCGTGGGTCGCCACGTCGCCCCGGAGGAACATGCGGAAGGGTCACAACTTCCGTCACCCGTACGACCGGAGAGGATCACGACCCACCCGTGGAGAGCGAACTGCCGGACATCTACTGCCCGTTCCCCAGCGCACGAATCCGCACGTCGGGCACGCCAGAGTCCATCTCGACGACTGGATCCGCAACACCGGTCTGGTGCACCGCGCTTCAGCCAGGGAACGCTTCGAGCAGGCTGACTTCGGGGCGTTCGTCGGCATGGTGTACCCGACCGCCGGCGGCAAGAATCTCGACCTCGTCGCCGACTGGTTCGTGTGGCTGTTTCTCGTCGACGACCAGCTCGACGACGGTCATCTCGGCCGCAGCCCGGAGCGGGTGCGGGACGTGGTCGCGGTGATGCGGTCCGTGATCGAGGGCAACGGTACGGGCGGCCGGGCGGACGAGGAGCTCCCCGCCGCCGTGGTCGCCCTGGTCGATCTGTGGGAACGGACGACGCCGACCGCGGCCCCGCACTGGCGCGCCCGGTTCGGCCGGCACCTGATCACGTATCTCACGACGGCCACCACCTGGGAGGCCGGGAACCGGGCCGCGGGTGTGGTGCCGCCCGAGGAGACGTACATCGCCAAGCGCCGCCACACCGGCGCGATACATGTCTGCATGGACCTGATAGAGATCGTGGCCGGGATCGAGGCGCCCGAGTCGATCCACAACGACTCCCGGTTCATCACCGCACTGGAAGCCTCGTGCAACGTCGTGTGCTGGGCCAACGATGTGTACTCCTACGAGAAGGAGCAGGTGCTCGGCGAGATCCACAATCTCGTCCACCTGGTCCGCCACCACCGCGGTTACGGCAAGCAGCAGGCGCTGGAACACGTCTGCGCGGAGATCGCCACGGAGACGGAGCGGTTCCTCGCCGCCGAGACCGAGCTGCTGGCCGCGTACCCGCAGCTGTCCTGGATGCTCACGCCGTACCTGGACGGGATGCGGAGCTGGATGCGCGGCAACCTGGACTGGTCCCGGCAGACCCCCCGCTACGACCCGGCCGATGTGAGCCAGTACGAGGAGCCGGAGCAGTACCTGGAGGCCACGGTCCTGGGCGTGGCCCAGGACTGAACCGCCGGGCCGGACAACGCCCGGGCAGCGCACCCGCTGTCCGGGCGGTTCACTCGCCGTCACCCGCACGGCTCGGCCGCGTCCCGGCCCGTGCGAGCCCGTCCGGCGTCCGAGGACGGAACGACCACCGGGCGGACCCGGTATCAGTCACCGTCGCCCGCACCCGCTCGGACGCCGTCCGGATCCGACCGCTCCAGCGCCGGCCGCCGCGGCACCGCCGACTCGGTCAGCAGGTAGTCCGCCGCCGCCGTGTCCGTCACCAGGCTGGTGACCAGACCGGACCGCAGCACCGCCCCGATCGCCGCGGCCTTGCGCTGGCCGCCCGCGATCGCCACCACCTCGGGGATCCGGCGCAGCCGGTCGGCCTCGACCGTGATGCAGCGCTCCCCCAGGTCCCGGCCGACCCGGCGTCCCTCCGTGTCGAAGAGGTGCGCGGACATCTCGGCGGCGACGCCGAGCGACGCGTAGTGCGCACGCTCCTCGTCCGTCAGCATGTCGTGCACGGTGGAGATGCCCGGCTCCCAGGAGCCGATGGACACCGCGGCGACCGTCACCTTGTCGAAGTACTCGAAGGCGCGGGCGATACCGGTCTGGTGGCGCAGCGCGGCGGCCGTGGCCGGGTCGGGCAGCAGCATCGGGGCGTAGATGGGGTGGGCCTCACCGCCGGCCACCTGGGCGGCCCGGCGGACCGCCTCGACCGATCCGCGCTCGGCCGTCCCCGCGTCGTACACCCCGGTGAGCTGCACGACCGTGCACGGCGGCAGCCGGTCGAGGGCCGCCGCCATGTGGATCGTGGAACGGCCCCAGGCCAGGCCGAGCACATCGCCCTCGTTCACCAGTTCGCCCAGGAGATCGGCCGCGACCTCCCCCAGGTTCTCCGGGTCGGGTGCGTCGTCCTGCTCCTCCGCGGGGGATTCGACGACGACCGCGTGACGCAGCCCGTAGCGGGCCCGGAGCGCGTCGGAGCGCTCGGCGTCCAGCTCGGCGGGGACCCGGATCTCGATCCTCACGAGGTCGCGTTCCAGTGCCGTCTCCAGGACCCGGGCCACCTTGAAGCGGCTGACGCCGAACTCCTCGGCGATCTGGATCTTCGACTTTCCTTCGAGGTAGAAGCGGCGGGCCATGGCCGCCGCCTGCACCAGCTCCGCGGGCCCCATCCGCAGGGCGGACCGGCCCGCCGACATTGCAGACACCGCGATCTCCTCACTGCTGTTCACACTCTCGATACGCCGTTCATCCTGTCAGATCCGGCGATCCTTGATCGGTCCCGTCGGACCACGTTCATCTGCCCTTGGCCGGGCCGACCCGCAATCGGGGGCCGGAGCGGCTGCCGGCTCCGCTTCCGGGTTCAGTGGCCGCACGCCCAGGCCGCCGATGCGGTGGCCGCGTCGGCCCTGGCCCGCAGTGCGCGCACCGCTTCGGCCGGGTCCGTGGCCCCGTACACGGCCGAACCCGCGACGAATACGTCGGCACCGGCCTCGGCGCACCGCTCGATGGTGGACTCGGAGACGCCGCCGTCGACCTGGAGCCAGAGTTCGAGGCCGTGCTTGGAGATCAGCTCACGGGTGCGGCGGATCTTCGGCAGCATGATGTCCAGGAACGCCTGGCCGCCGAAGCCCGGCTCCACCGTCATGATCAGCAGCATGTCGAGCTCGGGGAGCAGGTCCTCGTACGGCTCGATGGGCGTCGCGGGCCTGAGCGCCATGGAGGCGCGGGCGCCCTTGGCCCGGATCTCCCGCGCCAGCCGTACGGGCGCTGCCGCCGCCTCGACGTGGAAGGTGACGGAACCGGCGCCCGCCTCGACGTACTGCGGCGCCCAGCGGTCCGCGTCCTCGATCATCAGATGGCAGTCGAGCGGGGTGTCCGTGGCCCGGCTGAGCGATTCCACGATCGGCACGCCGAGCGTCAGATTGGGCACGAAGTGGTTGTCCATCACGTCGACGTGGAGCCAGTCGGCGCCTTCGACCGCCTTCGCCTCCTCGGCGAGACGGGCGAAATCGGCGGACAGGATGCTGGGGCTGATCTGGGCCATGTGCCAAGCGTGCCATGCTCCGCGCCACTTCCCCGCCCCGGTGCGGGCCAAAGCCTCACGGGATCATTACAGTTCGCTCGATCCGGACCGCCCACTCCGCGCGATCCGGGCGTTTCCGCCCGGGTCGGACCCGTCAGGCGGTGCGCCGCAGCAGTGCCAGGTACATCGCGTCCGTGCCGTGCAGATGCGGCCACAGCTGGACGTCGGGGCCGTCGCCGAGCGCGGGCACGCCGGGCATCAGCGGGCGGGCGTCGACCCACTCCGCCTCGACCGGCTCTCCGCCCCGCCCCTTGAGCACGTCCTCGACGACGACCCGGGTCTCCGCGAGATGCGGCGAGCAGGTCGCGTATCCGACGATGCCGCCGACCCGTACCGCCTTCAACGCCTCGCGCAGCAGCCCGCGTTGCAGCGGTGCGAAGCTCTCCAGGTCCTCCGGGCGGCGCCGCCAGCGGGCCTCCGGGCGGCGGCGCAGCGCGCCGAGTCCCGAGCACGGCACGTCCATCAGGATCCGGTCGAAGGCACCGGGCCGCCACGGCGGGCGGGTGCCGTCGGCGACGATCACCTGGTACGGGCCGGGGTTGCCGGCCAGCGCGCGCTCGACGAGGCGGGCCCGGTGCGGCTGCTTCTCGGCGGCGAGCAGGGCGGCGCCGCGTTCGGCGGCGAGGGCGGCGAGCAGGGCGGCCTTGCCGCCGGGCCCGGCACAGCCGTCGAGCCAGCGGGTGTCGCTGCCCTCCACCGGCGCGTTGGCGAGGGCGGCGGCCACCAGCTGGCTGCCCTCGTCCTGGACTCCGGCGCTGCCCTCCTGCACGGCCGTGAGGGCGCCGGGCTCGCCGCCCTCGCCCATCCGTACGGCATGGGGCGACCAGCGGCCGGGCAGGCCGTTCCCGTCGCCGAGTGCGGTGAGCAGCTCATCGGTGGTGGAGCGGCCGGGGCGGGCGACCAGCGTGACCTCGGGCCGTTCGTTGTCCGCTTCGAGGAGGTCCTCGATCCCGGCGCGGCCGCCGCCCAGTGCGTCCCAGAGGGCGGACACGATCCACCGCGGATGCGAGTGCACGACCGCGAGGTGGTCCTCGGCGTCCTCGTCGTACGACGGGGCGACGCGCGCCACCCAGCCGTCGAGATCGTCCGCGGAGACCTTCCGGAGGACGGCGTTGACGAACTTGGCACGCCCCTCGCCGAGCACCACCCGGGCCAGCTCCACACTGGCGGAGACGGCGGCGTGGGTGGGGATGCGGGTGCCGAGCAGCTGGTGCACGCCCATGTCGAGCACATCGAGGACCGGCGGGTCGACCTCGCGCAGCGGCCGGTCGATGCAGGCGGCGACGATCGCGTCGTACGTCCCCTGGCGGCGCAGGGTCCCGTAGACCAGCTCGGTCGCCAGCGCCGCGTCCCGGCTGTCGAAGTCGCCCTTGGCCCGGGCCTTCTTCAGCAGCGGGGGAAGGACGAGGTTGGCATACGCATCGCGTTCGTCGACGGCCCTGAGCGCTTCGAAGGCGAGGAACCGGACGGGGTCCTTCTTGGGCCGGCGATGCGGCTTGGCGGGACGGCGACGCTGCTGGTCGTTCACGTGAAAGGTGCTCCGCTGATGGTGAGAGGGCGAACCCTCCCAGCCTACGTCGCCGCCCCGGTCCGTATGGCGCTAGATCCCCAGCAGCTCGCCGTGGACGATGCGCACCCCGCGGGCCCAGTCCGCGGCCCGCATCGGCTTCTTGCCCTGCGGCTGGACCCAGAGCAGCTCGACGGCGTGCGATCCGGTGCCCACGTACACGTTGCTCTTGGCCGCCGACAGTTCGCCGGGGGCCAGGTCGGCGCGGTCCAGTACGGGCACCGCCTGGATCAGCTTCAGCCGTTCCCCGCGAAACAGCGTCCACGCCCCCGGAGCGGGTGTGCAGCCGCGCACCACCCGGTCGACCCGCAGGGCGGGGGCGGACCACCGCACCTGGGCGTCCTCGACGGTGATCTTCGGTGCGAGGGTGACGCCTTCGGCGGGCTGCGGCACGGCGTGCAGCGTGCCGTCCTCGATGCCGTCCATGGTCGCTACGAGCAGCCCCGCACCGGCGAACGCCAGCCGGGTGAGCAGGTCTCCGCTGGTGTCGGTGGGCCGCACTTCTTCGGTGAGGACGCCGTACACCGGGCCGGAGTCGAGCCCCTCCTCGATCAGGAAGGTCGACGCTCCGGTCACCTCGTCCCCGGCCATGATCGCGTGCTGGACGGGGGCCGCGCCGCGCCAGGCGGGCAGCAGCGAGAAGTGGAGGTTGACCCAGCCGCGGGCGGGTACGTCGAGTGTGGTCCTGGGCAGCAGCGCCCCGTAGGCGACGACGGGACAGCAGTCCGGGGCGATCTCCCGCAGCCGCGCCAGGAAGTCCTCGTCGCGCGGGCGGGCGGGCTTGAGCACCTCGATCCCGGCCTCCTCTGCCCGCTCGGCGACGGGGCTGGCGACCAGCCGGCGGCCTCGCCCGGCGGGGGCGTCGGGCCGGGTGACGACGGCGGCCACCTCGTGCCGGCCGGAGGCGATCAGGGCGTCCAGGGCGGGTACGGCTACCTCGGGGGTGCCTGCGAAGACGAGCTTCATGGGTGGCTGACTGCCTCTCAGGCCGAAACGTACGGTGACGAGCAACACATGGGAGCGACCGGCGCGCGTGGGGCGGGAGAAGGGCGGGGCTGGGTACGTGCAGCTGCAGGACGGAGGATTGCGGCATCGCGCGCCATGGTGATGGACGACAACGCCGCAGGTGTGCGTGCCCAACCCCGCGACGCCGCCCCCATGCGCCGGTCGGTCCAAGTCTAGGGGCCGGGCGCCCGGGGGGCGTACGCACCACTGCGCGCCCCTTGGATATGCGTACGCGCCCCTCCAGCGTGACCAGATCCACAGCTGATGCGTTGGTCAAGAGAGATTGACCGAAGCGAGCCGCCACGATGCGGCCCGATCCCTTTCAACGCCGGTTCGAGAGGCTTCTTCATGGCCGACCACGCAACCCACGACGCCCAAGCGAGGGCCAGCCTGCATCTGTTGGTGCGGGACATCGAGCGGGTCCGGCGGCAGGTGGACGCGCTGCGCACGCTCACCGCCCAACTGGGCAACGTCTACCGTCCGCGCCGCTCCGGCCCGTCCACGGGCTTCGTCGTCTACGGCCGGGCCCCGGCCCCCACCGTCAGACTGGCCCAGGAGCTGCGCGACAGCGTCGAGACCCTGGTCACCGCGGCAGTGGACTTCGACCGCTCGCTGGGCTTCTCCTGGGACGCGGTGGGCTCCGCGCTCGGGGTCACCAAGCAGGCGGTGCACCGCCGCTACGGCGCCCGCCGCAACGCCCCCCAGCCGGGGGCTGCGGCCGAGGCCGCCGCGGAGACCGCGGTGGCACACCCCCTGCCCATGGCACCCGGCTCCTCCTCCGGTACGCCGCCGCTGCCCGCCGTGCCCGCCGCACGTTCCATGCCTCCGCAGCCGTCGGTGGACCGCCCGTCACTGCGCGAGGACCTGCGCCCGGGCGCCTTCCCCGGCCCACGCAACGGCTGACCGCGCCACCCCGCCTCCTGCCCCGCCGCGCCCGACGCCCGGCGGGGCAGCCGCGTCTCCTCCCCCGGTCCCGCCCCCGCCGTCACCCGATGTCCGGCGGATCCACCCGGATCCGGACCTGCTCACCGCTCCCCCGGGCCAGCCGCGCCGCCTGCGCCGCCTTCAACGCGGCCGCCAGCGCCGCCCCGCTCCCCGGAGGCACCCTGAGCAGGGCCCGCTCCCACGACTCCCCCGGCGGTGCGTCCCCGGGCCTGCGGGGCCTGCCGGGTTCGGCGCCCGGCGCCGGGACCGGGCCGAGCACCTCGGCGTCCGGCGGCAGTTCGGCGGCCGTGAGGAACGCGGCGAGCGCCTCCGGCGAACCGGTCACCGAGGCCATCCGGGACACCGGCGGAAAGCCGAGCTCGGCCCGCTCCGCCAGCTCGCGGCGGGCGTGCCCGACCGGGTCCCAGCGCACCAGTGCCTGCACCGGCCGCAGGGTCGGCTCGGCAACGATCAACACCGTGCCGCCCTCCGGCTGCCCCCGCACCAGCGAGGCCGCGGCCGTCCAGCGGCGCAGCGCCTCCTCGCCGGCCCGCAGGTCGGGGCGGCCGACCATCGCCCACCCGTCCAGCAGCAGCGCGGCCGCGTAGCCGCCCTCGGCGACGGGTTCGGCGCCCGGGGTGCTGACGACCAGTGCGGGCACGTCCGGCACCGAGTCCAGGATGTGGTCGCGGCCCGACGTCCGGACCGGCACGGCCGGGAACGCCCGGCCGAGCTCCTCGGCGGTGCGACGGGCGCCGACGATCTGGGCCCGCAACCGGCCCCCGCCGCAGGCGACGCAGTGCCAGGCGGTCTCGGCCCGTCCGCACCAGGCGCAGTCGAGATCCCGCTGATCCGGTGCCTGGAGCGGGCCGGCGCAGTGCCGGCACCGAGCGGGTTCACGGCAGCGCTCGCAGGCGAGGCGGGGCGCGTATCCGCGGCGCGGCACCTGGACCAGGACGGGGCCCTCGCGCAGCCCGTCCCGTACCGTCTGCCAAGCCAGGCTGGGCAGCCGGGCCGCCCGCGCGGCCCCGTCCCGGGCCAGCTCCCCGTCGCCGACCGTACGCACCAGGGGCGCCGCCATCCGCAGCTGTTCCCGGTCCGCCCGCAGCGGGAGCGCCCAGCCGCTCTCCACCAGCTGGGCGGCCTCCACGGTGCAGTTCGTACCACCGAGCAGGAACGCGCACCGGCCGTACGCGGCCCGTAGTTCGAGCACCTCCCGGACGTGCGGGAAGGGGGCGTTGTCGTCGCTGTGGCTGGAGTCCCCGTCGTCCCAGACGGCGACCAGGCCGAGATCGGCGACGGGGGCGAACATCGCGGCCCTCGTCCCGACGACGGCCCGCACGGAGCCGCGCCGCACGGCGAGCCACTCCCGGTACCGCTTCTCCGGTCCGGAGTCGGCGGTCAGCAGGGCGTGGCGGCCCCGGCCGAGCAGTTCGGTGAGCGCGGCATCCACCCGGCCGGCGGCCCGGCCGTCGGGCACGACGACGAGTGCGCCGCGCCCGGAGGCGAGGGTCGCGGCCATGGCCCTGGCGATCTCCTCGGGCCAGTGCGGGCCGGGCAGCGCCGTCCAAACGGCCCGGGGTGCACCGCCCTCGGCCAGTGCCCGCAGGAACGCGGGTCCCTGTGCGTATCTCTCCCAGCTCCCCGCCGCCGGGGCGGGTGGCGGGGGCAGCGGCTCGGGCGAGGGCTTGGCCTCGGCCCGTCCGTTCCTGGGCGGCACGGCGAGCTGCAGCACATCGGCGAGGCTGCCCGCGTAACGGTCGGCGACGGCCCGCGAGAGGGCGAGCAGCTCCGGTCCCAGCACCGGTTCGGGGGATACGACATTGGCGAGCGCGGCGAGGGCACCCGGGTAGTCCGATTCGGCGAGCCGCTCCACGAGGAACCCGTCGATCAGCCCGCCGCCTTCGCGGCGGCCGCCGCGGACATTGCGCGCCCCGGCCCCGAATCGCACCCGCACCCGCACCCCGGGCTGTGCGTCGGCGTCGAGCTCCTCGGGGACGGCGTAGTCGAAGTACTGGTCGAGATGGAGCACGCCCTTGTTGACCAGCACCCGGGCGACGGGCAGCTCCTTGGCGAGTGCGGCGCCGCGCCAGGTCCGCGGCTTGGCCCGCGGCACCTTCGCCTTCCGTACCGTCTCCCGAATCAGCGCAAGCTGCTCCGGGGCCCCGCCCCCGGGGTCCTCGGATCGCTCGTTTTCGCTGCTCACAGCCAAATTCCTACCAGACTCCACTGACAGCGGCCCCGGCACGAGCGCACCGGCGGCCGCACGCACGGGGCCCGGACACCGCGTGCGGCGTCCGGGCCCCGGCGTTCAGACGGAGAGCAGCAGGCTTACGAGCCGGGAGCAACAGAGCCCGAGCGGGCTCTGTTCACCCCAGGTCGTTACAGCCCGGCCGCCGTGCGCAGCGCGTCCACGCGGTCCGTGCGCTCCCAGGTGAAGTCGGGAAGCTCGCGGCCGAAGTGGCCGTACGCCGCGGTCTGGGCGTAGATCGGACGCAGCAGGTCGAGGTCGCGGATGATCGCGGCCGGGCGGAGGTCGAAGACCTCCCCGATGGCGTGCTCGATCTTCTCGGTATCGACCGCGGCGGTGCCAAACGTCTCGACGAACAGGCCGACGGGCTCGGCCTTGCCGATCGCGTAGGCGACCTGTACCTCGCAACGGGCGGCGAGGCCTGCGGCGACGACGTTCTTGGCGACCCAGCGCATGGCGTACGCGGCGGAGCGGTCGACCTTCGACGGGTCCTTGCCCGAGAAGGCGCCACCACCGTGACGGGCCATGCCGCCGTAGGTGTCGATGATGATCTTGCGGCCGGTCAGACCGGCGTCGCCCATCGGGCCACCGATCTCGAAACGACCGGTCGGGTTGACCAGCAGCCGGTAGCCGTCGGTGTCCAGCTTGATGCCGTCCTCGATCAGCTGCCCGAGCACGTGCTCGACGACGAACTCGCGGATGTCCGGCGCGAGCAGCGAGTCGAGGTCGATGTCGCTGGCGTGCTGCGAGGAGACGACGACCGTGTCGAGACGGACGGCCTTGTCGCCGTCGTACTCGATGGTGACCTGCGTCTTGCCGTCCGGGCGCAGGTACGGGATGGTCCCGTTCTTGCGGACCTCGGAGAGTCGTCGCGAGAGCCGGTGCGCGAGGTGGATCGGGAGCGGCATGAGCTCGGGCGTCTCGTCGCAGGCGTAGCCGAACATCAGGCCCTGGTCGCCGGCACCCTGCTTGTCGAGCTCGTCCTCATCGCCCTCGACCCGCTTCTCGTACGCGGTGTCGACGCCCTGCGCGATGTCGGGCGACTGCGCGCCGATGGACACCGAGACACCGCAGGAGGCGCCGTCGAAGCCCTTCTTGGAGGAGTCGTAGCCGATTTCGAGAACCTTGTTGCGTACGAGGGTCGGGATGTCGGCGTAGGCCTTGGTCGTGACCTCACCCGCAACATGCACCAGACCGGTGGTGATCAAGGTCTCGACGGCGACGCGGGACCGGGGGTCCTCACGGAGCAGTGCGTCGAGGATGGTGTCGCTGATCTGGTCAGCGATCTTGTCGGGGTGGCCCTCGGTGACGGACTCCGAGGTGAAGAGACGGCGGGACACATCGCTCCCTGGGGTTGCAGCGGCTGCTGGCTGATCATTTGGCGGACGGCCGGGAGCTGCGCCCGACACGGTCCGCGGGCCAGTTTATCGGTCACTTCCGTTCGGCGGACAACGTGTCTCGCCCTTTGGTAGTTCTGTGACCTGCGGCACGCCCCGTGGCGGTAGCGAATTCGGCTGCCCAGAAAGCCATTTACGCCCATATTTCAAGGGTTTTCGCCTGCGCGAGACAGGAGAAAGGAATTTCATCCGAGCCGCGACGACACAAGATCCCAGACCGTGTCGGCGAGCGCCTCCTTGGGGCCGTGGGGCACCGGGGTCTCTCCGCCGTCGGCTGCGAGGACCACTGCTTCGTTCTCCTCGGAGCCGAATGTCCTGTGTTCCCCGACCTCATTGACGACGAGCAGATCGCAGCCCTTGCGGCGGAGCTTCTCACGGCCGTTGGCGAGGACATCATCGGTCTCGGCGGCGAAACCGACGACGATCTGGTCCGGGCGGGCGCGTTCACCGGCGACCTCGGCGAGGATGTCCGGATTGCGGACCAGTTTGATGGGCGCGGGCTCCTGGCCGTCCTTCTTCTTGATCTTCCCCGTCGCGTACTCCGCGGGGCGGAAGTCGGCGACCGCCGCAGCCATCACGACCACATCGGCGTCCGCCGCCGCCTTCAGCACCGCCTCGCGCAGCTGTATGGCGGTCCCGGCGTGCAGGACGTCGGCGCCGGCCGGGTCGGGCAGGCCGGTGTTGGCCTCGACGAGGGTGACCCGGGCGCCGCGGGCGACCGCGGTACGAGCCAGGGCGTAGCCCTGCTTGCCGGAGGAGCGGTTGCCGAGGTAGCGCACCGGGTCGAGCGGCTCTCGCGTACCACCCGCGCTGATCACGACGTGGCGGCCGGCCAGATCCGCTTCGACGGGTCCGCGGGCCAGCACCCGGCGGCAGACCTCGAAGATCTCCCCGGGGTCCGGGAGCCGGCCCTTGCCGGTGTCGACGCCGGTGAGCCTGCCGACGGCGGGCTCGATGACGACGGCGCCGCGGCGGCGCAGCGTGGCGACGTTCTCCTGGGTGGCGGGATGCTCCCACATCTCGGTGTGCATGGCGGGCGCGAAGACGACCGGACAGCGGGCGGTGAGGAGCGTGCTGGTGAGGAGGTCGTCGGCGAGGCCGTGAGCGGCCTTGGCGAGCAGGTCGGCGGTGGCGGGGGCGACGACGACGAGGTCGGCGCCCTGTCCGATCCTGACGTGCGGCACCTCGTGGACGTCGTTCCAGACCTCCGTGGAGACCGGGTGACCGGAGAGCGCCGACCAGGTGGCCGCCCCCACGAAGTGCAGCGCCGACCCGGTCGGGACGACGCGCACATCGTGACCGGACTCGGTCAGCCGGCGCAGCAGCTCGCACGCCTTGTACGCGGCGATGCCCCCGCTGACCCCAAGAACGACCTTCGGCTTGTCCACTGCGTCTCCCCGCACTCGGATACGAACACCCCCATGCTGCCTCACCGCGGCCGGTCCGCTGCTGTCGCCCCGGACACACCGCGGGCGTCCCGGACACACCACAGGCCCGGCAGCCATGGCCGCCGGGCCTGTGGTGAAGGTGCAAACCCTGCTTACTGCGCGGGGCCCTCGATGGCCTCGGAAGTGAGCAGGCCCGCGTTGATCTCGCGGAGCGCGATCGAGAGCGGCTTCTCGTGCACGTGGGTGTCGACGAGCGGACCGACGTACTCCAGGAGACCCTCGCCGAGCTGCGAGTAGTACGCGTTGATCTGGCGCGCGCGCTTGGCGGCGTAGATCACGAGGCTGTACTTCGAGTCGGTGGCCTCGAGGAGCTCATCAATCGGCGGGTTGATGATGCCCTCGGGCGTGGTGATGGAAGAGGACACTCTCTGCCTTCCGAAGGGGGTAAAGATCAAAGAAATCTTTGATAGTGCGGAGTTCCGTGATGCCTGTGCGCCGACCGTCAGTCGTTGTCGGCACGGTGGCCGGAAGCCTCCAGCATCAAGGCTAGCAGCTCACGGGCCACGTCCTCGACGGAGGTGTTGACCAGCGTCGTATCGAACTCGGACTCGGCGGCCAGTTCGATCCTGGCGGCGGCGAGCCGGCGCTCGATCACCTCGGCGGACTCGGTCCCGCGGCCGGTGAGCCGGCGGACCAGCTCCTCCCAGCTCGGCGGGGCCAGGAAGACGAGCCGGGCGTCCGGCATCGACTGCCGGACCAGCCGGGCACCCTGGAGGTCGATCTCCAGCAGCACCGGCTCGCCCGCTTCCAGGCGCTCGAGCACGGCGCGGCGGGGCGTGCCGTACCGGTTGCCCGCGAACTCGGCCCACTCAAGCAGCTCGCCGTTGGCGATCAGCTTGTCGAATTCGTCGTTGTCCACGAAGAAGTAGTGGACACCGTTGCGCTCGCCGGGGCGCGGCTTGCGGGTCGTCGCCGACACCGAGAGCCAAACCTCGGGGTGGGCCTTGCGCATATGGGCGACGACCGTGCTCTTGCCGACCCCCGAGGGGCCGGAGAGCACGGTCAGCCGCGGACGTACGTCCGGGGGTGCGGGGGACGTCCCCCGGGATGTTGCAGCCATGGAGCGATTATCCAGGTTCTCAGGAGTGCCTGAGAACGTCAGGCGGCGCTGCCGCCGAACTCACGCTCCAGGGATGCGATCTGGTTGGAGCCGAGGCCCCGGACCCGGCGGCTCTCGGAGATGCCGAGCCGCTCCATGATCTGCTTGGCGCGGACCTTGCCCACGCCCGGCAGGGACTCCAGGAGGGCGGAGACCTTCATCTTCCCGATGACGTCGTTCTCCCGGCCCTGCTTGATGACCTCATGGAGGGAGGCGCCGGAGTGCTTGAGTCGATTCTTGACCTCGGCCCGCTCCCGGCGAGCCGCGGCGGCCTTTTCGAGCGCGGCTGCGCGCTGTTCAGGGGTAAGGGGCGGAAGAGCCACGCCTACGTCACCTCGGATGTCGATCTGTCGGATACGGACCGGTGCGGAAGCTGGACGCTCCACACCAGGTGAGCGACGGACAACATGTGTACGTCGGCTCTCGACGGAGACTAGCGGCCAAGGCCGTCCGAGTCAGCGAGAACCAACGAAAAGTCCTGGTCAGCCTCAGCCGACCAGGACATTTCAGGCATAACAACCGAGTTTTTTGGTCAGGATTCAGTCAACACCCTGTTACGTGGCATGGTCATGTACGTGCGACGGCCGTCCGGACCTCGTCCGTGAGGCGATCGGCTGCCGCTCGCAGCCCCGCCATGTCCGGTCCCCGGCTCAGTACGCCGCGGCTCACACTGGGCACCACATTGCCCACCGCGTCGCCGAAGACACCGGGCAGATCGGCGGGCGTCGCGCCCTGGGCCCCGATCCCGGGGGCGAGCAGCGGGCCGTTGATGGCGAGATCCACACCCGCGTCCCCGAGCGTGGCACCGACCACCGCGCCGACGGAGCCGAGCGGGGTCACCCCCTCGTTCTCGGCGGCCATGTGGTCGAGCATCAACTGGGCCAGCGAACGCCCGTCGGCGGCGGTGGCGCGCTGCACCTCCGCCCCTTCCGGGTTGGACGTCAGGGCGAGCACGAAGACACCCGAGCCGGAGAGGACCGCCGCGTCGAGCGCCGGGCGCAGCGAACCGAAACCGAGGTACGGCGAGACGGTGACCGCGTCGGAGAACAGCGGCGAGTCCTTGTCCAGGTAGGTCGCCGCGTACGCGCCCATGGTGGAGCCGATGTCGCCGCGCTTGGCGTCCATCAGGACGAGCGCGCCGGCCGCGCGCGCCTCCTCGACGGCCTTCTCCAGGACCGCGATGCCGCGCGAGCCGAAGCGCTCGAAGAACGCGGACTGCGGCTTGAGCACGGCGACCCGGTCCGCCAGTGCCTCGACGACGGTACGGGTGAACCGCTCCAGGCCCGTGACGTCGTCGTTCAGGCCCCAGGCGGTGAGGAGCGAGGCATGCGGGTCGATGCCGACGCAGAGCGGCCCGCGGGTGTCCATGGCGTGGCGCAGACGTGCGCCGAACGGTTCCGGGATCATGCGGTGGCCTTCCTGGTTTCCGCGCCGACGGCTTCGGCGAGGGTGGCGTACGGGGATGCGGCCAGGCGCGCGGCCAGGCCCTTGTGGATCGCCCGGGCGTAGAACGGGCCCTCGTAGATGAAGGCGCTGTAGCCCTGGACGAGCGTGGCACCGGCGAGGATGCGCTGCCAGGCGTCCTCGGTGCTCTCGATGCCCCCGACACCGACCAGGGTGATCCGGTCGCCCACCCGCGCGTACAGACGGCCGAGGACCTCCAGGGAGCGTGCCTTGAGGGGCGCCCCGGAGAGTCCGCCGGTCTCCGCGACGAGGGACGGCGAGGACTTCAGGCCGAGGCCGTCCCTGGCGATGGTGGTGTTGGTGGCGATGATGCCGTCCAGTCCCAGCTCGACCGCGAGGTCGGCGACCGCGTCGACGTCCTCGTCCGCGAGGTCCGGGGCGATCTTGACGAGCAGCGGGACCCGCCGGTCGGTGACGGCCCGGTCGGCCGCCTCGCGCACGGCGCCGAGCAGGGGGCGCAGCGCCTCGGTGGCCTGGAGGTTGCGCAGGCCGGGCGTGTTGGGCGAGGAGACGTTCACGACGAGATAGTCGGCGTGGCGGGCGAGCCGCTCGGTGGACTTCACGTAGTCGCCGACCGCTTCGGCCTCCGGCACCAGCTTCGTCTTGCCGATGTTGACGCCGACCGTGGTCCTGAAGACCGGCCTGCGGGCGGCCAGCCGCTCGGCCACGGCCTCGGAGCCCTCGTTGTTGAAGCCCATGCGGTTGATCAGCGCGCGGTCCGCCACGAGGCGGAAGAGGCGCTTCTTGGGGTTGCCGGGCTGCGGCTCGCCGGTGACGGTACCGATCTCGATGTGGTCGAAGCCGAGCATCGACATGCCGTCGATCGCGACGGCGTTCTTGTCGAAGCCCGCGGCGAGGCCGAAGGGGCCGTGCATCCGCAGGCCGAGTGCCTCGGTGCGCAGCTCCTTGTGGCGGGGGGCGAGCACGGCGGCGACGAAGGTGCGCAGCACGGGGACGCGGGCCGCGAGGCGGATCCAGCCGAAGGCCAGGTGGTGCGCCTGCTCCGGGTCCATCCGCCTGAAGACCAGCTGGAAGAAGAACTTGTACATCGGGAGTGTCCTCACAGAGAGGGGGACACCGTTTCCGATGTCCCCCTGCCGGTCTGCTAGTCGCGGGCCGCGGTCAGATGCTCCGCGTGTTCCTGGAGGGAGCGGACGCCGACGTCTCCGTGGGTGAGCGCGTCGATGCCCTGGACCGCGGCGGCGAGCGCCTGGACCGTGGTCAGGCAGGGCACGGACCGGGCCACGGCCGCGGTACGGATCTCGTAGCCGTCGAGACGGCCGCCCGTGCCGTACGGCGTGTTGACGATCAGGTCGACCTCGCCGTCGTGGATCAGCTGGACGATGGTGCGCTCGCCCTGCGGGCCCACGCCCTCGGACTGCTTGCGCACGACCGTGGCGTTGATGCCGTTGCGCTTGAGGACCTCGGCGGTGCCGGAGGTGGCCAGCAGCTCGAAGCCGTGGGCGACGAGTTCGCGCGCCGGGAAGATCATCGAGCGCTTGTCGCGGTTGGCGACCGAGATGAACGCGCGGCCCTTCGTCGGCAGCGGGCCGTAGGCGCCGGCCTGCGACTTGGCGTACGCCGTGCCGAAGACCGCGTCGATGCCCATGACCTCACCGGTGGAGCGCATCTCCGGGCCGAGGACGGTGTCGACGCCGCGGCCGTGGATGTCGCGGAAGCGCGACCACGGCAGGACGGCCTCCTTGACGGAGATCGGCGCGTCGAGCGGCAGGGTGCCGCCGTCGCCGTTCGCCGGGAGCAGGCCCTCCGCGCGCAGCTCGGCGACGGTCGCGCCCAGCGAGATCCGGGCGGCGGCCTTGGCGAGCGGGACCGCGGTCGCCTTCGAGGTGAAGGGGACGGTGCGCGACGCGCGCGGGTTGGCCTCCAGGACGTACAGGATGTCGCCGGAGAGCGCGAACTGGATGTTGATCAGCCCGCGGACGCCGACGCCCTTGGCGATGGCCTCGGTGGAGGCGCGCAGCCGCTTGATGTCGTAGCCGCCGAGGGTGATCGGGGGCAGGGCACAGGCGGAGTCGCCGGAGTGGATGCCGGCCTCCTCGATGTGCTCCATGACGCCACCGAGGTAGAGCTCGGTGCCGTCGTAGAGCGCGTCGACGTCGATCTCGATCGCGTCGTCGAGGAAGCGGTCGACCAGGACCGGCCGGGTGGGACTGATCTCGGTGGACTCGGCGATGTACGAGGAGAGCCGCGTCTCGTCGTACACGATCTCCATGCCGCGGCCGCCGAGCACGTACGACGGGCGGACGAGGACGGGGTAGCCGATCTCGTCGGCGATCGCCTTGGCCTCGTCGAACGTGGTGGCGGTGCCGTGCTTCGGGGCCGGCAGCCCGGCCTCGGCCAGGACGCGGCCGAAGGCGCCGCGGTCCTCGGCGGCGTGGATGGCCTCCGGGGACGTACCGACGACCGGCACGCCGTTGTCCTTGAGCGCCTGCGACAGACCCAGCGGGGTCTGGCCGCCGAGCTGGACGATGACACCGGCGACCGGGCCCGCGAGGGTCTCGGCGTGCACGATCTCCAGCACGTCTTCCAGCGTCAGCGGCTCGAAGTACAGGCGGTCGGAGGTGTCGTAGTCGGTGGAGACGGTCTCCGGGTTGCAGTTGACCATCACGGTCTCGTAGCCCGCGTCGCTCAGCGCGAAGGAGGCGTGGACGCAGGAGTAGTCGAACTCGATGCCCTGGCCGATCCGGTTGGGGCCGGAACCGAGGATGAGCACCGCGGGCTTGGTGCGGGACGCGACCTCGGACTCCTCGTCGTAACTGGAGTAGAAGTACGGCGTCTTCGCGGCGAACTCGGCGGCGCAGGTGTCGACCGTCTTGTAGACCGGGCGGATGCCGAGGGCGTGCCGCACCTCGCGGACGACGTCCTCGCGCAGGCCGCGGATGTCGGCGATCTGGGCGTCGGAGAAGCCGTGCCGCTTGGCCTCGGCGAGCAGCGCGGGGTCGAGCTCTTCGGCGGCGGCCAGCTCGTCGGCGATCTCCTTGATCAGGAAGAGCTGGTCGACGAACCAGGGGTCGATCTTCGTGGCGTCGAAGACCTCCTCCTGGGTGGCACCGGCCCGGATCGCCTGCATGACGGTGTTGATCCGGCCGTCGGTCGGGCGGACCGCCTCGGCCAGCAGCTCGGCCTTGTCGCCGGGCTCACCGGTGAAGGCGAACTGCGAGCCCTTCTTCTCCAGGGAGCGCAGCGCCTTCTGGAGCGCCTCGGTGAAGTTGCGGCCGATCGCCATGGCCTCGCCCACCGACTTCATGGTGGTGGTGAGGGTGGAGTCGGCGGAGGGGAACTTCTCGAAGGCGAAGCGCGGGGCCTTGACCACTACGTAGTCGAGGGTCGGCTCGAAGGAGGCCGGGGTCTTCTCGGTGATGTCGTTCGGGATCTCGTCGAGCGTGTAGCCGACGGCCAGCTTGGCGGCGATCTTGGCGATCGGGAAGCCGGTGGCCTTCGAGGCGAGCGCCGAGGAGCGGGAGACGCGCGGGTTCATCTCGATCACGATGACCCGGCCGTCGGTCGGGTCGATGGCGAACTGGATGTTGCAGCCGCCGGTGTCGACGCCGACCTCGCGGATGATCGCGATGCCGATGTCGCGCAGCCGCTGGTACTCGCGGTCGGTGAGGGTCATCGCCGGGGCGACGGTGATCGAGTCACCGGTGTGGACGCCCATCGGGTCGAAGTTCTCGATGGAGCAGACGACCACGACGTTGTCGTGCTTGTCGCGCATCAGCTCCAGCTCGTACTCCTTCCAGCCGAGGATGGACTCCTCCAGGAGCACCTCGGTGGTCGGCGAGAGGGTGAGGCCCTGGCCGGCGATGCGGCGCAGCTCGTCCTCGTCGTGCGCGAAGCCGGAGCCGGCGCCGCCCATGGTGAAGGAGGGACGGACGACCACGGGGTAGCCGCCGAGCGTCTCGACGCCCGCCAGGACATCGTCCATGGAGTGGCAGATGACGGAGCGTGCGGACTCGCCGTAACCGATCTTCGCCTTGACGGCCTCGACGACACCCTTGAAGAGGTCGCGGTCCTCGCCCTTGTGGATCGCCTCGACGTTGGCGCCGATGAGCTCGACGCCGTACTTCTCCAGGACACCCTTCTCGTGCATGGAGATCGCGGTGTTGAGCGCGGTCTGGCCGCCCAGCGTGGGCAGGAGCGCGTCGGGGCGCTCCTTGGCGATGATCTTCTCGACGAACTCGGGGGTGATCGGCTCGACGTACGTGGCGTCGGCGATCTCCGGGTCGGTCATGATCGTCGCCGGGTTGGAGTTGACCAGTATGACGCGCAGGCCCTCGGCCTTGAGCACGCGACAGGCCTGGGTGCCGGAGTAGTCGAACTCGGCGGCCTGCCCGATGACGATCGGACCGGAGCCGATGACCAGGACGGACTGGATATCGGAGCGCTTAGGCACGCTGGCCCTCCATCAGGGAAACGAAGCGGTCGAAGAGGTACGCGGCGTCGTGCGGGCCCGCGGCCGCCTCGGGGTGGTACTGGACGCTGAAGGCCGGCTGGTCGAGGAGCTGGAGGCCCTCGACGACCTGGTCGTTCAGGCAGACGTGGGAGACCTCGGCGCGGCCGAACCCGGTGTCGGACACCTTGTCGAGCGGGGCGTCGACGGCGAAGCCGTGGTTGTGCGCGGTGACCTCGACCTTGCCGGTCGTACGGTCCTGCACGGGCTGGTTGATGCCGCGGTGGCCGTACTTCAGCTTGTACGTGCCGAAGCCGAGGGCGCGGCCCAGGATCTGGTTGCCGAAGCAGATACCGAAGAGCGGGGTCTTCCGCTCCAGAACGCCTCGCATCACGGAGACCGGGTGGTCGGCGGTGGCCGGGTCGCCGGGGCCGTTGGAGAAGAAGACGCCGTCGGGCTCGACCGCGTACACCTCCTCCAGGGTGGCGGTGGCGGGCAGCACGTGCACCTCGATGCCGCGCTCGGCCATCCGGTGCGGGGTCATGCCCTTGATGCCGAGGTCGATCGCGGCGACGGTGAACTTCTTCGTGCCGATCGCGGGGACGACGTACGCCTCCTTGGTGGCGACCTCGGCGGAGAGGTCGGCGCCCACCATCTCGGGGGCCTGCTGGACGCGGGCGAGCAGCGTGGCGTCGTCGGCGAGTGCGTCACCGGAGAAGATGCCGACGCGCATGGCGCCGCGCTCGCGCAGGTGGCGGGTGAGGGCGCGGGTGTCGATGCCGCTGATGCCGACGACGCCCTGACGCTCCAGCTCCTCGTCGAGCGAGCGCCGCGAGCGCCAGTTGGAGGGCACCCGGGCGGGGTCGCGGACGACGTAACCGGAGACCCAGATCCGTCCGGACTCGGGGTCCTCGTCGTTCACACCGGTGTTGCCGACGTGCGGGGCGGTCATCACGACGACCTGGCGGTGGTACGAGGGGTCGGTCAGCGTCTCCTGGTAGCCGGTCATGCCGGTGGAGAACACCGCCTCGCCGAAGGTCTCCCCCACGGCCCCGTAGGCACGGCCGCGGAAGGCGCGGCCGTCCTCCAGGACGAGTACGGCGGGAGCCTGGGCGGCTCCCCGGGTGGAGATCGTCATCGTGCGGTGCCTTCCGTAGTGCTGGTGAGATGGTTGATGGCCTCGACCCAGGCCGGGTGCTCGGCCGAATGGTCGGAGCGGAATCCGGAGTCGATCAGCTGGTCGCCGTGCGCCCAGGTGATGATCAGCAGGCCGCCCTCGGGGAGGACCTTGCCGGCGATGCCCTTGTCGAGCCGGGCCTCGCGCAGTGCGGCGGCCGGGACGAAGAAGTCGGCCGCTCCGGGGCGTACGACGTCGAGGCCCTGGTCGGTCAGGGTGAGTTCGACGCGGCTACGGGTACCGAGGCCGTGGGCGACGATCCGGTCGAGCCACTGCCCGGCAGTCGTCGAGGCGTGGTACCGGCCGGTCAGCGTCAGCAGCTTCTCGCCGTCCGCGAACCCCTCCGGGGTGGAGCCGAGTTCCGGCAGACCGGACTGGAGACTCCCCCGCCACTTCCATCCCTGGCGCATCAGCCAGTAGACGAAGGCGATGAGGACGATCAGTCCGATGACCCAGCTGATGCGAGCGGACCAGTCGGTCACTTCGGCCGACTTCTGCTCGGCGGCGAGCTGGAGGTACAGGGGGGTGAGTGATGTCACGCGAGCTTCCCGTCGACGACCGTGGCACGGCCCCGCAGGAAGGTGTGGGTGACTCGGCCCGGCAGCTCGCGACCCTCGTAGGGAGTGTTACGGCTGCGGGAGGCGAAGCCCGCGGGGTCCACCACACCACGGTATGCCGGATCGACCAGCGTGAGGTTGGCGGGCTCACCGGCCGAGACGGGCCGGCCGTGTCCGTCGAGACGGCCGATGGCGGCCGGACGGAACGACATCCGGTCGGCGACGCCCGCCCAGTCGATGAGGCCGGTGTCGACCATCGTCTGCTGGACGACGGAGAGCGCGGTCTCCAGGCCCACCATGCCCATGGCAGCGGCGGCCCACTCGCAGTCCTTGTCCTCGTGCGGGTGCGGGGCGTGGTCGGTGGCGACGCAGTCGATGGTGCCGTCGGCGAGCGCCTCGCGCAGGGCCATGACGTCGGCCTCGGTGCGCAGCGGCGGGTTCACCTTGTAGACCGGGTCGTAGGACCGTACGAGCTCGTCGGTGAGGAGCAGGTGGTGCGGGGTGACCTCGGCGGTGACGTTCCAGCCCTTGGACTTGGCCCAGCGGACGATCTCGACGGAGCCGGCGGTCGACAGGTGGCAGATGTGCACCCGGGAGCCGACGTGGGCGGCGAGAAGTACGTCGCGGGCGATGATCGACTCCTCGGCGACGGCGGGCCAGCCGCCGAGACCGAGCTCCGCGGAGACGACGCCCTCGTTCATCTGGGCGCCCTCGGTGAGGCGGGGCTCCTGGGCGTGCTGGGCCACGACGCCGTCGAAGGCCTTCACGTACTCCAGCGCGCGACGCATGATCACCGCGTCGTCGACGCACTTTCCGTCGTCGGAGAAGACCTTCACCCCGGCGGCCGAATCGTGCATGGCGCCGAGCTCGGCGAGCTTCTTGCCCTCCAGGCCGACGGTGACGGCGCCGATTGGCTGCACGTCGCAGTAGCCGGACTCCTTGCCGAGCCGCCAGACCTGCTCGACGACGCCGGCGGTGTCGGCGACGGGGAAGGTGTTCGCCATGGCGTGCACGGCGGTGAAGCCTCCGACGGCCGCCGCCTTCGTCCCGGTGAGGACGGTCTCGGAGTCCTCGCGGCCGGGCTCGCGCAGGTGGGTGTGGAGGTCGACGAGGCCGGGCAGCAGGATCCGGCCGGCCGCCTCGACGACGGTCGCGTCGCCGGCCTCGATGCCGGTACCACTCCAGTCGATTTCGCCCTGCCGGGCGGTGGCGGCGATGGTCTCGCCGTCGATCAGGACATCCTGGGGTTCGCCGCCGAGGATCTTCGCGCCGCGGATAAGGATCTTGCTCATGGTTACTTGTTCTCCTCGGTACGGGTGGCGGGCGACGGGTGGGCCGGGGCGGCGGGCTGGGAGCCGCCCAGCAGCAGGTACAGGACGGCCATGCGGATCGATACGCCGTTGGCGACCTGCTCGACGGCCGTGCACCGGTCGGAGTCGGCGACCTCGGCGGTGATCTCCATGCCGCGGACCATCGGGCCGGGGTGCATGACGACGGCGTGCTCGGGCATCTTCGCCATGCGGTCGCCGTCCAGGCCGTAGCGGCGGGAGTACTCGCGCTCGGTCGGGAAGTACGCGGCGTTCATCCGTTCGCGCTGCACACGGAGCATCATCACCGCGTCGGACTTCGGCAGCACCTCGTCGAGGCCGTAGCTGATGTCGCACGGCCACTGCTCGACGCCGACCGGGACGAGGGTCGGCGGGGCGACCAGCGTGACGTGGGCGCCGAGCGTGGTCAGCAGATGGACGTTGGAGCGGGCCACACGGCTGTGCAGGATGTCGCCGACGATGGTGATCCGGCGGCCTTCGAGGTCGCGGCCGAGACCGCTGTCGGCCCCGACGAGGCGGCGGCGCATGGTGAAGGCGTCCAGGAGGGCCTGGGTGGGATGCTCGTGGGTGCCGTCACCGGCATTGACGACGGCGCCGTCGATCCAGCCGGAGGTGGCGAGGCGGTACGGGGCACCGGAGGCGCCGTGCCGGATGACGACGGCGTCGGCGCCCATCGCCTCCAGGGTCAGCGCGGTGTCCTTGAGCGACTCGCCCTTGGAGACGGACGAGCCCTTCGCGGAGAAGTTGATGACATCGGCGGAGAGGCGCTTGGCCGCGGCCTCGAAGGAGATGCGGGTACGCGTCGAGTCCTCGAAGAAGAGGTTGACGACGGTACGGCCGCGCAGGGTCGGGAGCTTCTTGATCGGCCGGGCCGCGACCCGTGCCATCTCCTCGGCGGTGTCGAGGATCAGGACGGCGTCGTCGCGGGTGAGATCGGCGGCCGAGATGAGGTGACGCTTCATCTGGGTGTTCTCCGGAGGGCTGGAGGGTTCAGGCATGCGGGCGCGCGGAGGCGGACGTACGGGCTCGGGGTACGCCGTACGGGTGAAGTGCGGTTACTGCGCGCCCGCCGGGGCGGTCTGCTGGACACCGAGCAGCACGGCGTCGCGGCCGTCCTCCTCGGCGAGCTGGACCTTGACCGTCTCCCGCAGCGACGTGGGGAGGTTCTTGCCGACGTAGTCGGCACGGATCGGGAGTTCGCGGTGACCGCGGTCGACGAGGACCGCGAGCTGCACCGCGCGGGGCCTGCCGATGTCGCCCAACGCGTCGAGCGCGGCGCGGATCGTGCGGCCCGAGAAGAGGACATCGTCGACGAGGACGACCAGGCGGCCCTCGATGCCCTCGCCGGGGATCTCGGTGCGGGCCAGGGCGCGCGCCGGGCGCAGCCGGAGGTCGTCGCGGTACATGGTGATGTCGAGGGAGCCGACCGGCATCTTCCGGCCGGTGATCTCCTGGAGTTTTTCGGCGAGCCGGCGGGCGAGGAAGACGCCCCGCGTCGGGATGCCGAGGAGCACCACATCGTCGGCGCCCTTGGCGCGTTCGACGATCTCGTGGGCGATCCGGGTCAGTACTCGGGCAATGTCGGGAGCCTCGAGAACGGGGCGTGCCGCGTTGCCGGTGGCTTCGTGCTGTGCGTCCATAAGAAACGGACCTCCTTCTCCGCCTCACGGGACGGATCTTAAAGGACGTCTAAATTGCGTCATCAACGTTACCAGGGCTTGCGCCAGGCCCTGGTCGCACCCCCGGAAGGTGCCGGTCCGGACCATTCGGCTTGACGCAGCCAAGTAACGCTGCGTAACCTCACAGTGAGTTACCAGCCACGCGGCGGAGCCGCAGAATGTCCCAGCGTCCGGGGAGCCTTATGTCCAGCGAATACGCAAAACAGCTCGGGGCCAAGCTCCGTGCCATCCGCACCCAGCAGGGCCTCTCCCTCCACGGCGTGGAGGAGAAGTCGCAGGGCCGCTGGAAGGCCGTCGTGGTCGGTTCGTACGAGCGCGGCGACCGTGCCGTGACCGTACAGCGTCTGGCCGAGCTCGCGGACTTCTACGGGGTCCCGGTGCAGGAGCTCCTGCCCGGCACGACGCCCGGCGGTGCCGCCGAGCCGCCGCCGAAGCTCGTCCTGGACCTGGAGCGCCTCGCCCACGTCCCGCCGGAGAAGGCCGGGCCGCTGCAGCGCTATGCCGCGACGATCCAGAGCCAGCGCGGGGACTACAACGGCAAGGTGCTCTCGATCCGCCAGGACGACCTGCGCACGCTGGCCGTCATCTACGACCAGTCGCCGTCCGTGCTGACGGAACAGCTGATCAGCTGGGGCGTACTGGACGCGGACGCGCGCCGCGCCGTCGCCCACGACGAGGGCTGAGACCCCTTCGCAGAAACGTGCCGCCGTGTTGGCGCGGGCACCCTCCGGGTGCCCCGTCGGCACGGCGTTCTCGTTGTACGGCAACCGGGTGCGCGGCAAGCCGGCGCTCCATGACGAAGGGCCCACGGCCATCCGGCCGTGGGCCCTTCGTCGGCTGAACGCCGCCGAACTACTGCTCCCGGCGAAGGTTCGGCTTGAGGTCCTTGAACCGGGCGAGCAGCCCGTTCACGAAGGACGGTGAGTCATCGGTGGAGAACTCCTTGGCGAGCTGGACCGCCTCGTCGATCACCACCGCGTCCGGGGTGCCGTCCTCCCAGATCAGCTCGTAGGCACCGAGCCGCAGGATGTTCCGGTCGACGACCGGCATGCGGTCGATCTCCCAGTCCACGGCGTAGGTCACGATGAGGTCGTCGATCCGGTCCGCGTACTGCGCGTACCCCTCGACGAGCTCCATCGTGTACTCGGTGACCGGCGGCTGACGGGTGTCGGTCCGCGAGTGCCGCACCCAGTCCGCGAGGACCGTCTGCACGGACTCACCGCGCTGGTCGGCCTCGAAAAGGATCTGGAAGGCGCGCTTGCGGGCCTTGTTCCGGGCAGCCACGGTTAGCTGTTCACCCGGCCGAGGTAGTCGCCCGTGCGGGTGTCGACCTTGATCTTCTCACCCGTGGTGATGAAGAGCGGGACGCCGATCTCGTAGTCGGTCTCCAGCGTGGCGGGCTTGGTGCCACCGGTGGAGCGGTCGCCCTGGACGCCCGGGTCGGTGTGCTGGACGGTCAGCTCGACGGCGGCGGGCAGCTCGACGTAGAGCACCTCGCCCTCATGCTGGGCGACGGAGGCGGTGAAGCCCTCGATCAGGAAGTTGGCGGCGTTGCCGACAGCCTTGCGGTCGACCATGAGCTGGTCGTACGTGTCCATGTCCATGAAGACGAAGTACTCGCCGTCCATGTACGAGAACTGCATGTCGCGACGGTCGATGGTGGCCGTTTCGACCTTCACGCCGGCGTTGAACGTCTTGTCGACGACCTTGCCGGACAGCACGTTCTTGAGCTTGGTGCGCACGAAGGCCGGGCCCTTGCCGGGCTTGACGTGCTGGAACTCGACGACGGACCAGAGCTGGCCTCCGTCGAGCTTGAGCACCAGGCCGTTCTTGAGGTCGTTCGTGGAAGCCACGGTTGCGGAATCTCCTGGACTGAAGCTGGTGGAACGACCGAGGATGCGCGCTAGAGCGCGAGCAGCTCCTTGGTCGTAATGGTGAGTAGCTCGGGTCCGCCGTCCGCCTCGGGGCGCACGACGAGCGTGTCATCGATCCGGACCCCGCCCCGGCCCGGGAGGTGGACCCCCGGTTCGACGGTGACCGGTACACAAGCGTCCAGTTTACCCATGGCCGCAGGTGCCAGCTGCGGGTCCTCGTCGATTTCGAGCCCCACCCCGTGACCCGTCCACGGTGCGAGGCTCCGGCCGTGGCCCGCGGAGTCCAGGATGTGGCGGGCCGCGCGGTCCACATCGCGGTAGGCCGCGCCCGGTACGAGGGCCTCGCGCCCGGCCCTCTGAGCGGCGAAAACCAGGTCGTAGAGCTCGATCTGCCAGTCGGCGGGCGTCGTCCCGATGACGAACGTACGGCCGATCTCGCAGCGGTAGCCGCGATAGTTGGCGCCGAGGCAGACGGAGAGAAAATCCCCTTCCTCCACCCGTCGGTCCGAGGGGCGGTGGCGGCCCTGGCCGGAGTTCGGCCCGGTGGCCACGGAGGTGGCGAAGGCGGGGCCGTCGGCGCCGTGGTCCACCAGGCGGCGCTCCAGCTCCAGGGCGAGATGGCGTTCGGTGCGGCCCACCAGGATCGATTCGAGGAGTTCGCCCAGGGCCTGATCGGTGATCTCGGCGGCGATCCGCAGGCAGGCGATCTCCTCCTCGTCCTTGACGACCCGGAGCTGCTCGACGGTGGCTCCGAGATCGGCGAGCCGGAGCCGCGGGGCGACCGAGCCCATGGCCCGGTGGCGGGAGACCGTCAGATGGTGTTCCTCGACGGCCAGGGACTCCGCGCCGGAGGAACCGGCCAGAGCGGCGGCCGCGACCACCGGATCGCCGTCGCTGTCCGGCAGCGGGGACACCCGCAGCTGGTCGTCCGTGCGCCCGTCGGAGGGATCGTCGGCCGGGTCGCGGGGGCAGAGCAGCACGTCCTCGCCGGGGCCGAGCAGCAGCACGGCACCCGGGGGCGCTCCGCCCGCTAGATAGCGGACGTTGGCGGGGCGGGAGACCAGAGCGGCCGCGGATCCGACGGCGGCGCACCGGTCGCGGAGCTGCCCGCGGCGGACGGCGTACACGTCTGACATGTCACGAGCCTACGAGCGGTGGCGCGGGCCTGCTCGGTCAGCGCACCCGACCGGGGGCCGCGGCCTGCCCTCACCGGACCGGGAGCGCCGCCCCGTGATGGTTCACCAGGGCGGTGGGCTGGCTATGGAGCGGGCGAGTATGTCGTCGAGGACGCGGGCGGTGGTCTCCACGTCGTACGTCGAGTTGTCGATGATCGGCAGTCCGGAGCCGTACCACCCGGCCATCCGGCCGTGGATCCGGGCGACCTCCTCGTCCGAGAGGCGGCGGTTCCCGCTGCGGGCGGCATTGCGCTCCAGCACGACCTCCAGGCCGGGCAGCAGGACGACGGGCAGCAGTCCGGGACCGACATGGCGTTTCCAGCCGCCCAGGCCGACGACCGGCCGGTCCGGGAACACGGCGTCGTCCAGGATGCAGGAGATGCCGTTGGCGAGGAAGTTGCGGGCGGCGAAGCCACAGGTGCGGCGGGCGAGGCGGTACTGGGCCTCGGAGTGGTCGTTCCACCCGGTCTGGGGGTCGGCGAAGCCGGAACAGACCCATTCACGGACGTCGTCGAGGCTGACATGGGCCGTGGGAACCCGGCGGCGGCTGGCCCAGAGCTTGGCCACGGTGGTCTTGCCGGCGCCCGCGGGACCGATCAGCAGGACGGCGAGGGTCGCGCTGCCGGTGCCGGGCCCGGCGGGTGGCGCGGGCAGCGGGACGGGGCCGCCGGGCGGCAGCTGGACGTGCCCGGTGGTCTCCCTGGAGGCCGGGGCGTGCTGCGGGGCGGGGCCGCTCCAGCCCCGGGGCGTGGGGAGCGCGGGAGGGGTGGTGGGCGGCGGCCCCGGATGTCCGGGGTGCTGGGCCTGGTGCGTCCAGCCGACAGGTCCGCTTCCGGGGCCTTGGGGCGGCGGCAGCGGGGCCCCCACTGCGTGCTGCATCCGGTGCCACTCCGTCTCGTACAGGCAACTGGCGCTGGTGGAACGGCAACCGTACCGTCCCCGGCCGCCACTGAGGGAACGGCCGGGGACGGTCCACGGTGCCCGGTCGGCCAGGGTCTTTCGTTTGGATCAGGCCGGATCAGGGAGCGGCCCGCCGCGGAGCGGCTGATGTCACCGTGGTGCCGTGCATCGCAAGGCGGAGGAAGGAGCCCGATGGGGTCTCCCCTGCTCGAGCGGAGCCGAGAGCGGGGGAAGACCGACGACAACGCGGCGAGACGCGGTGCCGGGGCACGCGAGCCCGGCATGATCCGAACGAGAGGCCCTGGGCCGGCCGTCCGGTGTACGGGTCCGTCAGTCGGCCAGCTCGTCCGCCAGGGCACGCAGAGCGAGGCGGTAGGAACCGATCCCGAACCCGGCCACCGTCCCGGTGGCGACCGGTGCGACCACGGAGTTGTGGCGGAATTCCTCCCGTGCGTACGGGTTCGAGATGTGCACCTCGATCAGCGGGGCGGTGCGCTGGGCCGCCGCATCCCGCATGCCGTACGAATAGTGGGTGAAGGCCCCCGGGTTGAGAACGACCGGAATTGAACCGTCCGCGGCCTCGTGGAGCCAGCGGATCAGCTCGCCCTCGTCGTTGGTCTCCCGGACGTCGACGGCGAAGCCGAGCTCGTTGCCGAGCGCCTGGCAGGTCTCGACGAGCCCGGCATAGGACGTCGCGCCGTACACATCGGGCTCGCGGGAGCCGAGCCGGCCGAGGTTCGGCCCGTTGAGGACGAGGACCCGGCGGGTCACGCCGACACCTCCCCGTAGGCGGCGAGCAGCACGGCCGGATCGGGGCCCTCCAGCACGGTGGGCTTGCCGAGGCCGTCGAGGACGATGAAGCGCAGCAGGTCGCCGCGGGACTTCTTGTCGACCTTCATGTTCTCCAGCAGCTTGGGCCACTGGTCGCCGCGGTAGGTGAGCGGGAGTCCGACGGACGCCAGGACGGCGCGGTGCCGGTCGGCGGTGGCGTCGTCGAGGCGTCCGGCCAGCCGGCCCAGCTCGGCGGCGAAGACCATGCCGACCGAGACGGCCGCGCCGTGCCGCCACTTGTAGCGCTCGTTCTTCTCGATGGCGTGGGCCAGGGTGTGGCCGTAGTTGAGGATCTCGCGCAGCCCGGATTCCTTGAGGTCGCTGGAGACGACCTCGGCCTTGACCCGGATGGCCCGCTCGATCAGCTCGGCGGTGTGCGGCCCGGTGGGCGTACGGGCGCCTTCCGGGTCCGCCTCGATGAGGTCGAGGATCGCGGGGTCGGCGATGAAGCCGGCCTTGATGATCTCGGCCATGCCGCTGACGTAGTCGTGCACGGGCAGCGAGTCCAGCGCGGCGAGGTCGCACAGGACCCCGGCGGGCGGGTGGAAGGCGCCGACGAGGTTCTTGCCCTCGGCGGTGTTGATGCCGGTCTTGCCGCCGACGGCCGCGTCGACCATGGCGAGCACCGTCGTGGGTACGGCGATCCAGCGGACCCCGCGCAGCCAGGTCGCCGCGACGAATCCGGCCACGTCGGTGGTGGCTCCGCCGCCGACGCCGACGATGACGTCGGTGCGGGTGAAGCCGGTCTGCCCGAGCGCCTTCCAGCAGTAGGCCGCGACCTCGACGGTCTTGGCCTCCTCGGCGTTCGGCAGCTGGATCGCGATGGCCTCGTAGCCCTGCTCGGCGAGGTCCTGGCGGACCGCCTCACCGGTCTCGGCGAGTGCCTCGGGGTGCAGAACGGCGACCCGCTTGACGCGGTCGCCGATGAGCGTGGGCAGTTCACCGAGGAGCTGCCGGCCGATCAGCACCTCGTACGGGTCGGTGCCCGCGCTGCCGGCGATCTGGATACGGGTGGGGCCCTGCTCGGTCATACGTGTGTTCTCCCGGCCGGGGGTGACGGGGTCGTCCGTGCGCTCCGGCAGTTCCAGTGCGTCGAGGACCGCCTGGGCGACCTCTTCGGGGGTGCGCTCGTCGGTGGCGACGGTCACCCGGGCCACCTCGGTGTACAGGTGCCGGCGGGCGTCCATCAGCTCACGCCACTGCCGGCGCGGGTTGACGGCGAGCAGCGGGCGGGCGGTGTTCAGGCCGACCCGCCTGACGGCCTCCTCGACGTCCATCGAGAGATAGACGACGGGGTGGTCGGCGAGCAGCGCGCGGGTCGTCGCGTCGAGCACGGCGCCGCCGCCGAGGGAGAGGACGCCCGTGTGCTCGGCGACGGCCGCGTGCACGGCCTGTCGCTCCAGCTCGCGGAAGTGTTCCTCGCCCTCGTCGTAGAAGATCTCGGGGATCGGCTTGCCGGCCGTGGCGACGACGTCCGCGTCGGTGTCCCGGTAGGTGGTGCCGAGCCGGGCGGCGAGCAGTTCACCGACCGTGGACTTGCCGACGCCCATCGGCCCGACGAGGACGATCAGCGGGCCGCTCATCGGATCTGCAGGTGGTCGAGGTACGACTGCACGTTGCGACGGGTCTCCGCGACGCTGTCGCCGCCGAACTTCTCCGCGACGGCGTCGGCCAGGACCAGTGCGACCATCGCCTCGGCGACGATGCCCGCCGCCGGAACGGCGCAGACATCGGAGCGCTGGTGGTGGGCCTTGGCGGGCTCACCGGTGACGACGTCGACGGTGGCGAGCGCGCGCGGCACGGTCGCGATGGGCTTCATCGCGGCGCGGACCCGCAGCAGCTCACCGGTGGTCAGACCGCCCTCGGTACCGCCGGAGCGGCCGGAGGCGCGCTTGATGCCGTCCTCGGTGACCAGGATCTCGTCGTGCGCCTCGGAACCGGGGACCCGGGCCAGATCGAAGCCGTCGCCGACCTCGACCCCCTTGATGGCCTGGATGCCCATCAGGGCCGCGGCGAGCCGGGCGTCGAGGCGGCGGTCCCAGTGGACGTGCGAGCCGAGGCCGACGGGCACTCCGTACGCCAGCACCTCGACCACGCCGCCGAGGGTGTCGCCGTCCTTGTGGGCCTGGTCGATCTCGGCGACCATTTCCTTGCTCGCGGCGGCGTCGAGGCAGCGCACCGGGTCGGCGTCGAGCTTCTCGACGTCGGCGGGCGTGGGGTAGACACCGTAGGGAGCCTTGGCCGCGGCCAGTTCGACGACGTGGCTGACGATCTCGATGCCCGCGGTCTCCTTGAGGTACGACCGCGCGACGGCGCCGAGCGCCACCCGGGCCGCGGTCTCCCGGGCGCTGGCGCGCTCCAGGATCGGCCGGGCCTCGTCGAAGCCGTACTTCTGCATGCCCGCGAGGTCGGCGTGGCCGGGGCGGGGGCGGGTCAACGGGGCGTTACGGGCCAGCTTGGCCAGTTCGTCGGGGTCGACCGGGTCGGCCGACATGACCTGCTCCCACTTGGGCCACTCGGTGTTGCCCACCATCACGGCGACCGGGGAGCCCATGGTGAGACCGTGCCGCACCCCGCCGAGGAAGGTGACCTCGTCCTTCTCGAACTTCATCCGCGCACCGCGGCCATAACCGAGCCGCCGCCGGGCGAGTGCGTCCGCCACCATCTCCGTGGTGATCGGGACGCCGGCGGGAAGACCCTCCAGCGTCGCCACGAGTGCGGGGCCGTGCGACTCCCCCGCGGTCAGCCAGCGCAACCTGCTCAACGGTGCTCCTCATGCTCGCGCCTGGAACTGCGACGGCGCGACCGGGTGCGCGGCCCTGGCCCGCCGCCTTCGATCCTCCCACGGCCGGGGGAGTGAACCGGTCGCCGGTCCAGCAGACGGACGCCTTCCGTCGCGGGCGCGCGGGGGTCAGCGGGCGGCGAGCGCCGCTTCCCCGGCCTGCCGCATGGCCAGGAGCGGAGCGGGCGCGCGGCCGGTCATCTGCTCGACCTGGAGGACGGCCTGGTGCACCAGAAGGTCGAGACCTCCGACGACTGTGCCGTTACGAGCCGCCCAGGCGGCCGCGAGTCCGGTCGGCCAGGGCTCGTACAGCACATCGAAGAGCGTGCCCGGCCGGTCCGGCACGGCGCCGGTCAGCGCGTCCGTGGCACCGGCCGGAGTGGTGGCGATGACCAGGGGAGCACGCAGCGCTTGCTCGGCCTCTGCCCAGTCGGAGATCCGGACGTCGACGCCGAGTCGTTCGCCCCAGCCGCGCATCTCGACGCCACGTTCCCGACTGCGGACGTACGCCGTGACCGGTCCCGTACAGATCGCGGACAGCGCGGCGAGCGCCGAGGAAGCGGTCGCTCCGGCACCGAGCACGGCGGCCGAGTCGGTCTTCTCCACACCGCGTTCGCGCAGCGCGGCGATCATGCCGGGGATATCGGTGTTGTCGCCGGTCCTGCGGCCGTCCTCCGTGAAGACGACCGTGTTGACGGCTTCCACCGACGATGCCGTCTCGCTGACGGAGTCCAGCAGCGGGATGATCGCACGCTTGAGCGGCATGGTCAGCGAGAGCCCGGCCCAGGTGGAATCGAGCCCCGCTATGAAGGCGGGGAGGCCCGCCTCGTCGACGTCGAACCGGTCATACGTCCAGTGGGTGAGGCCGAGTTCGGCGTATGCGGCCCGGTGCAGGACCGGAGAGAGCGAGTGGGCGATGGGCGAGCCGAGGACGGCTGCCCGTCGGATGGTGCTCACTGGCCCGACCTCTCCTGTTCGTATTTCTTGCGATTCCGCTCGTGCTCTGCGTTGGTCACCGCGAACAGCGTCTTGTCCTCAGTCACCGACACGAAGTAGTACCAGGGGCCGGGAGTAGGCTTGATTGCCGACTGCAGCGCGGCATCACCGGGATTGTTGATCGGGCCCGGCGGCAAACCGTGGATGTAATACGTGTTGTACGGGTTCTTGAACTTCCGTTGGTCCGACACCGCGCCGATATCGAGTGTGCTCTGCTTCTTCGCGTAATTGACGGTGGAGTCGAAGTCGAGCAGGCCATTGGTCTCGGTGTTGTTGGGCTTGAGCCGGTTGTAGACGACGCGCGAGACCTTGTCGAAGTCGTGCTTGTACTTGCCCTCGGCCTGGACGAGGCTGGCGACCGTGATCAACTGCCAAGGGCCCTTGAGACCCAGCTTCTCGGCGTTGCCATCCAGGTCGACCTTGTCGTACTCCTCGTTGGCACGGGAGACCATCTTCTTCAGGACGGCCTCCGGCTTCATGCCCTTGGTAACCGGGTAGGCCGCCGGGTAGAGGAACCCTTCCAGAGGATCGAGGATGTCCGGGTGGTCGTTGGCCCAGTCCGGCAGACCCAGGCTGCCCGACTGTTTCTTGGCGACCCCGCTGGTCGTCCCGCTCTTGACGCCCAGCCTCTTGTCGATCGAGGCGTAGACGAGGCGGTTGGGTGTGCCCTCGGGAATCACCAGAAGATTCTGGCTCTTCGGGTCGAGCATCATCTTCACGGCCTCGGCCGCGGACATCTTCTCGTGGAGCAGATAGACGCCTGCCTGGATGGACTTGCCCTTGGGGTTGTCGTTCTGCGCGGCGACGAACGCGTCGACGCTCTTGACGACACCCTTCTGCTTCAGGATGTTGCCGATGTCGTAGCCGAAGGCGTTCTTCTGGATCTCGACCTCGACCTCGCCGGTGCCCGTGCCGGTGTAGTCGGGCGCCGCGCCGAATTTGGCCTGCCAGTACGAGTATCCGAGGTAGCCCACTCCCCCGAGGCCGCCGACCAGGACCACCGAGACGACCAGGCAGGCACAGCCGCTGCGGCTCTTCTTCTTGCCCTTGCCCCGGCGTTCGTTGCCGCCACGACTGCCGCGGCGTGACTCACGCGGGTCGTCGTCGTACTCGTCGTCCTTGTCGCCCCCGTCGTCCGCGCCCGTGAAGAAGGGGTGGGTCTCCTCCGGCTGGACCTCCGGGTCCCAGTCGGGACTCTGCGCGGGGGCCTGCTCGGGAACGTCCTTCCGGTGGCCCGGGGGCTGCGGCGGCGGATAGGCCTCCGGCGTGCCGTAGTAGTCATGCGTCTCGCCGTAACCGGGCTGCCGGCCGCCGTACTGGTCGGCCGACTGAGGGTCGTAGGGCATCCCGGCGGACTGCTGCCCGGTGTCCCAGCCACCGTTGTTGTACTGGGGCTGCCGGGGCTGCTGGGGCTGCTGGGGCTGCTGGGGCTGCTGGGGCTGCTGGGGCTGCTGCTGCGCATACGGGTCCTGCGGGACTCCGTACGCGGGCTGCTGCTGGTACGGCTGCTGCTGCGCGTACGGATCCTGCTGTGTGTACTGGTCCTGCTGCGGCTGCTGCGGCTGCGCGTAGGGGTCCTGCGGGTAGGGGTCCTGCGGGTAGGGCTGCTGCTGGCCGCCGTACTGGTTCTGGCCGTGGGCAGGCTGCTGCCCTCCCCATCCCTGGTCCCCGTACAAGGGGTCCTCGGGATGCCACGGTTCGGAGCCGGGGCCCCGGCCATACTCAGTCATCGATCCCCTAGAGCCGCGAGACGACATTCCGTCTCTTTGCTGTGCGGTGTTTGTTCGAACACCGCCGCATCGCGCGGAACGTTACCGTATCGCGATCAGAGAGCCACTTCGACGCCTTCGCCCGGGGCTTTACCCGAGGCCCGTTCGGACTCCAGAGCGTTCTGAAGGATCACCACAGCGGCAGCCTGATCGATGACGGAACGGCCTTTCTTGGACTTCACGCCCGAGGCGCGCAGTCCTTGACTGGCCGTCACTGTGGTCATCCTCTCGTCCACCAGCCGCACCGGAATGGGTGCGACCGAGCGGGCGACCTCCTGGGCGAAAACGCGGACCTTGGCAGCGGCAGGGCCTTCACCGCCGCCGAGGGACCGCGGCAGGCCGATGATGATCTCGATCGGCTCGTACTCCTGGACGATCTGTCCGAGCCGCCGGTGGGCCGCCGGGACATCGCGCCCCGGAACGGTCTCCACCGGCGTGGCGAGGATTCCGTCGGGGTCGCACGAGGCGACCCCGATCCGGGCGTCCCCGACGTCGATCGCGAGCCGACGGCCGCGGCGCATCTGCGTCATCCCCGCCGTCACGCAGTCTCGGTGACGAGGCGTTCGACAGCGGCCACGGCGGCGCCGATGGCCTCGGGGTTCTGGCCGCCGCCCTGGGCGACGTCCGGCTTGCCGCCGCCACCGCCACCGAGGGTCTTGGCGGCCATACGGACCAGGTCGCCGGCCTTGAGTCCGCGCTCGCGCGCGGCCTCGTTGGTGGCGATCACGGTCAGCGGGCGGCCGTTGGCGGTGGCGAACAGGGCCACGACGGCCGGGCGGCCGCCCTGGATGCGGCCGCGGACGTCGAGGACGAGCCTGCGCAGGTCGTCGGCCGAGGTGCCGTCGGGCACCTGACCGGTGACGAGGGCGAGGCCCCGTACGTCCCTGGCCGAGTCGGCCAGTCCGGCGGCGGCCTGGAGGACCTTCTCCGCGCGGAACTTCTCGATCTCCTTCTCGGCGTCCTTCAGCTTGCCGAGCATTCCGGCGATCTTCTCCGGGAGCTCCTCGGAACGGCCCTTGACCAGCTCCTGGAGCTGGGCGACGACCGTGTGCTCCCTGGCGAGGAAGTTGTACGCGTCGACGCCGACGAGGGCCTCGATGCGGCGCACACCGGAACCGATGGACGACTCGCCGAGCAGCTTCACCAGGCCCAGCTGGGCGGTGTTGTGGACGTGCGTACCGCCGCAGAGCTCCTTGGAGAAGTCGCCGATGGTGACGACCCGGACCCGCTCGCCGTACTTCTCGCCGAACTCGGCGATGGCGCCCTGCTTCTTGGCCTCGTCGATCGACATGACCTCGGCCTGGACGTCGAGTTCGCGGGCGAGGACCTCGTTGATCTTCTGCTCGACGTCGGTGAGGACCGTGCCGGGTACGGCGGCGGGCGAACCGAAGTCGAAGCGGAAGCGGCCCGGCGAGTTCTCCGAACCGGCCTGGGCGGCCGTCGGGCCCAGTGCGTCGCGCAGCGCCTGGTGCGTGAGGTGCGTGGCGCTGTGGGCCCGGGCGATGGCGCGGCGGCGGGTGGTGTCGATGGCGGCGTAGACGGAAGCTCCGACGGTCACCTCGCCGACCTGCACCGAACCCTTGTGGACGGAGACGCCCGGGACGGGCTGCTGGACATCGCGGACCTGGATGACGGCGCCGCTGTCGAGCCGGATCCGGCCCTGGTCGGCGAGCTGGCCGCCGCCCTCGGCGTAGAACGGGGTGCGGTCCAGGACGACTTCGATCTCGTCGCCCTCGGTGGCGGCGGGCGACGGCACGCCGTCGACGAGCAGGCCGACGATCGTCGACTCGCCCTCGGTGGCGGTGTAGCCGGTGAACTCGGTGATGCCGGAGTTGTCGGCGACCTCGCGGTAGGCGGACAGGTCGGCGTGGCCGGTCTTCTTGGCCTTGGCGTCGGCCTTGGCACGCTCCCGCTGCTCCTTCATCAGGCGGCGGAAGCCGTCCTCGTCCACGGCGAGGCCTTGTTCCGCGGCCATCTCCAGGGTGAGGTCGATCGGGAAGCCCCAGGTGTCGTGGAGCAGGAACGCCTTGTCACCGGCGAGCACCTTGCCGCCGGCGGCCTTGGTCTCGGTGACGGCGGTGTCGAGGATGTTGGTGCCGCCCTTGAGGGCCTTGAGGAAGGCGGCCTCTTCGGCGAGGGCGACGGTCTCGATGCGCTTGCGGTCGGTGATCAGCTCCGGGTACTGCTGCCCCATCGTGTCGATCACGACATCGACCAGGTCCTTGACGACGGGTCCGGTGGCACCCATCAGGCGCATGTTGCGGATGGCGCGGCGCATGATGCGGCGCAGCACATAGCCGCGGCCCTCGTTGCCGGGGGTGACGCCGTCACCGATGAGCATCGCGGAGGTACGGATGTGGTCGGCGACCACGCGGAGCGAGACGTCCGAACCGTGGTCGGCGCCGTACTGGACACCGGTCAGCTCGGTGGCCTTGTCCATGACGACACGCAGGGTGTCGGTCTCGTACATGTTCTGTACGCCCTGCAGGATCATGGCGAGGCGTTCCAGGCCCAGACCCGTGTCGATGTTCTTCGACGGCAGGTCACCGAGGATCGGGAAGTCCTCCTTGCCGTCACCGGCGCCCCGCTCGTACTGCATGAAGACCAGGTTCCAGATCTCCACGTAGCGCTCGTCGTTGACGGCCGGGCCGCCCTCGACGCCGAACTCGGGGCCGCGGTCGTAATTGATCTCGGAGCAGGGGCCACAGGGACCGGGCACGCCCATGGACCAGAAGTTGTCCTTCTTGCCCAGACGCTGGATGCGCTCGGCCGGTACACCGATCTTGTCGCGCCAGATCTGCTCGGCCTCGTCGTCGTCGAGATAGACCGTGATCCACAGCCGCTCGGGGTCGAGACCGAAGCCGCCGTCCGCCACGGAGCTCGTCAGAGCCTCCCAGGCGTAGCTGATGGCGCCTGCCTTGAAGTAGTCGCCGAAGGAGAAGTTGCCGCACATCTGGAAGAACGTGCCGTGCCGGGTGGTCTTGCCGACCTCCTCGATGTCCGGCGTACGGACGCACTTCTGCACGCTGGTCACGCGCGGGGCGGGCGGCTTGACCTCGCCGAGGAAGTACGGCTTGAAGGGGACCATGCCCGCGGGGACCAGCAGCAGAGTCGGATCGTCCGCGATGAGCGACGCCGAAGGGACGACGGTGTGACCGCGCTCCTCGAAGAAGCTCAGCCAGCGGCGACGAATTTCAGCCGACTCCATCAGTGGTCCTCATTCCGGTTGTACGAGTTGTAGGGGAGCGTGCGGTAGTGGGTGCCTTCGAGGGGCCGGTCCGGTCCGACGGACTCGGCCGCCTCGACGGCGAAGTGGCGCCGTACGGGGAGCTCGGGGTCGACCGGTGCCTCCAGGCCCAGCGCCTCGCCCAGTTCGGCCTCGCGCCGGGCCATGGACTCACGGACGTCCAGAGCGAAGTCCTTGAGCTTGTGGCCGGTCTCGATCGCCTTGTCGGCAGCCTGCGCCGCGAGGCTCTCGGGGGTCAGCTGCCTGAGCTTGCGGTTGACCTTGGTGGTGGCCCAGACACCGGCGGCGGCGCCGGCGGTGAACCAGAACGTACGGCGGAACATCGCTGCGTCAGTCCTTCGATCCGCGGGAGTTTCTGCCGCTGCGCTTCCTGCCGCGCGCGGACGGAACGGTACGGCCGACGATCACCGTACGACGGGACGGCCGGCGCGCAGGTTCCGCTTCCGGACTGGTCTTGCGGCCGATGGCCTGGCGCACCCCGTAACCGAACGCGGCGACCTTGACGAGCGGGCCGCCGAAGGTCGAGGCGACGGTGGTGGAGAGCGCCGAAGCGTTGGAGGTGACTTCCTGGACGTCCGTGGCGATCGCGTCGACCTTGTCGAGCTGGGTCTGCGCGGAGCGCACGGTGGCGGAGGCGTCGGCAAGCAGCGGGACCGCCTGCTCGGTCACGTCCGCCACGAGCTTGGTGGTCGCCCTGAGCGTCTGGGCCAGCCTCACCAGCACGACGGCGAGGAACGAAACCAGGATCGCCCAGAAGACGGCCACCAGGATCCCGGCCACCTCTCCACCGGACACAGTGCACCGCTCTCTAGCTTGTCGCTGTCTCTGTACTGTCTGTTCTCTGCTCGGTCCGCCGACCGCTGCCGCAGCAGCCAGTCGTCGTCACCCGAGCCTATCGCGCCGGTGGGCGCGCCCCGTACCGCATTACCGGCGGCAAGGACCGCAGTTGGCCTGAGGAGATTGTACGGAGAGCTCCGGCGCCAGTACTCTGCGTGTTTCATGCGACGCCCCCAGCGCCCCTTTCCGTCCCCCCACGATCCGGGTTGCTCCGGAGCCGCCCCCGGCAATCTGCCCGCGGAACTGAACAGATTCGTCGGGCGGGAGGACGAACTGGCCGATCTCGGCCGGCTGCTGAACGAATCGAGGCTCGTCACCGTGGTCGGGGTGGGCGGGGTGGGCAAGACCCGCTGCGCCACCAGGGTCGCGGCGCTCACGGAGAAACGGTACTGCGACGGTGTCCGGATGGTGGAGCTGTCCGCCATCCACGACGCCGAGCTGCTGGAACATGCGCTGATAGACGCCCTCGGACTCACCGATCACACCAGCAGACCGCCCCGCACGACACTCCTCGAACACCTTGCCGGACGCCAACTCCTCCTGGTGGTCGACGGTTTCGAGCATCTCGTGGACGCCTGCGCCGAACTCGTACGTGAACTGCTGCGCCGGGCCCCGCAACTACGGGTGCTGGCCGCCGGGCGGCTGCCCCTGGAGCTGGACGGCGAGCTCACCTTCCCGCTCGCGCCGATGACGGACGAGGACGCGATGCTGCTCTTCGCGGAGCGGGCCGCCGCGGTGCGGCCGGAGTTCCGGCTGACCGACCACCATCACGCCACCGCGCGGGAGCTGTGCCGTCGGCTGGACGGGATCCCGCTCGCGCTGGAACTGGCTGCCGGACGGCTGCGCGCCCTGTCCACCGAGCAGGTGCTGCAGCGCCTGGACGACCGCTTCCGGCTGCTGACCGGCTCCAGCCGGAGCGCGCCTGCGCGCCACCAGACGCTCCGTACGGCCATCGGCTGGAGTCATGAACTCTGCGTTCCGGAGCAGCGGCTGCTGTGGGCGCGGCTCTCGGTGTTCGCCGGGCAGTTCGATCTGGAGGCCGTCGAATACATCTGCAGCGGTGCCGATCTGCCGGCCGGGTCGGTGCTCGATGTGCTCTCCGGGCTGCTGACACAGTCCGTCGTCGTGCGCGAGGACTCGGCGGCAGGCACCCGCTACCGGATGCTGGACACGGTCCGGGAGTACGGGGCCGAGTGGCTGGAGGCCACCGGTGACACGGACCGGTTGCGACGCCGCCACCGGGACTGGTTCCTGGGTCTTGCCACCTGGTGCGAGCTCGACTGGTTCAGCCCGCGGCAGGGTGAGGTGGCCGCCCGGGTCGAGAGCGAGCTGCCGAATCTGCGGCGGGCGATGGAGTGTTCGCTGGAGAGCCCGGGCGAGGCCCACCTCGCGACGTATCTGGCGGGCACTCTCTGGTTCCTCTGGGTGGGCTGCGGACGCCTCTCGGAGGGCCGGCACTGGCTGGGCCATGTGCTGGAGGAGGAGACGCCGTGCGACTCCTCGCGGCTCAAGGCGCTGTGGGTGCTCGGGCATGTGGCTGTCCTGCAGGGCGACCCGGTCGGCGCGATCGCCGCACTGCAGGAGTGCCGGGACGAGGCGGAGCGGGCCGACGACGCCACGGCGCTCGCGTACGCGGTGCACCGGATGGGGTGTCTGGCACTGGTCACGGACGACATGGTCAGGGCGCAGGAGCTGCTGGCCGAGGCGCTCGGCCGCTACCAGGAGCTCGGCGAGCTGAACAGCAACGTGCTGATGGCCCGGATCGAGCTGGCGATGGCGGTCGGGTTCCACGGCGATCTGGACGGCGCGGCCGCGATCTGTGAGGAGGTCAGGGAGATCTGCGAGGACCACGGGGAGCGGTGGGCCCTCTCGTACGCGCTGTACGTACTGGCCTTCGCGGCGCTGCAACGGGGCCGGCCCGACCGGGCCCGGGAACTGCTCGGGGAGTCCCTGGCGATCGGCCACGCCTTCCACGATCTGCTCGGCTCGGTGCTCGCCCTGGAGCTGCTGGCTCTGGTGACGGCGGTCGAGGGGGACGCGGCGGAGGCGGCGGTGCTGCAAGGGGCCGCCGACCGGATCTGGCCGTCGGTGGGACTGCCGCTGTTCGGTTCGGCGTACTACGGGCAGCCCCGGGCCCGGTGCGAGGAGCTGGCCCGCCGGGAGCTGGGCGACGGCCCCTACGAATCGGGGCTGCGCGCGGGCGGGCGGCTCGATCTGGACGCGGCGGTGGCCAGGGCGCTGGCGAGCGGACCCGCGGACCGGCCGCGGACGCCGGGGCGTTCTCCCGGGCCGCCGACGGCCCCCGGGAGAACGCGGCGGCCCGCCGCCTCCCGTACGACGGGGAGGGGCGGGCCGGAGCGCTGGTGAGAGCGGCTACGCCTGGATCAGCGGGCGTAGTACTCGACGACGAGCTGCTCGTCGCAGATCACGGGGATTTCCTTGCGGTTCGGGTCCCGGTCAAGGCGGAAGGCCAGGGCCTTCAGGTTCACCTGCAGGTAGCGCGGGGTCTCGCCGTCGGGGGCGTAACCACCCTCGCGGGCAACCTGGAAGGGGTGCTTGTCGCGGCTGCGCTCGCGGACCATCACGATGTTGTCGGGACGGACACGGAAGGACGGCTTGTCGACCTTGCGGCCGTCGACCTCGATGTGACCGTGCACGACCATCTGGCGGGCCTGGTAGATGGTGCGGGCGATACCCGAACGCAGAACCAGGGCGTCGAGACGACGCTCGAGCTCGACGACCAGCGCCTCGCCCGTCTTGCCCTCGGCCTTCTTGGCGCGGTCGTAGGCACGCGCCATCTGGCGCTCGCTGATGTCGTACTGGGCACGCAGACGCTGCTTCTCCAGCAGACGGACCTTGTAGTCCGAGTTCTGCTTGCGACCACGGCCGTGCTCGCCCGGCGGGTAGGGGCGGGCCTCGAAGTACTTGACGGCCTTCGGCGTCAGCGCGATGCCGAGCGCACGGCTCTTCTTGACCTTGGGACGCGACTGGTTAGGCACGTTCTCCAGACCTCCATCGTAGGTTAGGTTAGGCTCACCTTACTTGAGGAGATCGCATGTCTCGCCCGGGGAACACCACACACATCACGGACAGCACTGACAGCGTCGACACCCCTCAGGGTGCCGATACGACGGAGGACCGATCAGATCGTGGTCAGCCGCGTCCCGGCGGGCTTGAAAACACTCGGATGCCGTCAGCAGCCGAGCGCACACGAACTCTCGTACAGAGTACCTGTTCGGCGGTGCTGCTCGTTCCCGGGCTGAACGGGGCCGGCCCGGATCAGCTGATGCCGTCGACCAGGAATGTGGGCCCCGACGGGGGTCTGTTTCTCGAACTCCCCGTGGATTCCCCGGCCGTACGGGCCGCGACACACGCCGAGGGCGACGGGCCGACCGCTGTGCTGGAGATCACGGACGTCGCCCCGGTCTCCGTACCGCACCGCATCCGCGGGCACGCCCGGCTCTCCGGCCGGCTCGCCACCGTACCCGGTGTGTCGGGGCCCGGCCGGATGACGCTCCGGCTGGAGACGGGCGAGGCGTACGTCGACGATCTGTGGGGCGCCGAGGAGGTCGGGCCGGAGGAATTCCGGGACGCGGCGCCCGACCCGCTCGTCGGACACGAGGCGGAGCTGCTGCAGCATCTGCACGCGGCGCACGGCGAACAGCTGGGCACGTTGTGCGGGCTGCTGGGCGAGCATTCGGCCCGTCGCCGCTGCGCGGCCCACCGGCCCTCCGTCGTACCGCTCGCGCTGGACCGGTACGGACTGCGGGTACGCGTCTGCGAGGACCGGCGGCGGTGCTTCGACGCACGCTTCGAATTCCCCGAGCCGGTGCGCGACATCAGCGAACTGCGCCACGCCATGCACACGCTCTTCGAGGCAGCGGCGAACTGAACGGAGGGACCGCTTCCCGACGGCCTTCCGGCCTCGCCCGGCCTCAGGTCCCGCCCGTCCCCGTCAGTCCGTGGACGGGCTCGCGTCGCCCTCGGAGCCCGAGCGGCCGAGGCGCTCGCGGACCCGCTCCACCACATCCGCGTAACGCGCCTCCGCGCCGTAGCGCGTGGGCCGGTAGTAGTGCTTGTCGCGCACGGCGTCCGGGGCGTACTGCTGGGCGGCGATGCCGCCGGGGACGTCGTGCGGATACACATAGCCCTGGGCGTGGCCCAGCTTGGCCGCGCCCTTGTAGTGGCCGTCGCGCAGATGGGCCGGGACAGGGCCCGCGAGCCCCTTCCGTACGTCCTCCTGGGCGGCGAAGATCGCCAGCGTCGCCGCATTGGACTTCGGGGCGAGGGCCAGGGCGATCGTGGCATGGCTCAGGGTGAGGGCCGCCTCCGGGAATCCGATCATGGCCACCGCCTGGGCGGCCGCGACGGCGATGGGCAGTGCCGTGGGGTCGGCGAGACCGATGTCCTCGCTGGCCGAGATCATCAGCCGTCGGGCGATGAACCGAGGATCCTCCCCCGCCTCGATCATCCGGGCCAGGTAATGCAGCGCGGCATCGACGTCGGAGCCGCGGATCGACTTGATGAGTGCGCTCGCCACGTCGTAGTGCTGGTCGCCGTCCCGGTCGTACTTGACGGCCGCGCGGTCGACCGTTTCCTCCAGGGTCAGGAGGGTGATCTCCTTCTCCTGCTTGGACAGCGCCGCACCGGCCGCCGCCTCCAGCGCCGTCAGCGCCCGACGGGCGTCGCCGCCCGCGATACGCAGCAGATGTGCCTCGGCGTCCCCCAGCAGCGCCACCGCGCCGCCCAGCCCGCGCTCGTCGGTGAGGGCGCGCCGCAGCAGGCCGCGCAGATCGTCGTCGGTGAGCGATTCCAGGGTGAGCAGGAGCGAGCGCGACAGCAGCGGCGAGATGACCGAGAAGTACGGATTCTCGGTGGTCGCGGCGATCAGGGTCACCCAGCGGTTCTCCACGGCCGGGAGCAGGGAGTCCTGCTGTGCCTTGGAGAAGCGGTGGATCTCGTCGAGGAAGAGGACGGTCTCCTTGCCGTAGCCGCCGGTGGCGCGGCGGGCACCCTCGATGACGGCCCGTACTTCCTTGACGCCCGCGGTGATCGCGGAGAGCTCGACGAAGCGCTTGTTGGTGGCCTTGCTGACCACGTACGCGAGAGTCGTCTTCCCAATGCCGGGCGGGCCCCAGAGGATCACCGACGAGGGCCCCGCGGGCCCGCCGTTCCCCTCGCCGACGAGGCGGCGCAGCGGCGAGCCCGGCTTGAGCAGATGCTGCTGGCCGACGACCTCGTCGAGGGTGCGGGGGCGCATCCGGACAGCCAGGGGGCTGCTGGACGGGTCCTTCTCCTGGCGGTCTTCGGCGGCTGCGGTAAAGAGGTCGGGCTCCACGTTTTGAAGCCTATGTCACGGCACCGACATCCCTGCCGGGCCGGTTGCCCGGCGGGAGCCGCGGTCCGGTCAGCTGGTCCAGAAGTCCCACCAGCGGGTCAGGATCAGCATGCCGATGATGCCGACCCACAGGACGGGAGGAACCCAGTGGAACTCCGTCAGCCCGTTGCGCAGCCAGTTCGGCGCGGGCAGGATCCGGTGCTTGATGTTGTGCGTGGTGACGTAGCAGAACATGAAGATCGTGGCGACCCAGGCCAGGCAGCACCACAGGCAGAGCGAGTTGATGTTGTAGAGCGACTGGTACTGGAGCCAGGTGCAGAAGCCGACGCCGAACAGCATGCCGGCGTTCATCCCCAGCCAGTACCAGCTGCGGAAGCGGGCACCCGCGAGCAGTGCCAGGCCGATGCCGATGATCACTGAGTAGGTGACCAGACCGAGCATCGGGTTCGGGAAGCCGAAGGCGGCCGCCTGCTCGCTCTTCATGATGTTGCCGCACGCGACGACCGGGTTGAGGCTGCATCCCGGTGTGAAGTTGGGGTCTTCCAGCAGCTTGAACTTGTCGATCGTGATGACCCAGGCGGCGAGGAGTCCGGCGGCGCCCGTGATCACCAGCAGCAGTGCCAACGCCCGGCTGCCGCCGATGGTCCTCTTCCCGCCGTCCTCTTCCTGGTCGGAGGAGGGGTGGTCTACCGCTGCAGTCGTCATATCGCCGTTCCATCAGTGAGTGGCCTGCTGGGCATGGTCATTGTGCCGCACCGCATCGCGGGTCTTCCGTTCGATGGACATAAAGGTGTACGCGAAGCCTCACGCACGACCGGTACGGAACCCGCCGGTCCGCGGGAACATCCGGACCACGACTCGATGTGCGGTGGAGGTGCGCGGACTGCGCACGCGCTACGGCGAACTGACCGCGGTCGACGGCTTGGACCTGGGGATCCGGCGGGGCGAGGTGTTCGGAATCCTCGGACCGAACGGGGCCGGGAAGAGCACGACCGTGAAGATTCTGCAGGGCCGTCGCAGCCGTGACGGGGAACCGTGTCGGTGCTCGGCGTGGCCCCGGCTTCCGCCGACCGCCGTTGGCGTTCGCGGGTCGGAGTCGTCTGGCAGGATGAATCCGCGCCCGCCGAGTTGACGGTGCGCGAGACGGTGACGCATTTCGCCCGCTCCTACCCGAGGCCGCGCGACTGCGAGGACGCCGTCCAGTGGCTGACCTTCGGGTGGATCTTCCTGCTGGGGATCACTGCCTGCGCGCTGCTGGGTATCGCGATCAGCAGTGTGCCGAGGTCGGGGCGGAGCGCGACCTCGGTGGTCGTCCTGCCCTTCCTCGTCCTGCAGTTCATCTCCGGTGTCTGCATCCCGTTGTCTCCGGTGTCTGCATCCCGTTCATCGGGCTGCCCGACTGGATGCGGAACATCGGCGCGCTGTTCCCGCTGAAGTGGATGTGCCAGGGCTTTTGCGGTGTGTTCCTGCCCGAGTCGGCTGCCGTGATCGAGCAGGCGGGAAGCTGGGAGTACGGGAAGACGGCGCTGGTGCTGGGGGCCTGGTGCGTCGCCGGTCCGGTGCTGTGTCTGCTGACCTTCCGGCGGAAGGACCGGCGCGACGACTGAGCGGGGGGGCGTCGCCGGTCGCCGGGCGGGCTGGGATGACAGCCCGCCCGGCGGCCGGGGGCGCTACGCCAGGCGCTCGCGGATCGTCTCGGCCACGTCCGCCAGGGGGACCGCCGTCTGCTCGCCGGACTCCATGTCCTTGAGCTGGACGACGCCCTCGGCCAGGTCCCGCTCGCCCGCGACGATCGTGAACCGGGCGCCCGAGCGGTTCGCGCTCTTCATCGCACCCTTGAGGCCGCGGTTTCCGTACGCGAAGTCCGCCGCCACGCCCTCGCGGCGCAGCTGCGTGACGATCCCGAAGAGCACCCGCCGGGCCTCCTCGCCGAGCGGTACCGCAAAGACGCTGGTGGCCGCGGGCAGTTCGAGCTCGATGCCCTCCGCCTCCAGCGCGAGCACCGTACGGTCCACGCCGAGCGCCCAGCCGACCGACGGGAGCGCAGGGCCGCCGATCATCTCGGACAGGCCGTCGTAGCGGCCGCCGCCGCCCACCGCGGACTGCGAGCCGAGTCCGTCGTGGACGAACTCGAAGGTGGTGCGGGTGTAGTAGTCGAGGCCGCGGACGAGCTTCTCGTCGTCCTCGTACACCACACCGGCCGCGGAGAGCAGGTCGCGTACCTCCTCGTGGTACGCCTTGCAGGCGTCGCACAGGTAGTCGCGCAGTACCGGGACGCCGGCCAGCTGCTTCTGCACCTCGGGCCGCTTGTCGTCGAGGACCCGGAGCGGGTTGATCTCGATGCGGCGGCGGGTGTCCTCGTCCAGGTCGAGCTCGCGCAGGAAGCCCTGGAGCGCGTCCCGGTAGACGGGGCGGCACTCCTTGTCGCCCAGCGAGTTGAGCAGGATGCGGAAGTTCCGCAGACCCAGCGTGCGGTAGGCCTGGTCGGCCAGGATGATCAGCTCGGCGTCGAGCGCCGGGTCCTCGGCGCCGATGGCCTCGGCACCGACCTGCGAGAAGTGCCGGTAGCGGCCCTTCTGCGGGCGCTCGTAGCGGTAGTAGGAGCCGGAGTACCAGAGCTTCACGGGCAGGTTGCCGAGCTTGTGGAGGTTGGCCTCCAGCGCGGCGCGCAGCACGGACGCGGTGCCCTCGGGGCGCAGCGCCAGCTGGGAGCCGCCCTTGGTGGTGAGGGTGTACATCTCCTTGGTCACGATGTCGGTGGACTCACCGACACCGCGCGAGAAGAGGGTGACGTCCTCGAAGCCGGGCGTCTCGATGTAGCCGTAGCCGGAGTTCTTCAGGGGTGCGGCGATCGCCTCGCGCACCGCGAGGTACTTCGCGGAGTCGGGCGGGGTCAGGTCGTACGTGCCCTTGGGGGCCTTGAAGGTGCTCACGGTTTTTTTCTCTCGTCACATTCCTCGTCGGGGCGCGTCCATACCGTGCAGATACGGATTCGAGGCGCGCTCGCGGCCGATGGTCGTCTGGGGGCCGTGGCCGGACAGCACCACGGTCGAGTCGTCGAGCGGCAGGCACACGCGGGCCAGCGACTCGAGCAGCTCGGCGTGGTCGCCGCCGGGCAGGTCGGTGCGTCCGACGGAGCCGGCGAAGAGCAGGTCGCCCGAGAAGAGGATCTGCGGAACATCCGCGGCCTGGGGCATCCTGAACGTCACCGACCCCTTGGTATGGCCGGGCGCATGCGCGACACCGAACTCCAGACCGGCCAGCTTCAGCAGAGCGCCGTCGCTCAGCTCCTTGACGTCGTCCGGCTCCCCCACCGTCAGCTCGCCCATGAGCGGCATCCCGATGGAGCGGCCGAGGGCCTTCTCCGGGTCGCTCATCATGTACCGGTCCTCCGGGTGGATCCAGGCGGGGACGTCGTGCGCTCCGCACACCGGGACGACCGAGGCGACGTGGTCGATGTGGCCGTGGGTCAGTACGACGGCGACGGGCTTCAGCCGATGCTTCTTCAGTGCTTCCTCGACTCCGGATGCGGCCTGATGGCCCGGGTCGATGATCACGCACTCCTCGCCTGCGGCCGGGGCGACCAGGTAACAGTTGGTCCCCCAGGCTCCGGCGGGGAACCCGGCAATGAGCACGATCGTCCTTACTGGTCGTCCGACGATGGATTGCGACTGAGAAGGTCGCGGCAGTTCAGAGCCTACCGGCGCTCCTCATTCCACAGCTAACCCATATACGGTACGGGCAGCCCAGGCCCCATCCCCATCACACGACCAACAAGGAGATCACCCGGTGGTCAGCAGCGATCAGCGGCGGCGGCAGCTCGCCAGGGAGAAGTTCGAGCGGCAGCAGCAGCGCCGGGAGGAGGCCCGTCGCCGGACACGGCGGCTGACGGTCGTCATCGCGTCCGCGGTGGCCGTGGTGGCGGTCGTCGGGGTGGGCGCGTATCTCGCCCTCGACGCAGACGGCGACGGCGACGGCAAGAAGGACAAAAGCGATGCGGCCGCGAGCCCCTCGGCTTCGCCGTCGCCGAGCGAGAGCAGCGCGCCGGAGCCCGCGATGAAGATCGACAAGACGTCGAAGTACGCGATGTCGCTCAAGACGAGCCAGGGCGACATCGCGTTCACGATGGACGCGGCGAAGACCCCGCACACCACGAACTCGTTCAAGTCGCTGGCCGACAAGGGCTTCTTCGGCGGTACGAAGTGCCACCGGCTGACCACGCAGGGCATCTTCGTCCTGCAGTGCGGTGACCCCAAGGGCGACGGCACGGGCGGCCCCGGCTACACCATCCCGGACGAGAATCTGACCGCGCTGGGCAAGGCGGGCAAGGACAGCACGGTGACCTATCCGGCGGGCACGGTGGCGATGGCGAACACCGGACAGGCGCACACCGGCGGCAGCCAGTTCTTCCTGGTGTACAAGGACAGCAAACTGCCGCCCACCTACACCCCGTTCGGCACGATGGACGACGCCTCGCTGAAGGCCGTCAAGGACATCGGTGCGGCGGGTGTGGCCGGCGGTGCCGCTGACGGTGCGCCGAAGAAGGCCGTGGACATCTCGAAGGCCGCTGTCGCGAAGTCGTGACGCGGCCGGGGCGGCCGGACCGTGCCGTCCGGTGGTGACGGCGAAGCGCGGGCCGGATTATTTTCAGCCGCGCTGAGTGCGGACAGCCGGGCGGCCGGTCGCCTAGATTGGCGTTGTGCAGGGCGGGCGCTGCCCGCCCCAGGAAACTGTGGACGATGCCAGGGGGGCGAACCCTCTCGCAGGCATCAGGTGGAGGAGGCGCTGTGAGCAGCGACCCGTGGGGCCGTGTCGATGAGACGGGCACCGTGTACGTGCGTACAGCCGATGGCGAGCAGGTCGTCGGATCGTGGCAGGCGGGTTCCCCCGAGGAGGCTCTGGCCTACTTCGAGCGCAAGTACGAGGGCATTGTGGTCGAGATCGGCCTCCTCGAACGGCGGGTGAAGACCACCGACCTGTCGGCGAAGGACGCCACGACCGCCATCGAGCATCTGCGCGTGCAGGTGGACGAGCATCACGCCGTCGGCGACCTCGACGCGCTCCGTAAGCGACTCGACGCGCTGGCCGCAACGGTCGAGTCGCGGCGCGAGGAGCGCAAGGCCCAGAAGGCGAAGCAGACCGACGAGGCGAAGCACGCCAAGGAGGCGCTGGTCGCCGAGGCCGAGGAGCTGGCGCAGAGCGAGCAGTGGCGCTCCGCGGGCGAGCGGCTGCGCGCGCTCGTCGACACGTGGAAGGGCCTTCCGCGGCTCGACCGCAAGTCCGACGACGAGCTGTGGCACCGCTTCTCGCACGCCCGCTCGGCGTTCTCCAAGCGCCGCAAGGCCCATTTCGCGTCGCTGGACGCCCAGCGCGAGGAGGCCCGTAAGGCCAAGGAGAAGCTGGTCGCGGAGGCCGAGTCGCTGTCCGGTTCCACGGACTGGGGGACCACGGCCGCCCGTTACCGGGACCTGATGACGGAGTGGAAGGCGGTGGGCCGCGCCCAGCGCGAGTCCGAGGACGATCTGTGGAACCGTTTCCGCGGTGCTCAGGACGTCTTCTTCGCCGCCCGCAGCGAGGTCTTCGCCGAGCGGGACGCGGAGCAGGGCGAGAACCTCAAGCTGAAGGAGGAGCTCGCCGCCGAGGCCGAGAAGCTGATGCCGGTGCAGGACCTGAAGGCGGCCAGAGCCGCGTTCCGGGCCATCAACGAGCGCTGGGAGGCCATCGGCCATGTGCCGCGTGACGCCCGCCCGAAGGTCGAGGGGCGGATGCACGCGGTGGAGCGGGCCCTGCAGGAGGCCGAGGAGTCGGAGTGGCGCCGGACGAACCCGGAGGCGCGTGCGCGCGCCGCGGGTCTGACGGGTCAGCTGCAGGCGGCCGTGGACAAGCTGCGTACGCAGATCGACACGGCCCGCGCCTCGGGCAACAATGCCCGGGCCGACAAGCTGGCCAGGGAGCTCGAAGGCCGGCAGGCGCTGCTGGACCAGGCGCTGAAGGGCCTGGAGGAGTTCGGCGGCTGAGCCCGCGGCTGTCCGTTCGCCGTGGTACGTCAGGCCGGAGGGCCCCTGTCATGGACGGGGGCCCTTCGGCCTGTTCGGGGCGAGGAGGTGCGCGCCGTTCTCGGTGGTGGGGCTGGTGGGTGCGGGTCGGTGCCAGTCGGCGGCGCCACCGGTCAGCACGGGGTGGCCGCCCTCGGCCGGGGAGAGTTCCCGCGGGGCCTCGATGGCGGGGTCCTCGACGGCGTCCGGGGCGGCGGCGTCACCGGAATCCGCTCCCGCCGCCCGTTCGGCACGCCGCTGCCCGAGGGCGCCGTACCCGATCAGGGCCGCGCCGGCCGCCATCGGGCCGAGCAGGACCGGCGTCGGCCTGAGCAGCCCCGGCTCGGTCATTTACTTAAGGTATCTACACTCTGCCTCCTCCTTCGCGGAAGCCTCTCCGTGGGGCAGGATGACCTCATGGCGCAACATTCGGACGATCCCCTGGACGACCTGGTGAGAGCAGTGACGACACTCTCGTACGCGATGGGCCGCAGCCGGGTGCACGACCAGCTCACGGCAGCCGTGGGCGTCAGGATCGACCGGCCCGAGGTGGCCCTGCTGCGCGTGCTCTGCGCCGGCGAGGAACCCTTGCGGATCACCGATGTCGCTCAGCGGCTGCTCGTAAGGCCGCCGCATGTCACGCGGCAGGCGGCACGGCTGGAGGAGGGCGGTCTGATCCGCCGCATGCCGGACCCGCGTGACCACCGCGCGCAGCGGCTGGAACCGACGGAGCGCGGCCGCAGCATGGTGGAGCGGCTGTCGGAGGGCGTACGGAACACGTTCGGCGAGGTGCTGGGCGGCGTGCCGGACGAGGAAATCCGCAGCGCGGCGAAGGTCATCGGGCTGCTGGTCGCCGATTCGGCCACTCGGCTGGTCTCGGACCACGCCTGCGGCCACGACGAGCAGCAGCCCCCCGCGTAGTCACGCGAAGGGCTGCTGGGGGGAGTGCCGCCGGCCGGTCAGGGCCTGCGCGCCGAGGTGACGCGATAGACGTCGTAGACGCCCTCCACGCCCCGTACGGCCTTCAGTACGTGTCCGAGGTGCTTCGGGTCGCCCATCTCGAAGGTGAAGCGCGAGGTGGCCACCCGGTCCCGGGAGGTCTGGACGGCCGCCGACAGGATGTTGACGTGCTGGTCGGACAGGACGCGGGTGACGTCCGAGAGCAGTCGCGACCGGTCCAGGGCCTCGACCTGGATGGCGACCAGGAAGACCGAGGACTGGGTCGGCGCCCACTCGACGTCCAGGATCCGTTCCGGCTGCTGCGACAGGGAGTCGACGTTGACGCAGTCGGCGCGGTGCACGGAGACGCCGCTGCCTCGGGTGACGAAGCCGATGATCGGGTCGCCGGGGACCGGCGTGCAGCAGCGGGCCAGTTTGACCCAGACGTCCTCGACGCCCTTGACGACGACACCGGGATCGGCGTTGGAGCGGCGCTTGCCGCGTCCGCGTGAGGGCGGCGAGCTCTCCGCGATGTCCTCGTTGGCGGCGTCCTCGCCGCCGAGCGCCTGGACGAGCTTCTGTACGACACCGGCGGCGGCCACATGGCCCTCGCCGATCGCCGCGTACAGGGACGAGATGTCGGGGTAGCGCATCTCGTGGGCGAGGGTGACCAGGGAGTCGCCGGTGAGGATGCGCTGGATCGGCAGGTTCTGCTTGCGCATGGCGCGCGCGATGGCGTCCTTGCCCTGCTCGATCGCCTCGTCGCGGCGCTCCTTGGAGAACCAGGCGCGGATCTTGTTGCGGGCACGGGGCGACTTGACGAAGCCCAGCCAGTCCCGGGACGGTCCGGCACCGGCCGCCTTCGAGGTGAAGACCTCCACCAGGTCGCCGTTGTCGAGGGTCGATTCGAGCGGTACGAGCCGCCCGTTGACCCGTGCCCCTATGGTCCGGTGGCCGACCTCCGTATGGACGGCGTACGCGAAGTCGACCGGCGTCGCACCCGCGGGGAGCGCTATGACGTCGCCCTTGGGCGTGAAGACGAAGACCTCGTTGCGGGAGAGGTCGAAGCGCAGGGACTCCAAAAACTCGCTGGGGTCCTCGGTCTCCTTCTGCCAGTCCAGGAGCTGGCGCAGCCACGCCATGTCGTTGACGGTGTCCTGGCGCGCGCCCTTGCCCGTGCTCTTGGGTACGTCGGTACGCACCTTGGAGGCGCCCGCGACGGCCTCCTGCTTGTACTTCCAGTGCGCGGCGATGCCGTACTCGGCGCGGCGGTGCATGTCGAACGTACGGATCTGCAGCTCGACCGGCTTGCCGCTGGGACCGATGACCGTGGTGTGCAGCGACTGGTACATGTTGAACTTGGGCATCGCGATGTAGTCCTTGAACCGGCCGGGGACCGGATTCCATCGCGCGTGGACGGTGCCGAGCGCCGCGTAACAGTCGCGGACGGTGTCGACGAGGACCCGGATGCCCACCAGGTCGTAGATCTCGGCGAAGTCCCGGCCGCGCACGATCATCTTCTGGTAGACGCTGTAGTAGTGCTTCGGCCGGCCGGTGACGGTGGCCTTGATCCGGGCGGCACGCAGGTCGGCCTGGACCTCGTCGGTCACTATGGCGAGGTACTCGTCGCGCTTGGGGGCCCGCTCGGCGACGAGACGGACGATCTCGTCGTACATCTTGGGGTAGAGGATCGCGAAGGCGAGGTCCTCCAGCTCCCACTTGATGGTGTTCATGCCCAGGCGGTGCGCCAGCGGGGCATAGATCTCAAGCGTCTCGCGGGCCTTCTTCTCCTGCTTCTCCCGCTTGAGGTAGCGCATGGTGCGCATGTTGTGCAGCCGGTCGGCGAGCTTGATGACGAGGACGCGGGGATCCTTGGCCATGGCCACGACCATCTTGCGTACGGTCTCGGCCTGTGCGGCCTCACCGAACTTGACCTTGTCCAGCTTGGTGACGCCGTCCACGAGCAGGGCGACCTGGTCGCCGAAGTCCCGTCGCAGGGTGTCCAGGCCGTACTCGGTGTCCTCGACCGTGTCGTGCAGCAGGCCGGCCATCAGCGTCGCCGGGTCCATGCCGAGCTCGGCGAGGATCGTCGTGACGGCGAGCGGGTGCGTGATGTACGGGTCGCCGCTCTTGCGCTTCTGGCCGCGGTGCCAGCGCTCGGCGACCTGGTAGGCGCGCTCGATCTGGCGCAGTGTGGCGGTCTCGATCTTGGCGTCGTTGCTGCGGACGATGCGCAGCAGCGGTTCGAGCACCGGGTTGTACGGGCTGGAGCGCTGCACACCGAGGCGGGCGAGCCTGGCCCGTACCCGGTTGGAGGAGCCACCGGAGCGGGTCGCGGGAGCGGCCGGGGTGACCGGCTTGACGGCGGGCTTCGCCGGGGGCTTCGAGGCGGACGCGGCCGGCGAGGAGGGCGCGACCGGCTGGGCGGGGGAAGCGGGCGCGGGCCGCAGCACCGCGGCACCGGCCGTCGCCGGGCCCGTACCGGGCTCGGGTACCGGGGGCTTCGGCTTCTGCGCAGGCTGCTTCTTCCCGGGCGTGGCTGAGGCCGCCGCGGGCTTGTCGGGCTGCGGGGCGGCGACTGGCTGGGCCTCGTCTGGCAAGAGCGCTCCTCGTGCGGATCCGGATACCCGGAAAGGCCATCGTATCGATCCTGTGGCTCGTCCTCCCCCGGGGACCGTGAGACCCCTCACAACGCGAAACGGGCACCCGGTTGTTCCCGGGTGCCCGTCCTTCGCGCATGAGCCGTTGCCACGTACGGTCCGCTGCCGCTCAGACCGTGATCAGAACCTCCAGCGGTGCGCCGCGCAGGCCCTGCTCCAGCCGGGCACGACCGGGCAGGAAACCGAGCTCCATGAGGACCGCGACGCCCGCGACCTCGGCACCGGCCCGCCGGATCAGCTCCAGCGAGGCCTCGGCGGTGCCACCGGTCGCGAGGATGTCGTCGATGACCATGATCCGGTCGTCGGCGGACAGGTCCTCCGCGTGGATCTCGATCTCGGCGGTGCCGTACTCCAGGTCGTACGCCTGGCGGAGCGTGGCTCCGGGCAGCTTCCCCGCCTTGCGGACGGGTACGAAGCCGAGCCCGGCCCGGATCGCGACCGGGGCGGCCAGGATGAAGCCGCGTGCCTCGAGGCCGACGATCTTCGTGGCGCCGTGGCGTACGCACAGTTCCGCGAGGGTCTCGGTGAGGGCCGCGAACGCTGCCGGGTCCGCGAGCAACGGGGTGATGTCCTTGAACAGCACGCCCGGCTTGGGATGGTCCGGCACATCACGGATCCGGCTGAGCAGGAGCTCGCGGGTGCTCTCGGTGGTGCTGCTGGTCATCGACGCTTCCCCGAGGTCCGGCCGTGGCCCCTGGGGGGCTCCTGGCGCTGGCCGACGACCGCGGCGGCGGGTGCGGCGTCCCGGGGGAAGTCGTCGTCCGAGGGCTCGTCCTCGTCGGACTCGCCCTTGGCGGCGGCTGCCGCACGCTTGGCGAGGATCCGCTTCTTCAGGGCCTTCATCTGCGGGTCGCGCTCCTTGAGGTCGGCGACGAGCGGGGTGGCGATGAAGATCGAGGAGTACGCACCGGCGGCGAGACCGACGAAGAGCGCCAGGGAGATGTCGTTCAGCATGCCGGCGCCGAGAACACCGCCGCCGATGAACAGCAGACCGGCGACCGGCAGCAGCGCCACGACGGTGGTGTTGATGGAACGGACCAGCGTGCCGTTGATGGAGCGGTTGGCGATCTCGCTGTACGTCCACCGGGTCTGCTTGGTGATCCCGTGCGTGCCCTCCTTGAGGCTGTCGAAGACGACGACCGTGTCGTAGAGGGAGTAACCGAGGATGGTCAGCAGGCCGATCACGGTGCCCGGGGTGACCTCGAAGCCGACCAGGGCGTAGACACCGACCGTGATGGTGATGTCGTGGATCAGTGCGACCAGGGCCGCGATCGCCATGCGCCACTCGAAGGCGATGGCCAGGTAGATCACCACGAGGACCATGAAGATGCCGAGGCCGGTCCAGGCCTTGTTGGCGATCTGCTCACCCCAGCTGGGGCCGACCAGGTCGGCGGCGATCTTCTCCGTGGGGACGTCGAGGTCCTTGGAGAGCTGTTCCTTGATCTGGTCGGACTTCGCGGTGTCGACCTCGGTGATCTGGATGCGCAGACCGCCGTTGCCGAGCTTCTGGACGATCGCCTGGTGGCCGGAGGCCTCCGTGGCCAGGTCCTCCGCCTGGGAGACGCCGACGCTCGTCTTCGTGGTGGTGAAGACGGCGCCGCCCTTGAACTCGATGCCCATGTTCAGGCCGCTGACCGCCAGGCCGACGATGGCCGTGATGGTGATCAGGATCGAGATCCCGTACCAGATCTTGCGGTTGCCGATGAAGTCGTAGCCGACCTCGCCGCGGTAGAGACGGGCGCCGAGACTGCCGAGTCGCGACATCTCACGCCTCCTTCGGGTCAGTGGGGGCGTTGACACGGCGCGAGCGGCGCAGCGGCGGCTTGGCTCCGAGCCGCTTCGGGTCCAGACCGGACCACGGGTGACCGCTGGAGAAGAACTTCGTACGGGCCATCAGCGTCATGACGGGCTTGGTGAAGAGGAACACCACGACCACGTCGAGCAGGGTGGTGAGACCCAGCGTGAAGGCGAATCCCTGGACCTTGCCGACGGTGACGACGAAGAGCACCGCGGCGGCGAGGAACGACACGAAGTCGGAGACCAGGATGGTACGCCGGGCGCGCGGCCAGGCGCGCTGGACGGCGGGGCGGAGCGTACGGCCGTCGCGGATCTCGTCGCGGATTCTCTCGAAGTACACGATGAAGGAGTCCGCGGTGATACCGATGGCCACGATGGCGCCGCAGACCGCCGGGAGGTTGAGTGCGAAGCCGATGGCCGGGCCGAGCAGCGACATGAGCGTGTAGGTCAGGATGCCGGAGGCCAGCAGGCTCAGGAGCGCGATGAGCGCGAGGCCGCGGTAGTAGGCCACCAGGTAGATGACCACGAGGGCCAGACCGATGGCACCGGCGATCAGACCGGCTTGGAGCTGCTCGCCACCGAGCGCGGCGGTGACGGTGGTGACGCTCTGCTCCTTGAAGGAAAGCGGGAGCGCACCGTAGGAAAGCACGTTGGCCAGGTCATCGGCGGACTGCTGGGTGAAGCTGCCGGAGATCTCGGCGCTGCCGCTGAGCGTCGTGTTCACCTGCGGAGCGGAGACGACCTCGCCGTCCAGGGAGATGGCGAACTGGTTCTGCGGGGACTGCAGTGCGGAGAGCTTCTTGGTGATCGTCTGGAACTCTTTGGAGCCCTTCTTGGTGAACTCCATGTTGACGACCCACATGCCGCGCTGCTGGTCGAAGCCGGCCTTGGCGTTGTCGACCTCGGTGCCGGACACCTCGGCCGGGCCGAGGACGTACTTGGCGTCGCCCTCGGAGCTGCACGCGACGACCGTGTCGGTGGGTTTGGCGCCCCGTGCGGCCTCGGCGCGGGAAGCCTTGCTGGAGCAGTCGAGCGCCGCGAACTGCTTCTGGAGCTTGGCGGCGGCCGCCTCTTCCGCGGCGGAGGGAGCGGATGCGGAGGGCTCCGGTGTGGTGGCGGCGGAGCCGCTCGCCTTGGGGCTCGGCGTGACGTCGGCCTTGAGGCCGTCGGTGACCGCGCGGCCCTGCGTGGAGGCACTCGCGCTGGGCGTCGCCGACGCCTTCTCCTTGTCCGATGCCGAGGCGCTAGGGCTCGCGGACGGGCTGGGCTTGCCGGACGACGAGGCGCTGGGCGTCGGGGTGGGCGTGCCCTGGGCGACGGTCAGCACCGGCCGGAAGTAGAGCTTGGCGGTGGTGCCGACCTGCTCACGGGCCTGGGCGGAGTTCGTGCCCTTGGGGATGTTGACGATGATGTTGCGATCGCCCTGGGTCTGGACCTCGGCCTCGGAGACGCCAAGACCATTGACACGGCGTTCCATGATCTGGACCGCCGTGTCCATGTTGGTCTTGTTGATCGCCGATTCCTGGCCCGGCTCGCTCTTCGCCTCAAGCGTGATGGACGTGCCGCCCGCCAGGTCGATACCCAGACGTGGGGTCGGCTGATCGGCCAGGAACATCCCGCCGGTGAGCGCGACCATGGCGATCAGGATCAGAGCCAGGGAACGCCCCGGCCTGCCCTGACCGCCGGCCGGCCCTCGGCTCTTCTTCGGTGCTGCCACCTTCTCGTTTCTCCCTGTCCAACCGCCCCGCGCCGGGTACGCGCCCGAGCGGCCACGAAGTGTTGTGGGGACCCGCCCCCGCAGAAGATCGCACGGTCCGGGGAGTACCTGATGCCGGTGGGCTCATGGCATCCCCGGGTCGTGGGTTACTTCGCGTCGGCCTCGCCGTCGTTCTTGCCCTCGGACTTCTTGTCGGACGCGGCGTCCGTCGGCTCGGCGTCGTCGGCGTCGGCCTTCTTGCCGAGGTCGATCTTGGCGTCGTCCGAGGTGTCCTCGTCGGCGCCGGCCTCGGTCCCGGTCAGCGAGGAGGCATCGTCCGGCACGACCGCGCCGTCGATGTCGAGGGCGTTCTCGCCGTCGCCGTGCACGATGCGGTTGTACTCCGCGTCGTCCAGGACGGCGCCGATGGCGTTCTTGGCGTAGACGGCGTGGACGCCGGGCGCGATCTCCAGGAGAACCGTGTCGTCGTGAAGTTCCTTGACGGTGGCGTACATGCCCCCGATCGTCCGGACGCCGGTGCCGGGCTGCATATCGTTGCGCATCTGGGCGGCGGCCGCCTGCTTCTTCTTGGCGGACCGCGTCATCAGGAACATGGCCCCGATGAGCACGATGAAGGGGAGAAGAGTCACGGGATTCACGGGACGAGTTTCCTTCGCACGACCGCGCTGGACGGCGGCCTGATCTACGGGGGTGGGTACACCGACCTTTAAGGGCGGCATCGGCGGAGTCTAAGCGAGTCCGCATCGATGGAACAACGCCCGACATCACTCGGTGGTTCCTGTCCGGGTAAACCTGTGACGCATCACGCCCCGAACAGGCCCTGTTGTCCCTTTCCGTCATGCTGCGGCGGTACGAGACCGAGGTGAGCCCACGCCGCGGGTGTCGCGACGCGCCCCCGCGGCGTCCTGGCCAGCAGCCCTTCCCGTACCAGGAAGGGCTCGGCGACCTCCTCGACCGTTTCGCGCTCCTCGCCCACGGCGACCGCGAGGGTGGACAGCCCGACGGGGCCGCCGCCGAAAAGTTTCAGCAGGGCGCCGAGCACTGCCCGGTCCAGCCGGTCGAGACCTCGGGCATCGACCTCGTAGACCGCCAGGGCCGCGGAGGCGACGGCACGGTCGATCCACCCGTCCGCCTTGACCTGGGCGTAGTCCCGGACGCGCCGCAGCAGCCGGTTGGCGATACGGGGGGTGCCGCGGGAGCGCCCGGCGATCTCGGCGGCGCCCTCCGTGTCTATCGCCACGTCGAGGAGGCGGGCGGAACGGTGGATGACGCGTTCCAGTTCGGTGGGGGCGTAGAACTCCATGTGGCCGGTGAAGCCGAAGCGGTCGCGCAGCGGGGGCGGCAGAAGTCCGGCCCTGGTGGTGGCGCCCACCAGGGTGAACGGCGGCAGTTCCAGCGGGATGGCGGTGGCGCCGGGGCCCTTGCCGACGATGACGTCGACCCGGAAGTCCTCCATCGCCATGTAGAGCATCTCCTCGGCGGGCCGCGACATGCGGTGGATCTCGTCGAGGAAGAGGACTTCGCCCTCCTGGAGCGAGGAGAGGATCGCGGCAAGATCACCCGCATGCTGGATGGCGGGGCCGGAGGTGATCCGGATCGGTGCGCCCATCTCGGCCGCGATGATCATGGAGAGGGTGGTCTTGCCGAGGCCGGGGGCGCCGGAGAGCAGGACATGGTCGGCGGTGGCGCCGCGGGCCCTGGCCGCCTTGAGGACCAGGTCGAGCTGTTCGCGCACCTTCTCCTGGCCGACGAATTCGTCGAGGTCCTTCGGCCGCAGCGCCGCTTCGACCGCGGTGTCCTCGCCGTCCGCGTCGGCGTCGACAAGGCGTTCGTCCAGCCGCTCGCCGAGCGGCTCCTCGGTGTCGGGTCCGGTCTCGTCCCAGTTCATTCAGTCTGTCCCGCCTCGGGTGTTTCGGTGCCGTGCGGTGCCCGGCCCGGCGTCGGGGTGTCGGTGCCCCCGGGGTGTCGCGCTCCGGTCAGCGCGCGCGGTTGAGGGTCTGCAGCGCGGCGCGCAGCAGTTGCGGCACGGGCGCCTGCCCGCCCTCGGCCAGCGCCGCCTCGGCCTGCGGGGTGACCGCGGTGACCGCTTCGTCGGCCTCGCGGGTGGCGTAGCCGAGACCGATCAGGGCTGCCTGCAGCTGGTCGCGCCAGGAGGAGGTGACGGCGGTGCCGATGCCCTGCCGGCCGATCCGGGCGACGGGCTCGCCGAGTCTGTCCTTCAGTTCGAGGAGGAGTTTCTGCGCGCCCTTCTTGCCGATACCGGAGACGGCGGTGAGCGCCTTCTCGTCGCCGGTGGCGACCGCGATCCGCAGGGCGTCCGGGGTGTGGGTGGCGAGCATGGCCTGGGCGAGCCGGGGACCGACGCCGCTGGCGGTCTGCAGCAGCTCGAAGACCTGCCGCTCGTCGTCGTCGGCGAAGCCGTAGAGGGTGAGCGAGTCCTCCCGTACGACGAGGGAGGTGGCGAGCCTGGCCTCCTGACCGATCCGGAGACCGGCCAGGGTGTTCGGCGTGCACTGGACGGCCATGCCGATGCCGCCGACCTCGATCACGGCCGTGGTCAGGGCGAGCGCGGCCACGGGGCCGCTGACGAAGGCGATCATCGGGGGACCTTCCGGACGGGAACTGCGGGTGTACGGGGAACACGAGCGGTGCGGGCCGCGGCGGCGGCCGCCGCGTGCGCCTGCTGGAGACGGTTGACGGCGGGGGCGCGCCAAATGTGGCAGATGGCGAGCGCGAGGGCGTCGGCCGCATCGGCCGGTTTCGGTGGGGCGTCGAGTCGCAGCAGCCTGGTGACCATGGCGCCGACCTGTGCCTTGTCGGCGCGACCGCTGCCGGTGACGGCCGCCTTGACTTCGCTGGGGGTGTGCAGGGCGACGGGGATGCCGCGCCGGGACGCGCAGAGCATGGCGACGGCGCTGGCCTGGGCGGTGCCCATCACCGTACGGACGTTGTGCTGGCTGAACACCCGCTCCACGGCGAAGAATTCGGGCCGGTACTCGTCCAGCCACGCCTCAATGCCGCTCTCGATGGCGACCAGCCGCCGGCCGAGCTCCGCATCGGCCGGGGTGCGGACGACGCCGACGCCGAGCATCGTCAGGGGCCGCCCGGCGACGCCTTCGACGACGCCGACACCGCACCGGGTCAGCCCCGGGTCGACGCCGAGTACCCGCATGGGACGCCCCCTCCGTACCGATCGGTCAACTGTTCCCGCAGGCTATCGGCTCGCACTGACAACGCGGCGGGCAACGCGACGGGCCGACGGGGTGTGTCCCCGTCGGCCCGTCCATGAAGGCTGTGCCGATCCCGGCTCAGGCGTCCACCTTCTCCATGACCTCGTCGGAGACATCGAAGTTGGCGAAGACGTTCTGCACGTCGTCGCTGTCCTCCAGCGCGTCGATCAGCTTGAAGATCTTGCGCGCGCCCTCCTCGTCCAGCTCGACCTGCATGGTGGGCAGGAAGTTGGCCTCGGCGGAGTCGTAGTCGATGCCGGCCTGCTGGAGCGCCGTACGGACCGCGACCATGTCGGTGGCCTCGCTGACGACCTCGTAGCTGTCACCGAGGTCGTTGACCTCCTCGGCGCCCGCTTCGAGGACGGCGCCCAGGACATCGTCCTCGGTCAGCCCGCCCTTGGGGACGATCACGACGCCCTTGCGGTTGAAGAGGTACGAGACCGAACCCGGGTCGGCCATCGAACCGCCGTTGCGGGTCATCGCGACACGCACGTCGGAGGCGGCACGGTTGCGGTTGTCGGTCAGGCACTCGATGAGCACAGCGACACCGTTCGGGCCGTAACCCTCGTACATGATCGTCTGGTAGTCGACGCCGCCAGCTTCGAGACCGCCACCGCGCTTGACCGCGGAGTCGATGTTCTTGTTCGGTACGGAGCTCTTCTTGGCCTTCTGGATCGCGTCCACAAGGGTCGGATTTCCATCGGGGTCCACACCGCCGGTGCGCGCCGCGACCTCGATGTTCTTGATCAGCTTTGCGAAGAGCTTGCCGCGCTTGGCATCGATCACGGCCTTCTTGTGCTTCGTCGTAGCCCATTTAGAGTGGCCGGACATCTGCCTTCTCCTTCGCGTCACCAAAATCGATCCGAACCCGAGAGATCCTACCGGGATCGGGTCAGCCGACTGCGCGCACCATATCCACGAACAAGGCGTGAACCCGGTGGTCCCCGGTCAGTTCCGGGTGGAAGGACGTCGCCAGGGCGTTCCCCTGGCGTACGGCGACGATGTGACCGCCGTGCTCCGCCACCACCTCGGCCCGTGCCCCGACCGATTCCACCCACGGGGCGCGGATGAACACGCCCTCGACCGGGCCGCCCTCGATCCCGGCGACCTCCACGGCCGCCTCGAAGGACTCGTTCTGCCGCCCGAAGGCGTTGCGGCGCACGATCATGTCGATCCCGCCGACCGTCTCCTGGCCCGCACGCGGGTCGAGGATCTTGTCGGCGAGCAGGATCATTCCGGCGCAGGTGCCGTAGACCGGCATCCCGTCCCGGACCCGTTCGCGCAGCGGTTCCAGCATGCCGAACAAGGCAGCCAGTTTGGACATCGTGGTGGACTCGCCACCGGGAATGACCAGGCCGTCGACCTCGGCGAGCTCCTCGGGACGCCGGACCGGCCTGGCCAGGGCATCCGCCGAGGCCAGGGCGATCAGGTGTTCCCGTACGTCGCCCTGGAGAGCCAGGACTCCGATCACAGGGGTGTCGCTCATCAGTGACTACCAGCCGCGGTTGGCGTAGCGCTCGGCCTCGGGCAGGGTGTCGCAGTTGATGCCGACCATGGCCTCGCCCAGGTTCCGGGAGGCGTCCGCGATGATCTTCGGGTCGTCGTAGAAGGTGGTGGCCTTCACGATGGCGGCGGCGCGCTTGGCGGGGTCGCCGGACTTGAAGATGCCGGAGCCGACGAAGACGCCCTCGGCGCCGAGCTGGCGCATCAGCGCGGCGTCGGCGGGGGTGGCGACGCCGCCCGCGGAGAACAGCACGACGGGCAGCTTGCCGAGCTCGGCGACCTCCTTGACCAGCTCGTACGGGGCGCGGAGCTCCTTGGCGGCGGCGTACAGCTCGTTGTTGTCGTAGCCGCGCAGCCGGGCGATCTCGTTCTTGATCTGGCGCAGGTGACGGACGGCCTCGACGACGTTGCCGGTGCCGGCCTCGCCCTTCGAACGGATCATGGCCGCGCCCTCGGCGATACGGCGCAGGGCCTCGCCCAGGTTGGTGGCGCCGCAGACGAACGGAGTGGTGAAGGCGAACTTGTCGCTGTGGTTGACCTCGTCGGCCGGGGTGAGGACCTCGGACTCGTCGATGTAGTCGACGCCGAGGGACTGCAGGACCTGGGCCTCGACGAAGTGCCCGATGCGGGACTTCGCCATCACCGGGATGGAGACGGCCCCGATGATCTCCTCGATCATGTTCGGGTCCGACATCCGGGCCACGCCGCCGTCCTTACGGATGTCGGCCGGCACCCGCTCCAGGGCCATGACGGCCACGGCGCCCGCGTCCTCGGCGATCTTCGCCTGCTCGGCATCGACGACATCCATGATCACACCGCCCTTGAGCTGCTCGGCCATGCCTCGCTTGACGCGGGCGGTGCCGGTGGCCGGGGAGTCGGCGGACTGCGGGGTGGTGGGAAGCGTGGACATGGATCGACCTCACTCGGAGAAAAGTTGCTGAATGCGCTGATTGGTGCAGAGCAGAGCCAACTCTCCGGGACCAGTCCACAGCAAGGGCCAATGGAAGGCCGGTGGATCGTTTTGAACTCGTACGGGACGGCCTGTGGCCCCGGTCACGTACGGGTGAGGCCGCCGGATCAGCTGACGGGGCGGTCCGCCAGGGCGACCGGCGGTTCGTCGTCCATCTCGAAGGCGAGCGGGAAAGGGGCGTGCCCGGCCAGCCGGAACCACCGCACCGTACGGTGCCTGCGCAGCGCGCGCGCCGCGCGCACCGCGTCGTTGTGGAACCGCCGGGCCATCGGGACCCTGCGCACTGCTGCGGCGAGTTCGGACGCCGCTTCCTCGCCGCCGGGGATCTCCTTCACGGTCTCCACCTGCGCCCGCTCGCCGAAGACCGCCCGCAGCGCGGTGCTCAGCTCGCTCTCCGCGACCTCGCGGTGTTCCTCCTCCGCCTGGCGGGCGGCGTGCGCGGCCTCGTACAGCACGATGGACGCGGCCGGGTCGAGAACACCCGAGGTGGCCAGTTCCTGGGTGACCGAGGCGCGACGCAGGAGCTGCGCGTCGAGGGCCGCGCGGGCGGCGTCGATACGGGTGTGCAGCCGGTCCAGCCGTCCGGCGGTCCAGCTGAGGTACATGCCGATCGCGATGACCGCGACGGCGATCCAGATGAGGGTTTCGATCACGGGCGGCAAGGCTACCGTCGGGGCGCGGGCGGTGCGGCCGTCCGGCCCGGGTACGTGGGCGGGCGGGGACAGGCCGGGTTGCCGCCGGAGCGCGGCTCCGGACGCCGGTCCTCACTCGCCGGAGGGCTTGAAATCGCCGCGCGCCTCACTCTGCGTGCCCTGATGCGCCGCGCGGACCGGCCACGCGCTTGAACCGGCGCCCTGGGGTCTTTCGTTTGGATCAGGCCGGACCAGGGAGCGGCCCGCCGCGGAGCGGCTGATGTCACCGTGGTGCCGTGCATCGCAAGGCGGAGGAAGGAGCCCGATGGGGTCTCCCCCTGGTCGAGCGGAGCCGAGAGCTGGGGAAGACCGACGACAACGCGGCGAGGCGCGGTGCCGGGGCACGCGAGCCCGGCATGATCCGAACGTGAGGCCCTACTCCCGCGCCAGTCCGAAGCGGGCGCGCAGGCCCGTGCGTTCGTCGGCCGCCACGGATGCCGCGCCGTCCGTCACCGTCTCGTACACCGCGAGGATGTCCGCCCCGACCGTCGACCAGTCGAAGCGCCGCACGTGCGCGGCTCCCCGCTCGCGCAGCTCCGTACGCCGCTCCGGATCACCGAGCAGCCGGATCGCCGCCGACGCCAGCGCGTCCGCGTCCTCGTTGGTGAAGAGTTCGCCCGCCGCGCCCAGATCCAGGACCTGCGCGAACGCGTCCAGATCGCTGGCCAGGACCGGCGCGCCGGCCGACATCGCCTCGACCAGGATGATGCCGAAGCTCTCGCCGCCCGTATTGGGCGCGACGTACACATCGACGCTGCGCAGCAGCCGCGCCTTGTCCTCGTCGCTCACCATGCCGAGGAATTCGACGCGCCCGCGCATCTCCTCGGGCAGCGAGGCGACGGCCTCCTCCTCGTCGCCGCGGCCCGCCACCAGCAGCCTGGTGTCCGGACGTGCGGCGAGGATCGCGGGCAGCGCCCTCATCAGGACGGGCAGGCCCTTGCGGGGCTCGTCGATGCGCCCGATGAAACCGATCGTGCCGCCCTCCCGTCTCCCACCACCGCCCTCACCCGAGCCTCGCGCCCCCTCTGACTGCCACTCGGGCTTGGGCTCGGCTCCGGCGAAGAAGCCGACATCGACCCCGTTCGGGATGACGACCGCGTCACCGCCGAGGTGCTCGACCAGGGTCCGGCGCGCGTACTCGCTCACCGCGATGCGCGCGCTGATCTTCTCCAGTGCGGGCTGCAGGATCGGATACGCGGCGAGCATCGCCCGGGAGCGCGGGTTCGAGGTGTGGAACGTCGCGACGATGGGGCCCTGCGCGGCCCAGCAGGCGAGCAGCCCCAGCGACGGCGACGTCGGCTCATGGATGTGGATCACGTCGAAGGTGCCGTCGTGCAGCCAGCGGCGTACCCGGGCGGCCGAGAGGAAGCCGAAGTTCAGCCGGGCCACGGAGCCGTTGTACGGGACGGGCACGGCCCGGCCCGCGGAGACCACGTACGGCGGAAGCGGCGTCTCGTCGTCGGCGGGCGCCAGCACCGACACCTGATGCCCCAGCCGGATCAGGTGCTCGGCCAGGTCCCGGATGTGGAACTGCACGCCGCCCGGCACGTCCCAGGAGTACGGGCACACGATGCCGATCTTCACAGTCGGTCCTCCCGGTTCTCCAGATCGGCCGACCAGAGCCGCTGCAGCATGTGCCAGTCCTCCGGATGCTCGGCGATCCCGACGGCGAAGGCATCGGCCAGCGCCTGTGTCATGGAGGACGTCTTCTCGTCACGGTTGCCTGACTCGGGCACCTCGACCGGCGGATGGATGCGCGCCTTCATCACGGGCGTCTCGTCGTACGAGAGCGTCACGGGCAGCAGCAGTGCCCCGGTCTGCTGGGCGAGCAGCGCCGGTCCTGCGGGCATGCGCGCGGCGTCCCCGAAGAACGTCACCTCGACGCCGGAGGCCGACAGGTCGCGGTCGGCGACCAGACAGACCAGGCCGCCCGCGCGCAGCCGTCGTGCCAGGGTGCCGAAGGCGGAGCCGCCGCTGTGCGGCAGGACCTCCATGCCGAGCCCCTCGCGGTAGGCCACGAACCGGTCGTACAGCGTCTCGGGCTTGAGCCGCTCGGCGACCGTGGTGAAGGGCACCTCGAGATCGGTGGTGACCCAGGCTCCCGCCAGGTCCCAGTTCCCCAGGTGCGGCAGGGCGAGGATGACGCCGCGGCCGGTGTCCAGCCCGTCGGTCAGCCGGTGCGCGTCCGTCACCTCTATGGACGCCTTGATCCGCGCCGGACTCCAGGTGGGCAGCCGGAACGACTCCATCCAGTAGCGCATGTACGAGCGCATCCCGGCCTTGGAGAGCGCGGCGAGCCGGGCCGGCGACGCCCCGGGCACGACCCGCGCCAGATTCGACTCCAGCCGCAGCACGCCCTTGCCCCGCCGCTTCCACGCCTGGTCGGCGATGGTGCGGAAGAGGGCCCGGGCGACCGGCTCGGGAAGCTTCTTCACAGCGGCCCAGCCGAACCCGTACAGCCCGTCGGTCAGCCGGTCCCGCAGGCCGGTCCGCGCGTCACCCGGTGCACCGCTCACTGCGCGGCCCCGCTCCCCCGGTCCGCGGCGTCGGCCTCGGCGGCATCGGCCTCGGCGGACTCACGGCGCACCGTCACGACCCGCTGCACGAGCGTCACCAGGCTGCCCGCGGCGACGATCCACAGCGCGATCGGCAGCAGGACCTGGATCCCGGGGACACCGAACTTGTGCAGACCGGCGAACCCGGCCGCGACCAGCGAGATCACCAGCCGCTCGGCGCGCTCCACGAGCCCGTTGACCGCGACCGGCAGCCCGATCGACTCGCCACGCGCCTTCGTGTACGAGACCACCTGGCCGCTCGCCAGGCAGAAGATCGCGACCGCACACATCACGTTGTCGTCGCCCTTGCCCGCGTACCAGAGCGCGAATCCGCCGAAGATCGCCCCGTCGGCGACCCGGTCGAGGGTCGAGTCCAGGAACGCGCCCCAGCGGCTGGAGATACCGGCCTGCCGGGCCATGTTGCCGTCGACGAGGTCGGAGAAGACGAAGATCGTGATGACGATCGTGCCCCAGAAGAACTCCCCCATCGGGAAGAAGACCAGCGCACCTGCCATCACCCCGGCCGTACCGATCAGAGTGACCGCGTCGGGGCTCACGCCGAGACGGAGCAACAGTGCGGCGAACGGTGTGAGGACACGCGTAAAAAATGCACGCGCGTACTTGTTCAGCATGGCCTTCCCGAGGGTCGGTGGGCCGAGCGGCCCCTTCGGCCACCGGCTGGCCCATCGTAGTCACGCCCGCCGGACTCCACCGTCCGGGCACCCGGCCTCGCGCGGCGGCGCTCGACGTATGGACGCGACCCGGCGGGAGTGGAAAGCTCGAATTACCGCGGGCGTCGCCGTAGCCGCCGCGGCGGCTCCCCCGTGCCCGTGCACCCTTCTCCCCACACCGCGCCGGCTTTTCTTCCCGCTCCGCGCCACTATCTGGGAGGCACGCATCATGGGCGACAAGGCACACGTACACACCGGGGCCGCCGGCAGGGCAGCGACGGCCGACCAGCCCTCATCGATACGGAATGTGGCGCTGGTCGGCCACAGCGGCTCCGGCAAGACGACCCTCGTCGAGGCCCTCGCACTGACCGCGGGTGCGGTCAACCGGGCAGGCCGGGTCGAGGACGGCACGACGATCTCCGACTACGACGAGATCGAGCACCGCCAGCAACGCTCCGTACAGCTCTCCCTCGTCCCCGTCGAATGGGGCGGATACAAGATCAATCTGCTGGATACCCCGGGGTACGCGGATTTCGTCGGGGAACTCAGGGCCGGTCTGCGCGCAGCGGACGCGGCCCTGTTCATCGTGTCCGCCGCCCAGGAGGCCGACGCCGTGGCGGGCGCCACCCGCGCCGTGTGGGACGAGTGCGCCGCCGTCGGCATGCCCCGCGCCATCGTCGTCACCCACCTGGACACCGCGCGCACCTCGTTCGACCGGATGACCCGGATCTGCGGCGAGATCTTCGGCGGCGACGACCCCGACGCCGTACTCCCGCTCTATCTGCCCGTCCTCGGCCCCGAGGGCCCCGACGGGCACGCCCCGCTCACCGGCCTCACCGGACTCCTCACCCAGCGGATCTTCGACTACTCCTCGGGCGAGCGGCAGGAGCACCCGCCCGCCGACGCCCAGCAGCCCCCGCTCCAGGAGGCCCGCAACCGGCTCATCGAGGGAATCATCGCCGAGAGCGAGGACGAGACCCTGATGGACCGCTACCTCGACGGGGCCGACATCGACATCAAGACACTCATCGACGACCTGGAACGCGCCGTCGCCCGGGACGCCTTCCACCCCGTACTCACCGCGGCCCCCGCCGCCGAGGGCGCCCGCCAGGGCGTCGGTACCGTCGAGCTCCTCGACCTCATCACCGGCGGCTTCCCGACCCCCCGGGAGCGCCCGCTTCCCGAAGTCACCCCCCTGCACGGCGCGCCCCGACCGGTCCTCACCTGCGACCCGCAGGGCCCGCTCCTCGCGGAGGTCGTCAAGACGGCCTCCGACCCGTACGTCGGCCGCGTCTCGCTCGTACGCGTCTTCTCCGGCACCCTGCGGCCCGACGAAACCGTCCATGTCTTCGGCCACGGCCTCACCGACCCCGGCCACGAGACCCGCCCCTTCCACGAGGCGGAGGTACGCGTCGGCGCCCTCTCCGCCCCCTCCGGCAAGCAGCAGCAGCCCCTCACCGCATGCATCGCCGGAGATCTGGCCTGCGTCGCCAAACTGGCCGGCGCCGAGACCGGGGACACCCTCTCCGCCAAGGACCAGCCGCTGCTGATGGACCCCTGGGCCACACCCGACCCACTGCTGCCGCTCGCCATCCAGGCACACAGCAAGGCCGACGAGGACAAGCTCTCCCAGGGGCTCTCCCGGCTGGTCGCCGAGGACCCGACCATGCGCCTCGAACAGAACCAGGACACCCACCAGGTGGTCCTGTGGTGCCTCGGCGAGGCCCATCAGGACGTGGCGCTGGACCGGCTGCGCAGCCACTACGGAGTCCAGGTCGACGCCGTGCCCCACAAGGTGCCGCTGCGCGAGACCTTCGCCGCCCCCGCGACCGGGCGCGGCCGGCATGTGAAACAGTCCGGCGGCCACGGCCAGTACGCCATCTGCGAGATCGATGTGGAGCCGCTGCCCCCTGGTTCGGGCATCGAATTCGTCGACAAGGTGGTCGGCGGAGCGGTACCGCGCCAGTTCATCCCGTCCGTCGAGAAGGGCGTGCGCGCCCAGGCCGCGCGCGGAGTGGCGGCCGGACATCCGCTCGTCGACGTGCGCATCACCCTGCGGGACGGAAAGTCCCACTCCGTGGACTCCTCCGACGCCGCGTTCCAGACCGCGGGCGCCCTGGCCCTGCGCGAAGCGGCCGCGGACACCCGCATCCGGCTCCTCGAACCCGTCGCCGAGGTCCGGGTCCTGGTCCCCGACGACTACGTCGGGCCGGTCATGAGTGATCTGTCCGGGCGGCGCGGCAGAGTGATCGGGACCGAACAGTCCGGCCCCGGACGCACCCTCGTACGGGCCGAGGTGCCCGAGCTGGAGATCGGCCGGTACGCCATCGAGCTCCGCTCCCTCTCCCATGGCGCCGGTCGCTTCGACCGGGCGTACGCCCGGCACGAAGCCATGCCCCCACAGCTCGCGGAACGCATCCGCGAACAGCAGCAGAACAATCCGAATGACGCGTAATCGACTGTGCCGCCCGCCCTTGTCCACAGGGGCGGGCGGGGTGTTGATCCGGACGATACGCTGTGGTCCCAGCTCAGAAGGTGTGCCGGGCACGGCAGTTGGGAAACAGCCGCAGGAGCGGTTCCTTGGCGGCGAGTGGGGGCGGCAGTGGCCAACGACGGATTCGATTTCTCTCCTGGAGCGCAGATCCCGCTCCAGGGCTCGGGCGGACAGGCGGTGGCGACGAACGCCCTCGCCTCCGCCGCGTACCGCGACAGCCCGGTGGAGACGATCCTTGACGCCAACAGCGAATGGCACAAGTCCGCAGTCAAAGCAGGCCGTTCCAAGCTCTTCAAGTCCGACTACTTCAAGCCCAATCTCGGCGAGGCATTCTCCCGCGCCGTCCAGGAACGCATGCTGGGCGGCGCCCGGAAGGCCCTCATCCAGTCCTTCGGTACCGACCCGCAGACCGTCGTCGAACACTGCCTGTCCGCGACCCGCCTCCGCAAGGCACGCGACACCAGACTGACCGCCGTCACCGCCCTGTTCGGCTTCCTCTTCCTGCCCGGCATGCTCCTGTGGGTCATCGCCTTCCGACTGCGCGACGGGCTCGGTAGCACCAAGGACAAGGCGCTCGCCACCCTGGGCAACGCCCTGCTCCCGGTCATCGGCATCGTGGCCCTGTTCTTCCTGATCAAACTGCCGCTCACCGGATTCCTGTCGCTCTACGTACGGGCGATGATCGTCGCCCCCGTCATCGGCTGGCTCATCGCCAAGCGGATCGCCGAATCCTCCGCCAAGGACATGCGCGCCCGCTGGGAAGGACTGCTCTCCGGCGGCGGCGTCAGCGCCAAGATCCCCGAGGCCGTGCCCAAGAACCCCAACGAGACGTCCCGCGAAGCACTCCGCCAGGGCCTGGAGAAGCTCTCCGCCGAGCAGCAGTCCAACTCGGTCTTCTACGCGGGCCCCAAGGGAATCCTCGGCATGGGGACCCGCTGGGGCAGCTGGCAGCTCGCCGAAGAGCTCGTCTCCAAGGAACCCGGCAAGGAATTCCACCGGTTCCGCAGCTGGGACCTGATACGCGTCATCCACGACCAGCTCAAGGTGCTGGAGCGCGGCCCGCTGAACACCGGCGGATTCCCCACCCCGTCGGTCACCCACTGGATCGTCTCACCCGTCGGCGAGAACGCCGACTCGGTCTCCCGCCCCGACGGCGAGGACGTCGCCACCTTCCAGGTCAAGCCGCACGAGATACAGCGGATCTGCAACCACCAGCAGTTCGGCGGCGGCGACCGGCACTACCTGGGCGTCCAGTTCACCCTCTGGGACGGCCAGCTGGTCATCACCATGATGATCACGGTCACGGTGCTCTACGAAACCCTCCGCATCGAAGTCACCGGACACGCACTCGGCCCGGTCCATTCGCTCTTCACCAGCAAGCCCGCGGCCAAGACCAAGACCGTCAACAAGACCGTCCGGTTCTGGGAGACCCGCGACATCACCCTCGCACTGGTCGAGCCCCGCGAAGTCGTCCGCCTCGCTCTGCGCGCACCCTTCACCTGGTACCCGCCGCTCCTCGACTACCTGGGTGGCAAGATCGCCCTGCCGGAGCCGTTCGGCCTGCGCCACGCCTGGGCCGAGAAGCCTTGGCGCCACCGCTTCATGGCCGACGACGCGATGCGCGCCGCCACCCCCGTCCTGCGCGCCGTGCACAGCGCCGCCCTGCGCGTCCTGGAGGAGAACGGGGTGGACACCGAACGCTTCGACAACCGCTCGATGATACTGAGCGGCCTGGTCCAGGACCCGACACCGCGCAAGGCCGACCTGTACGACGCGTAGACGGCGAAAGGCCGCCCCGGCAATAGAGCGATGACCGGGGCGGCCCCTTCGAAGCGACAGCCCGGATCAGCCCACCGGCCAGGCGTCGGCCAGCATCTTGCGCGTATCGGCGAGCAATTGCGGCAGCACCTTCGTGTGCCCGATCACCGGCATGAAGTTGGTGTCACCACCCCAGCGCGGCACCAGGTGCTGATGCAAGTGGGCCGCGATACCGGCCCCCGCGGAAGCACCCTGGTTGAGCCCGATATTGAACCCGTGCGCCCCCGACGCCGCCCGCAGCGCCACCATCGCCCGCTTGGTGAACTCGGCCAGCTCCATGGTCTCCGGGCCGTCCAGCTCCGTGTAGTCCGCGACATGCCGGTACGGCACCACCATCAGGTGGCCACCGTTGTACGGGTACAGATTGAGCACGGCATAGACATGCTTGCCGCGCGCCACGACAAGCCCGTCCTCGTCCGACTGCGACGGAATCGCGCAGAACGGACAGCCATCGCCGGCCTCCGGACCGGACGGCTTGTTCTCGCCCTGGATGTATGCCATCCGGTGGGGCGTCCACAGGCGCTGGAACGCGTCGGGCGTCCCGACTCCGATCTGCTGCTCCGGCTCACTCGTCATGCCGATCAGCATATTGCTTCGCTCCCGGGCAGCGTGTCGCCGGGGCCGCACCCGTCTGCGCCCGGCGATGCTGAGGCGATGATCGACCAGCGCGCGGACTCCACCCCTCCTCGTTTCAGGCGTTGGGAGCAGCGCACGGAAGTGCCCCTCTTCGGCGCCTCGCTGCTCTTCCTGCTCGGTTACGCGGTCCGCGTGCTCGCCCCGCACGACGCCCGGCCCTGGCGCGAGATCGCCCTCGCGCTGGTCTGCGCGACCTGGCTGGTCTTCGCCGCGGACTATGCGGTACGGCTCCGCCTCAGCGGCCTCGGTCACCGTTTCGTCCGTGTGCACTGGCTGGACACGGTGGTCCTGCTGCTTCCCCTGCTGCGGCCGCTGCGCCTGATCCGGCTCTACACGGCGGTCCAGAAGCGCAGGGAGCAGCCGCGGCTGAGCCTGTACACGCGCGTGATCGCTTACGCCGGTGCGAGCGCCCTGCTGCTCGGCTTCGCCGCCGCGCTCGCCGTGTACCACCAGGAGCACACCGCGCAGGATGCCTCGATCCGCACGTTCGGCGACGCGGTGTGGTGGGCCTGCGAGACGCTCACGACGGTGGGGTACGGGGACACGGTGCCGGTCACCCCGAGCGGCCGGGTCGTGGCGACGGGCCTGATGGCCTGCGGTCTGGCGCTGCTGGGGGCGGTGACGGGTTCGTTCTCGTCGTGGCTGCTGCAGGTCTTCCGGCGGGAGGACGAGAAGAGACCCCCGGAGGGCGGGTAGCTCTCCGGGGGCCGAAAACCCCGCGTGCGCGGGGAGCACGGCGCCTTCGCCCTGTGCTGTTTCCGAATCGGATCATCCCCGCCGCAGGCGGGGAACGTTCACGACTGCACCCGGCGCTCCACCACGTCGACGAGCTTCGCCAGCGCCTGGTCACGCGGAACACCGTTCTCCTGCGAGCCATCGCGGTACCGGAACGACACCGTGCCCGCGTTCATGTCCTCGTCACCAACGATGATCATGAACGGAACTTTCTGCTTCTGCGCGTTCCGGATCTTCTTCTGCATCCGGTCGGACGAGGCGTCCACCTCGACCCGCAGCCCCTTCTTCCTCGCCTCCGCCGCGAACTCCTGGAGGTACGGAATGTGCGCGTCACCGATCGGGATGCCGACCGCCTGGACCGGAGCCAGCCAGACCGGAAACGCACCCGCGTAGTGCTCCAGCAGCACGGCGAAGAAGCGCTCGATGGAGCCGAACAGAGCACGGTGGATCATGACCGGGCGCTGCTTGGTGCCGTCCGGGCCGGTGTACTCCAGGTTGAAGCGCTCCGGCAGGTTGAAGTCGAGCTGGACGGTCGACATCTGCCAGGTACGGCCGATGGCGTCGCGTGCCTGCACGGAGATCTTCGGGCCGTAGAACGCGGCGCCGCCCGGGTCCGGAACCAGCGGCAGGCCCTGCTTCTCGGCGACCTGGCGCAGCGTCTCGGTGGCCTCTTCCCACACCTCGTCGGAGCCGACGAACTTGACCGGGTCCTTGGTGGAGAGCTCCAGGTAGAAGTCGGTCAGACCGTAGTCGCGGAGCAGGTTCAGGACGAAGGTGAGCGTCTTGTCGAGCTCCTCCGCCATCTGCTCCTTGGTGCAGTAGATGTGCGCGTCGTCCTGCGTGAAGCCGCGGGCCCGGGTGAGGCCGTGCACGACGCCGGACTTCTCGTACCGGTACACGGTCCCGAACTCAAAGAGCCTCAAGGGCAGTTCACGGTACGAACGCCCGCGCGCATCGAAGATCAGGTTGTGCATCGGGCAGTTCATGGGCTTGAGGTAGTAGTCCACGCCCTCGTCGAGCTGCATGGGCGGGTACATGCCTTCGGAGTACCAGTCCAGGTGGCCGGACTTCTCGAAGAGCTTGCCCTTGGTGGCGTGCGGCGAGTAGACGAACTCGTAGCCCTCCTCCTCGTGACGCCGGCGCGAGTAGTCCTCCATGGTGCGGCGGATGATGCCGCCCTTGGGGTGGAAGACCGCGAGACCGGAGCCGATCTCGTCCGGGAAGGAGAAGAGGTCCAGCTCGTTGCCGAGCTTGCGGTGGTCGCGCTTGGCGGCCTCCTCCAGGAACTCCAGGTGCGCCTTCAGCTGGTCCTTGGTGGGCCAGGCCGTCCCGTAGATCCGCTGGAGCATGGGGTTCTTCTCGCTGCCCCGCCAGTACGCCGCGGCGTTCCGCATCAGCTTGAACGCCGGGATGAACCGGGTGGTGGGCAGGTGCGGACCTCGGCAGAGGTCCTTCCAGCACAGCTCGCCGGTCTTCGGGTCGAGGTTGTCGTAGATGGTCAGCTCGCCGCCGCCCACCTCGACATCCGCGCCGTCGCCGGCGTTCTCGACGGAGTCGGAGCCCTTGATGCCGATGAGCTCCAGCTTGTACGGCTCGTCCGCCAGTTCCTCGCGCGCGGCCTCGTCCGTCACGACCCGGCGGGAGAACCGCTGCCCCCGCTTCTGGATCTCCTGCATTCGCTTCTCGATGGCCTTGAGGTCCTCGGGAGTGAACGGCTTCTCGACGTCGAAGTCGTAGTAGAAGCCGTCCTTGACCGGCGGGCCGATGCCCAGCTTGGCCTCGGGGAAGAGCTGCTGAACGGCCTGCGCCATGACGTGCGCGGTGGAGTGCCGGAGGATGTTCAGGCCGTCCTCGGAGGAGATCTCGACGGGCTCGACGACCTCGCCGTCGGCGACGGCGTACGCGAGGTCCTTCAGCTCACCGGCGACCCGGGCGGCGACAACGGTGCGCTCGCCGGGGAAGAGCTCGGCTGCCGTAGTGCCCGTCGTCACCACGCGCTCTTCCCGCTCGGAATCGCGTTGGATGATCACACGGACGTCTGACACCGGTCTCTCCTGACTCAGGGGGTACGCACGCATGCGTGGTGCGCGTGCGATACGAATCGTACCGAGCCGCGGGCCCCCTCCGCGAAACGGTGGAGCCGCGAAGGCCCCCGGCTCCCCCGCGGGCCGCCCGCCACGCCCCCTGTTCGCCGTGCGTGTACGGCCCTGTCCGCCACGCGCACCGCCCCTATTCGCCCGTGCACGCCTCCTCGAAATAGTCGACGTTCTCCTGGAGCGACTTCATCAGCCGGTCCCGTTCCGCCTCGTCCACCTGCACGGGCACCACCTGCGCGGTCCGGGTCAGCCGCCGGAAGCCGCCGCGGCTCTCCAGCCTGCCCTCCACCCTGATCGGCAGCCCCACCAGGTGGGCGTGGCCGGCGATCCGGTACGCCTCCTCGTCCAGCTCCAGCCGTACGTGCGGCACCTCGGCGCCGGCCAGCACCCGCAGCCGTACGATTCCGGCGCCACGCGGTCCCGAGCGGCGCAGCCGGACGACCGCGCCGGTGATCCGTACCGTCACGGCGGGCTCGTTCCGAAGGTAGCGGGCTCCCGCCCGGCGCAGGGCGGGCAGGTCGCCCGGGGAGAATTCCACCGGCTCGGGACGGGCCGGGCAGCCCTCGGGGATCCCGGCGGCGGGCGCCCACTCCAGGGCGATCCCGGCCCCTTCCGAGCCCTGGACCAGCGCGATGAGGGCCTCGGTGAGTTCCCGGCCGGCTCCTGCCCCGACGGCGGTGTCGAAGGCGTCGAACCCGCCGGTGGCCCGCTGGTAGTCCACGGCTTCGCGGGTGGCGTGCAGGGCGTGGTGGAGCCGCACGGCGACGGGTCGGCCCGGTTCGACGGGGACGAACGCGGCGAGATCGCGGCCACCGGGCGCGGGCCCGACGAGGATGCCGTCGAGGGCCGCCCGGGCCCTGCGGCGGTGGCGTGCGCCGTGGTAGCCGGCGCGTGCCCGGACGGCGAGGGCTCCGGCGAGCAGGGTCTGCCGGGCGGCGCTGTGCAGTTGCTCCGCTCCCGCCCAGCCTGCTGCTCCGGCCGCTCCCCCGACGGGTTCGGGGACCTCGCGCCACCACCGGATCTCGTCGCTGGGCACGGCGAGGGAGACCAGGACCTCGCGGGCGGAGGGTGCGGCGCTGCGGGCGAGGGCGGTCAGCGCCTCGCCGAGGAGGTCCTCGCTGTCGGGGAAGGCGGTGGTGTCGGGAACGAGGAGGCTCGTACCGCCGCCGGGCGGGGCCGGTGGTCCCGGTGGGGTCCAGCGGCTGTACCGTCCGCCCGCTCCGCCGCGGCGGAGCCAGCCGTGCCGGTCGAGCAGGGCGGCGAGGACCGCGGGGTCGACCCGGGCGGGGTCGGGGATGTCCCCGGGCTGCCGGGGAGCGGTGGACCACGGTCCCACGGATTCGCCGGGGTGCGGACGTGTGGCGGAGTTGACGGACTCGTCCATCGGCCGGTGCATCAGGGTCTCCCTCCCGCCCCTACGCGGGTCATGATCTCGCAGAGCGCCCGGTCGTCGAAGATGCGCGAGGTCGGGATCCGCACGGTGGTCCGGTGCCGGCCCGTGACCGCGTGACCGGCCAGGTTGGTCCAGTAACAGCAGTGCCGAAGGTCGAGCCGGTCGTGGCCGGCGCGCAGCCACTCGTCCTGGCTGCGCGGCACGATCATCACGACGAGGATCTTGTGCACCGACACGGGGGTCCGGGCGAGCTTCACGAGATGTGCGTTGTCGAGTGTGAAGGAGAACGTCGGTCCCGCCGGGTGCGGCGGGATCTGGTAGGTGCATTTGAGCTGCACCTTTATGGTCACTTCGTCGTCCACGGCATGGCCGGGGGCGCCATGGCTGACGTGCCAGTCGATGCCGTTGTCGGGGAAGGGCTGTGACAGGGAACACCCCGCCGCGGCCGCGACCGCGTGCAAGTAGCCCACCTGGAGCGTCTCCATGCAGGCGGTGGTGGCGAGTGTGCCGCGCAGCGGTGCGATCCGCTGGGGCAGCAGCCCGCTCGGTTCGGGCTGCGCGAGCGCCATGGCTGCGTGGGCCTTCCGGGCTGTACCGATCGGTTCTTCGACGGAGAGATCTCGATGGCGGGGTGACGGACAACTTCCGTTCCCCCCACCTGTGTTGTCACCGCACGGAACGGCGCGCAAACGGCGTATCAGGCAAAGGGTGCGGGTATCACCGGACCGGGCAGGGGAATCACGCCATCTGCCGTTCGGGCACGAGGAGTTCGGGGATGACTCACTGGTACGAAGGGCCACTGGCCGCATTTGACACCGAGACAACGGGAGTGGACGTCGAGGAGGACCGGATCGTTTCGGCCGCCCTGGTCGTCCAGGACACGGCGGGCGGACGGGTGCGGGTCACCCGCTGGCTGGTGAATCCGGGGGTTCCGGTGCCCGTGGGGGCGACCGCGATCCACGGTCTGACCGACGATCATCTTCAGCGCAACGGCCGCTGGCCGGCGCCGGTGGTGGAGGAGATAGCCCGTGCGCTCGCCGAGCAGCGCGCGGCCGGCCGGCCGCTCGTCGTGATGAACGCACCGTTCGATCTGACCCTGCTGGACCGGGAGTTGAGGCGCCACCGCGCGTCTTCACTCACCCGGTATCTGCAGAACACACCGCTGTGCGTGCTGGATCCGCGCGTGCTCGACAAGCATCTGGACCGCTACCGGAAGGGGCGGCGGACCCTCACCGATCTCTGCGAGCTGTACGGGGTGGTGCTGGACGGCGCGCACGACGCGGCGGCCGATGCGGCGGCCTCGCTGGAGCTGGTACGGGCGGTGGGGCGGCGGTTCTCGTCCCGGCTGGAGCGGCTGTCCCCGCCGGAGCTGCACACGTTGCAGACCGTGTGGCATGCGGCACAGGCGCGTGGGCTGCAGGCGTGGTTCGCGAAGAACGGCACGGTCGAGGCGGTGGATCCCGCGTGGCCGCTGCGCCCGGACCTGCCCGCCGCGGCGTGATCGGACGGGTCGGGCCGATGGACACCGGCACGGCTCCCGCATCTGGACACGCAGAGGCCGGTCCGTCGATTCTGCTGACGGACCGGCCTCTTCCCGGTGGGCGATACTGGGTTCGAACCAGTGACCTCTTCGGTGTGAACGAAGCGCTCTCCCACTGAGCTAATCGCCCGGGAACGGGTTGAACCATACAGGGCTCGCGGCGTCCGGTTCAAACTCCTTCCAGCCAGGCCGTGAGGCCCCGGCGCCCGGCGCGCATCATCAGGGCGTGGTTGGCCCGGAACACGGCGCGTCCGGGCACGGCGAGGAGCCGCATCAGCCGTCGGTGCACCTCGACGTCCTGCTCGTACGTGGCGCGGCTGCCGGCGCCGTGCGCGGTGACCGTCCACCGGGCCCAGCCGACGAGGTCGCCGCCGAGGGCCGCTTCGAGGACCCGGGCCGCGGGGTCGCGGTGGCGTTCGCGGACGGTCATGACGAGGTCGTACGGGAGGAAGGAGCGGATCCGGGTGGTGCCGGTGGTGCCGTCGACCGAGGTGACCTCGCGGACCTGCGGCCACCATCGCGGGTAGTCGTCGGGGCGTCCGAGGATCTCGTACACGGTGTCGGGCGGTCCCGGCAGGTCCCAGATACTCACGAATCGGTAGTGACTCCAGTCCATGGCCCCAGTCTGCGCGTACTCAGCCGGGGAACTGAGTATCCGAGCCCATGTCCGGTCCTGTTGCTCGCGCCACACTCCCGTTCATGGAACATGTGCCGCCGCCCGCCGAGGAATTGGCGCTCCTCGATCGCGAGCTGGTCCGGCTGGATGCCCGCCGGTCCCAGTTGCTGGTTCGTCGTGCCTGGCTGGTCAGTGTGCTGGCGCAGCCCGCCGCGCGCCGCGCCGTGCCGCCCGTGCCGCCGTTCGCCGCTCCGTCCGTGCCGCCTGCGCCGGTCCGGTCGTCGGCGCCGTTCGCGGCTCCCTTCGGCCCTCCCGCCGCGCCGGCCGGGCCGCGCAGCGCGCAGAATGTGCTGCTCACCCTGGGCGGTCTGCTGCTCACGATCGCCGCGATCGCGTTCACCCTGGTCAGCTGGGGTCAGCTGGGCATCGGTGGCCGCTCGGCGGTGTTGGCGATGCTGACGGTCGCGGCGCTCTCCGCTCCGGCCGTGCTGCTGCGACGCGGGCTGCCCTCGACGGCCGAGTCGCTCGCCGCTCTGGCGTCGGTGCTGATGGTGCTGGACGCGTACGCGCTGCACCGGGTGGCGGTGCCGGAGGCCGGCGGTCCCGGTTTCGCCGCGGTCGCCTCGGCGGTGCTGGCGGTGCTCTGGAGTGCGTACGGGCTGCTGCTCGGCCGGCTTCGGCTGCCGCTGCCCCTGGCCGTGGTGACCGTGCAGCTGCCGCTGCCGCTGTGGGCGTGGTCGGCGGGTGCGGGGGCCACGGTCTTCGGCTGGGCGTTGCTGGCGACAGCAGCGCTGGACTGTGCGATCGCGGTGTGGGGCAAGGGAGTTGCGGTACGGGTGACGGCCTGCGTCTGCTGCTGGGCGACGGGCCTGCTGGGCCTGCTGGTGGGCCTGGGGCAGTCGGTGTCCGCCGATGCGGTGTCGGCCGCGGTGGCGCCGGGTGTGCTGTTGCTCGTGGGTGCGGCGGTCGCGGTGGCCGGGGCGTGGCGTGCGCCGGCGGGACTCGCGGTGGCCGGTGGGGCGGTGGCCGGGCTCAGCGGGGTGGCCGCGGTGGGCGGTGTGCCGGGTGCCGGGGTGGCCGGGGGCTGGTCGGTGCCGCTGTACCTGCTGTGCGGTGTGGTGCTGCTGGCGGCGGTGCGCGCTCCGCTGCCCCGCCCGGTCGGGAAGGGGCTGCTGTGGGCCTCGTCGGCGGTGACGGTGGGCTCGGTGCTGGCTGCGGTGCCGCCGGTCGGCCTGTCGCTGGTGGGCACGGTGTCGCAGGCGGCCCGGATGTGGTCGGGGGTGCCGGACGGCGGGGTCCGGGGCGCGTTGGGTATGGAAGGTATGGCGTGGTCCGAAATGGCTTCGGCCCCGGTGGTGCTGTTGGCGGTGGCCGCTCTGTCGGGGGCAGCGTACCGGTCGTGGGCGTCGTGGCTGCGGGTGGCCGGGCCGGGCGTCGCGCCGGGGGCGGCGTGGCGGGGTGCGGCGGGGGCCGGTGCGGTGGCGCTCGGCTGGGCGGGGTTCACCGCGTTGCCCGCGGTGCTGGGACTGTCGTATGCGGCTGCTGTGTCGGTGCAGTCGGTGCTGGTCGCCGGGGTGTTCGCGGTGACGGTGCGGGAATGGCGCCGGGGGACGGGCGGGGTGGGGCCGACCGCGCTGGTGTGCGGTCTGCTCGGTGCGGTGAGCGTGGGAATGCTGTCGCTCGCCACGGAGACCGCCACGTACGCGGTGTTCACGGTGTTGCTGGTGGTGTTCGGGGCGGCTGCGGTGCTGCTCGGCGGTGCCGCGGTCCCGGCGGCGCGGGCCTTGCCACCGCTGCCGGCCGCTCAGGCCGCGCGTGCGGCAGGGGTGTTGCGGATGGCGCAGGCGGTGCCGGCGTGCGGTGCGGTGGTGTGCGGGATGGTGCTGGCCCGTGCGGTAGGGGCGTCGTGGGGGCTCGCCGGGTATCGGGCGGCGCCGGTCATGCTGGTCGTCCCTGCGGTGACGGTATTGCTCGGGGCGCGGCTGCGGGGCCGCCCGCCGGCTCTGCCGGTCGAGCTGACCGGGGCCGTGGCGGGTGTCGTGGCCGTGGGCATGGCGGTGCCTGACCGGCCGTTCCTGGCGTTGGTGCTGGCGCTGTGCGGGGTACTGGCGGCAGGCACGGCCGTACGGGCCGAGCGCCGGCCGGTGGCCGGGTATCTGGCGACGGCGCTGTTCGTCCTGGCGGCCTGGCTGCGGTTGTCGGCTTCGGGGGTGTCGGCCCCGGAGGCGTACACCCTGCCCGTGACGGTGCCCGCTCTGGCGGTCGGTGTGCTGCGCCGGCGCCGTGATCCCGAGGCGTCGTCGTGGACGGCGTACGGGGCGGGTCTCGCGGCGACTTCGGTGCCGAGTCTCTTCGCGGCATGGGTCGATCCGTACTGGGTACGGCCGCTGCTGCTCGGTGCGGCGGCGCTGGTGATCACCCTGGCGGGCGCGCGGCTGCGGCTGCAGGCTCTGCTGCTGCTCGGTGGTGCGGTGCTGGCGCTGGACGCCGTGCACGAACTCGCGCCGTACGTGGTCCAGGTCGTCGGCGCGCTGCCGCGCTGGCTGCCGCCCGCGCTCGCCGGGGTGCTGCTGCTGGTGGTCGGGGCGACGTACGAGCAACGGCTGCGCGATGCGCGGCGCCTGAAGGACGCCCTGGGCCGGATGCGTTGACGGTGTGCCGTACAGCCGGCCCGGGGCGCCCTCGGCGCGGGCCGGCCAGCGGTCCGCGCCGAGGGGGCGCCGGCCGGGACAAGTCAGGCATCCGAAGCAGGCGACGTCAGCGATTGCGCCGCGTCTGCGGTCGAAGCGCTTCGACCGCAGACGCGCGTACCGCGCCCGCGGGCGCGACCCGCTCCGTACGGAGAACGGGTCCCTACCTGCGCGGGAAACGCAGAGGGCCCGTGAGACTCTGCGGTCTCACGGGCCCTCTGTCCCGGGTGGGCGATACTGGGTTCGAACCAGTGACCTCTTCGGTGTGAACGAAGCGCTCTCCCACTGAGCTAATCGCCCGGGCGCAGGCCAAACATTACCGCATGTCAGCAGCGCCCCATGACCATCCCCCGGTCACTCGTGGATCTTCCACGGCATGGTCACGCCGAACTTCCAGACGTAGATCCCCACAAGCACCGCGATGATCACCAGACCGGTCACGGTGAGGATGATGTTGCGCCGCCGGACCTTGGGATCGAGCGCCCGCTGGGCGGCCTCGGTGACCTTGCGCCGCGTCCAGCGCAGCACCAGCTGCGCCCAGACGAACTCGGTGGCCCAGATCGCCATGCCGCCGAAGATCACCAGCCAGCCGGGGCCGGGCAGCGGCAGCATGATGATCCCCGCGACGACCACCGCGAGGCCGGCCACGAAGACGCCGACCTGCCAGCTCAGATGCAGCGCCCGCGACGCCTTGATGAACCCGGGCGCCCGGGAACCGAGCTCCCGGTCCTCCTTCGTCACACCCTCCGTGATCTCTCCCGTCACGCTCCCCGTCACATCCCCCGCGGCGGACAACGGTTTCGCCGGTACGGCGCCCCCGTCCCGCTCGTCACTCTCCGCGTTCATGGGAGCCAACTTACCGGAACGCCCTTCGTCACCGGAATGGCCGCATAACCCAAAGTTACACACCGCTGTACGAGCTACCTGAAGGTACACAAAAAGGTCAGAGGGGTTTACAACGCCACCGTAGGTGGCATGTCGATTTCGCCGACGTGCGAATCCCCGAGCGCACACTGAGCGAAAGGCCCTGGCGCTTATGAACACCACGGTCAGCTGCGAGCTGCACCTGCGCCTCGTTGTGTCGAGCGAGTCCTCACTGCCTGTACCCGCGGGCCTGCGGTATGACACGGCCGATCCTTATGCCGTGCACGCCACCTTCCACACCGGAGCGGAGGAAACGGTCGAATGGGTTTTCGCCCGCGACCTCCTTGCCGAGGGGCTGCATCGGCCCACCGGCACCGGAGACGTCCGCGTCTGGCCTTCACGTAGTCACGGCCAGGGCGTCGTCTGCATCGCACTGAGCTCCCCAGAGGGCGAAGCCCTGCTCGAAGCCCCGGCGAGGGCCCTGGAGTCGTTCCTGAAAAGGACCGACGCCGCGGTTCCGCCAGGCACCGAGCATCGTCACTTCGATCTGGACACGGAGCTCTCACACATCCTGGCCGAGAGCTGAGCCAGGCCGAGAGCTGCACGGCGCCGTCCGACTCGGGGAGACGGCGCCGCGCGGACAACCTCATAGGGCTGACACCGACGCCGTCATCACGGAATCCACCGTGGTGACGGCGTCGGTGCGCGTTCCCGCCCACCCGTGCGGCCACGCTCCGCGCACCGGTACGCGCCCCGCAGGCCCAGCCGCCCGCCACGGCCCGGACGGGCGGCCACCGGCCCATGGATACCCACAGATGGCCGGTACGCGCTCCTCACGCCCCGCATGGGCCCTCTCGGGCCTCTGTGCGGCGGCACCGAGCCAGTAGAGTCAGCCGGCATCGGCGGGCACCCGCCCGCCGAAGGCCAGGGAGCGAAAGCGTGCTGATCCCCCACGACACCCGGATCGCCCTCGACACGGTGGTCGACCTGCTGAACACGGCGCCGGAGAGCGGGCAGCCGGAGGGCGGGCCGGTCGACGGTCTCGCCGACATCGAAGCGCTGTACGACTTCGCGCGCCGTCATCGCATCAGCGGCGTGGGCGAGCTCCACGAGAAGGACCTGCAGGCCGTACGGGACGTACGGACACGCTTCGCCGAGATCTTCGCGACGGACGACGCCCGGACCGCAGCCTCGCTCGTCAACGCCCTCGTCGCAGCCGCCGGCACCACACCGCAGCTCAGCAACCACGACGGCTACGACTGGCATGTGCACTACTTCGCACCGGACGCCTCGGTCGCCGACCACCTCGCGGCCGACTGCGGCATGGCCCTGGCGTTCATCGTGGTGGCGGGCGAGCAGGAACGGCTGCGTCGCTGCGAGGCGCCGGACTGCCGGCACGCCTTCGTCGACCTCTCCCGCAACCGCTCCCGGCGCTACTGTTCAAGCCGCACCTGCGGTAACCGTCTGCATGTGGCCGCGTACCGGGCACGCCGCAAGGAAGCGGCCGGCTGACCGTTCACAGCATGAAGAGATCATGCACCGCGGCCATCAGCAGCAGGCTGCCGATCACCGCGAGGAAGATCATCAAAGGGGGCTGGGAAAGCGCGAAGAGGCAGCCGCGCGGCTCTTCGTCAGGGGGTGCGGGGGCATCGCCCCGGGAGGTGTCCACCATCTCGAGACGATCATGACTCAGACCGGGCCCCGTTGGCGATCAACACGCGTTTTTACGCCGGGAGTTCACCCACCCCGGAGTGGGGCGCGATTCGCTCCGGCGTCCGACCATCCGCCAGATTTTCGGTACGACGGCCCCTGAACCACTCGCCGTTGACGTCGGCGCTGCACAACACCGCAGCATGCTCGCCGACTTCGAGTCCACCGGGCACTGGGCCGGGCGGCGTCCGGTGCTCCGTGGGATCGTCCCGGAGCCGCGCCATTCACCGGACTCCGGGCTCCGGGCGCGGAGTTGGGCAGGAAGCTGCGGGCGGGAATCGCGAGGAGGCGGCAGAACCCGGTCTCAGCGTGGTGTCGCGCTGGAGGCGCGCACCACGAGCTCGGGCTGGAGCACCACACTGCGGTGCTCGTGGGTACCGCCCTCGTCGTCCGCCTCCTCCAGCAGGAGCTCCGCGGCCATCCTGCCCATCACGACGGCGGGCTGACGGACCGAGGTCAGCGGTACGACAGCGGCCGCCGCGAACTCGATGTCGTCGTAGCCGACGATGGCGATGTCGTGCGGCACCCGCACGCCCGCCGCGTACAGCGACTGCAGCACACCGAGGGCGAGCAGGTCGTTGGCGCAGAACACCGCGGTCGGCCGGGGCACGAGTCCGAGCAGCCGGGCCCCCGCATCACGCCCCGCCGCCACGTCCAGACGGTCGGAGGGGATCTCGACAAGTGCCTCGGGCGGCAGTCCGGCGTCGGCGAGGGCCGACAGGGCGCCCTCGCGCCGGTCCCTGATCTGGTGGAGGTCGCCGGGGCCGCTGACGTACGCCACCGAGCGATGCCCGGCCGAGACCAGGTGACCGGCGGCGAGCGCGCCACCGCGGACATCGTCGACGGAGACCGCGCAGGTCCCCGTGCCGGACGCCACGCGGTCCACCAGCACGAAGGGGATCCGGTGCCGGCGGAACGTCTCCAGGTTGCGGCCGGTCGCGTCGGCCGGGGTGACCAGGACACCGCACACCCGCTGCTCGGCGAAGAGTCCGAGGTACTCGGCCTCCTCCGCCGGGCTCTGGCCGCTGTTGCAGACCATGACACCGAGGCCGGCCGCACGGGCCGCGCGCTCGGCGCCACGGGCCACGTCGACGAAGAACGGATTGCCCATGTCCAGGACGAGCAGTGCCATGATCCGGCTGCGGCCGGCCCTGAGCTGGCGGGCGGACTCGCTGCGCACGTACCCGAGCTCCTCGATGGCGGCCAGCACCCGGGTACGGGTCTCCGGCAGCACCGCCTCGGGCCGGTTGATCACATTGGACACGGTGCCCACGGAGACTCCGGCCTGCCGGGCCACATCCTTGATCCCTGCCACACGCGCCACTTGCCCTGCCCCACTGATGCCCTCGGCCGCACCGGTCCGCGGCGTCATCCCATCGTACGGACGCCGTCGCGGGCCACTCCGTCGTCCCGGGCCGCCTCCCCGGCAGCACCCGCCGGTCCGAATGAATTGTTTCAATCCGATCGGGACGCTAGCTCCATCGGGTACCACCGTCAAGGCAATCAGTGAATCGATTCAGTCACATCATCGCCGCACCCCCGCCGCGGTGGTGCGGGTCAGATGCCGTGCTTCTTCAGGATGGCCTCGATGTCGCTGAAGTCCTCGCCCGAGGACGCGGACTGCTTCTTCGCGGTCGTCTTCGGAGCTGCCTGCGCCCGGGTAGCCGGGAGCCCGGAGCCGAGGGAGGGCGCCGAAGCCGCCGGAGCGACGGCCCCGCCCTGCGCCGCCCGTGCGGCGGCCTTGCGTTCCTTACGGGTACCGACGCCTCGGCGCTCGATCGCGCGCGTGGTCATGAACAGCAGCCAGGCCACGGCGAGCAGCCCGAAGCCGAGCCAGACGCTCGGCTTGAAGGCGATTCCGGCGACCCAGTCCACGATCCCGGTCAGCACCAGCCCGATCGGGACCAGGGAGTAGGCGGCGATCCGGGCCGCGGCGAGGAAGCGCTTCCGGTACGCGGTGACGGCCGCGATGCCCAGGCCCGCCGCGGACACCGCTGAGCAAATGGTCTCGGCAAGCATCGGGGCCTCCAAGCACAAGGGGAAACGTCCCTTCCATCCTGCACCGCCCACCGCCCGGGCGGCCACGATCCGGGACCACATCAGGGACATTTCAGGGCCGGGATCCTCCCCAGGTGCCGATTCGGAAGCACTCCGGTCGCCCGAAGCCGGAGCGGACCGGATGGGGATGGGCGGGATGGGGATGCGGATGCGGATTGGGACGCTCGCGCGCGCCCTGGGAGACTGGCCGCATGAGCGATTCCACCGCCGCAGCGCCGGTCGTCCTCGACCTCTGGTGCGAGCTCCAGTGCCCCGACTGTCACCAGGCCCTCACCGATGTGCACGCCCTACGGGCCAAGTACGGCGACCGGCTGGAGGTGCGGCTGCGGCACTTCCCGCTGGAGAAGCACAAGCACGCCTACGCCGCCGCGCAGGCCGCCGAGGAGGCGACGGCCCAGGGCAGGGGCTGGCCGTACATCGAGGCGGTTCTCGCCCGCACCGCCGACCTCGGCCGCACCGGCGAGCCGCTGCTGATCGAGGTGGCGCGGGAAATCGGCCTGGACGCCGAGGAGATGGACACCGCCCTGATCGACGGCCGCCACATGCTGATCGTCGACGCCGACCAGGCCGAGGGCAAGGCGATCGGGGTCACCGGCACGCCGACGTATGTGCTCGGCGACGAGCGGCTGGACGGCGGCAAGAGCCAGGACGGGCTGCGCGAACGCATCGAGGAGATCGCCGACCGGCTGCTCGCCGAGCAGGGCTGAGCCGGCGGAGGGTCAGAGCGTCTTGGCCAGGTTGTACTGAGTCGTCCGGTAACCGAGCGACTCGTACAGCCGCTGGGCCGGTGTGTTGCCGGCGAAGACATGCAGCCCGAGGCGGTGGGCGCCCGCGTCCAGGGTGATGTGCTCCGCCTGCCACATCAGGGCACGTCCGTAGCTTCGGCCCCGGTACTCCTCGTCCACTTCGACGTCGAAGACGTATCCGGCCTTTTCGCCCGGGCTTTCTTCGCTCACCGACACCCACACATGGCCGACGACCGCGTCCTCGTGAACGAGGACGCGGAAATGCATGCCCACGGTGTCGATGCCGTCCGGCAGGTTTCGGGCATGGTCGGTGCGGGACTTCTCCATGGCCTGCTCGGCCGGGATGCCCTGGTTCACCCAGGACTGCGCGTACGTGTCGACGCTGGTGCGCTGCCAGCGCGCGAACTCCTCGGCACTCATCTGCCGGGCGACGACACCGTCCGGCAGCGCCGGAGCCGTCCGGTCGAGTTCCTTGAGCATGTTCCGGCCGCGTTCGGTGTAGCCGAGCGCGGCCGCCAGGCCCTGCGCTCCCTCGTTGCCCTCGGGTGCCGCCAGGCGCACCTGGGTGCAGCCCCAGCCACGCAGCACCTCTTCGGCCGCCAGCGCCGCGATGGTGCCGCGGCCGCGCCTGCGGCGGGATTCGTCGACGCTCAGGGAACGCAGCACGCCGACCGAGGCACCGAACCGCGGATCCGTGCCGATCTCGACGGCGCCGACGGGCCGCCCGTTGTCGCACACGTCGTACGCGCGGCTCTTCGCGCCGTCGGCGCCTTGCTGGATCGGCCCGGTCGGCCGGAGGGTCGTAGTCATCGGAGTTGTTCTATCCGCTGGGCCCCGGCCCGTCACCCGGTTTTACGGAGTCGAGGTGCGGTTCTACGGGTCGAGGTCGTTCCCGGCCCGCTCGTCGAAGATCCGCATGGCCTTGGCGGTCACCGGTCCGGGCCCGCCGGGCAGTTCCCGGTCGTCCACCCGGTGGACGGCCTGCACATCACGCAGGGTGGAGGTCAGGAAGATCTCCTCGGCCCGTTCCAGGACATCGAACGGCAGGTCGGTCTCCTGGGCCCCCGTCCACTCCACGGCCAGTGCGCGGGTGATCCCGGCGAGGCAGCCGGAGGCGACCGGCGGGGTGTGCACCTGCCCGTCGAGCACGACGAAGACATTGGACCCGGTGCCTTCGCAGAGCCGTCCGACCGTGTTGGCAAAGAGCGCCTCGGACGCACCGTGCTCATGCGCGTGGGCGAGGGCGACGACGTTCTCGGCGTACGAGGTGGTCTTCAGCCCGGCGAGCGCACCGCGTTCGTTGCGCGTCCAGGGGACGGTGATCACGGCGGTGGTGTCGGGACGGCGGCGCGCCTCCCCGAGGGCGACGACGAGGCCGGGACCGGCGTCGCCGCGGTCGGAGCCGAGCGGGGAGAGCCCTCCCGTGTAGGTGATGCGCAGCCGGCCGAGCGCCATCGGGTTGGCGTCGATGACGGCGGCGCAGGCGCGGCGCACCTCGTCGAGGTCGGGCGCGGGGAGGCCGAGGCCGCGGGCCGAGCGGGTCAGCCGGTCGAGGTGGCGGGTGAGGGCGAAGGGCCTGCCGTCGACGGTCTTGACCGTCTCGAAGATGCCGTCCCCCACAGTGAGTCCGTGGTCGAGTACGGACACCCGGGCGTCGTCGGCGTCCCGCAGTTCGCCGTTGACCCAAATCCTCATCACGCGGTCCTTCCAGTCGCTTCGTGAGCGCCCGACGCTACAGCGAGCAGCCGGGAGGCCTTCAGTTCGGTCTCGTCCCATTCGCGTTCCGGGTCGGAGCCCCAGGTGATGCCGGCCCCGGTACCGAAGCGAAGGACCGGGGCGGCTGCGGTCCGGTCGATCCAGAACGTACGTATGCCGACGGCCAGGGAGGCGGTGCGGCGGTCGGCGTCGACCCAGCCGATGCCGCCGCAGTAGGGCCCACGCGGTGCGGTCTCCAGTTCCTCGATGATCCTGAGAGCGCTGGACTTGGGTGCTCCGGTGACGGAGCCGGGCGGAAACGCGGCGTCGAGGAGTTCGGGCCAGCCGGCCCCCTCGGCGAGCTCCCCGCGCACGGTGGAGACGAGGTGGACGAGCCCGGGGTGCTTCTCCACCACGCAGAGGTCGGGGACCGTGACCGATCCGGTGGCGCAGACCCGCCCGAGGTCGTTGCGGACCAGGTCGACGATCATCACGTTCTCGGCGTGGTCCTTCTCCAGCAGATCGTCCTCGGTCCGCCCGGTGCCCTTGATCGGTCCGGACTCGATGGTCCGGCCGTCCCGCTTCAGGAAGAGTTCCGGGGACGCGGTGGCGATCTCCACGCCGTGCGCGGGCAGCCGGATCGTTCCTGCGTAAGGGGCGGGGTTGCCACGCGCGAGCAGCGCGGTGAGCGCGTCCACGTCCGAGGCGGCCGGGTCGGGCAGTGGAGCGGTCATCACCCGGCAGAGGTTGGCCTGGTAGACCTCGCCGGCCGCGATGTACTCGCGGATCCGCCGTACGCCCGCGATGTACGCGGCACGGTCCAGGGACGAGTTCCAGTCACCGGCCGCGGGCCCGCGCCAGCCGCCGCGCACCGGGGCGGCCGCCGCCTCCGTACGTACGGAGGCGAAGCGGGCGCAGACGAGGCGCCCCTCGAAATCGGCGGACACGGCCCAGAAGCCGGACGAGTCGAGGGCGGTGGGATCACTGGTCACGTCCTGCAGTTCGGACGCGACGAGGCCGCCGAAGCGGGCCATCGGAGCGAGGTCGTGCACGCCGTTGAGTCTAGGGCGGCGCACGACGACCTGCGCCGGGGCGAACGCACCTCAGCACGCTGCACAAACGCGTTTTTGTACTGGCCCGGGAATCCGCTAGAGTTCAACACGTCGCCGGGACGCGCAAGCGGGCCGGAAAAGACAAGCGGACGTAGCTCAGTTGGTAGAGCGCAACCTTGCCAAGGTTGAGGTCGCCAGTTCGAACCTGGTCGTCCGCTCGCAGAAAGTGGGGGATCTTCCCGAACCCCCACTCCTGGTGGAGTGGCCGAGAGGCGAGGCAACGGCCTGCAAAGCCGTCTACACGGGTTCAAATCCCGTCTCCACCTCCAAGGACGATTAGCTCAGCGGGAGAGCGCTTCCCTGACACGGAAGAGGTCACTGGTTCAATCCCAGTATCGTCCACCGGTCCGCAAGGATCCCCGCGCGATTAGCTCAGCGGGAGAGCGCTTCCCTGACACGGAAGAGGTCACTGGTTCAATCCCAGTATCGCGCACGCAGTACACACAGGTTCACCCTGCGCGATTAGCTCAGCGGGAGAGCGCTTCCCTGACACGGAAGAGGTCACTGGTTCAATCCCAGTATCGCGCACACAGCACAAGCCCCGGTCGTCTCCGCGACCGGGGCTTTGTCGTCTCCTCGGTGAGCAGCGGTGCGTGCAGCGGCGGGCCCGGACTTCTACCGTCCGGGCCCGCCGTGCGTTCGCTCAGGACGAGAAGAGCATGCGGCCGAAGCTCTTGTGCCGGTAGTGACCGCCGTGGTGGCCGCCGTGGTGCTGAGGAGCGCCCCAGGCGGGCGCCGGGGCGGCCGGGTAGGCCTGCGGGGCGGGCGGTGCGGGCGGGGCCTGCTGCGTCCACTGCGCCTCGATGCGGGTCAGGGTCTCCAGCTCGCCGTAGTCGAGGAAGATCCCCCGGCAGCCGCTGCACTGCTCGATCTGTATGCCATTGCGGTTGTACGCCTGCATCTGTGCGTGGCACTTGGGACACTGCATGGTTCGGCTCACTCCTCGCCGTCGGGTCGCCGTCCCCGGAATGCATGCCCGGCGACGGTCGGTTCAGCCTACGACGAGTGCTCGGCGGCCAACTCGGATTGGAGGGAGGCAATTCGGGCACAGGCATCGATCATCGCCTGCTCCACTTCATCCGGACTCCGGCCCTCCGCCGCGGACTTGGCGAGTGCGAGCGCCGCGGTCTGCACGGTCAGGGCGCGGGCCGGGACGTCCAGTTCGGGCCAGGGGTCACCCTCGGCCCGTACGGCGGGTCCGCCCGCCGCCCGGTAGGCGTCCAGGAAGCGGAGCCAGACATCGGGGGGCAGCAGCCCGGCCGCGTACCAGGCGGCGGGGCGGGCGAGGTCCCAGGCGGGGTCGCCGAGGCCCGTGTCGTCGATGTCGATGAGCAGCCAGGGGCCGTGCGGCGCGGGGTGGCGGACGAGTTGGCCGAGGTGCAGATCGCCGTGGCAGAGGAAGCCCGAGCGGTGCGGGGGCGCGGCGGCTTCGTCGCGGGCCCAGGCCGGCAGGCGGCGCCAGGCTTCGAGTACGGGGGCGGTGGCCGGTTCGCCGGGCCGGGCGGCGCGCATCCGGGCAACGGCGAGCGCGGCCTTGGCGGGGCCCCGCATGGGCGGGAGCGGGACGGTGGGCGGGGTCCGGTGCAGTCCGGCGAGCAGGACGGCGGCCTCTTCCCAGGGGGCGGCGTCGGGGTCGTCGGGATCGACGGGCCGGCCGTGGGGCCACAGGGTGACGGGGCGGCCGTGGAGCGGGGTGGCGGAGGTGGCGGGCCGGGGCCGCAGGGGAGCGAGCAGGATGCCGGTCAGGCGGGAGTCGTTCGCGAGGGTCAGGCGGGTCAGCAGATCGGGGGTGTCCGTGCCGGGGGCGTGTGCCTTGGCGACGACGGGCCCGCTGCGGACCACCGTGCCGTCCGCACGGTCCGCGAGCACGGCCGGTGGCGGGCAGGCGCAGTCGGCCGAGGGTCCGGTGTGGGCGGCCCGGTGGGCGAGGGCGCCCAGCGCGCGTACGACTGCGGTGGTCACGGTCTCCCCCGGTGGCGGGCAGGTGCGGGCGGGCCGGTCCGCGCCGGGCCCGTCGACGAGCGTACGCGCGCCGCGGAAAGGTCCCGGACAGCGCGATGTCCGGTCAGCTCCCCAGCTGACCGGACAAACGCTGCCGTCCGCCGCACCCCCGTCCCCACGGGGTTGTTGGCCGGATGTCCCGGTCCGGACCGCTCTTCCGGACCCGGGGCGCCGCTCAGCGCCCCAGCATCACGCCCACGGACGACGCCTGTGTGACCACTGCGTCCCAGCCGCCGAAGACGACTACGAGCAGGGCCGCCAGGGGAAGAACCATCGCCGTCGCCACCAGTGGGTGGCGCGTACCGGACGACGGGCGGCTGCCGAACGCGGCATGGGTCCTGCGTCCTCGCGTGCGGATCATGGTCCGCGTTGCCGTGTCCGCCATGGTTCCTCTCCTGACCGGATGTGCAGCGGCGGGCATGTGACCTCGGGGGACGAGTGCTGCGCCCGCCGCTTGACCTCAACATTAGGGAAGCGGAGGGCGCACGACGTCATGCCCTCGTACCGAATGCCGGGCCTCCCGGAGGATGAGCCGTGGGTAGCCGACGTACTCCCCTGGGTGGAGATTTGGCGCCTGATCCCGGGGTCGTCCCGGAGGGGTGCCCGGAATGTTGCGGATCAGGTGGGCGGACGGGGTACCGCGGCCGGTCGCCGCCGAGGGCCCGGACGAGGCCGTCGGCAGGTCGGGCGACGACCGTGACTTCACTCACTCGCCCGCGTCCCGGCTCCCGGCGGCGGGCCGGTGCCGCGTCGCCCCCGGTCGGCGCGGTCCTGGCCGGGTCGGTGTGCCGCGCCGCCCCGTCGGGGCCGTGGCCCTCATGGCACCAACCTCTCGTCACCGCAACCGGTTTGAGCATCCGGCGCCGTCCGGTGCACGAACGGCCGCGCCCCCACACCCCGTCATGCGCCGTGCTGCGCACCGACAATCGATCGGCGGGCGAGGGCGCGGCCTCTGAGCACCCCGGGCGCCGGGTACGTAAGCTGTGCCTCGTCAGGCGTACCAGGCAGCGGGGATGGGCAGACATGGCGATGATGCGGCTCCGGCGCGAGGACCCGCGTGTCGTCGGCTCGTTCAGGCTGCACCGGCGGCTCGGAGCGGGCGGCATGGGTGTCGTCTACCTCGGTTCGGACCGGCGGGGCCAGCGGGTGGCCCTGAAGGTGATCCGCCCGGATCTGGCGGAGGACCAGGAATTCCGCTCGCGGTTCGCGCGCGAGGTGTCCGCCGCACGGCGGATCCGCGGCGGCTGTACGGCACGCCTGGTGGCCGCCGACCTGGAGGCGGACCGCCCATGGTTCGCCACGCAGTACGTCCCGGGGCCCTCGCTGCACGACAAGGTGGCCGAGGAGGGTCCGCTGTCGGCGGCCGAGGTGGCCTCGATCGGGGCGGCGCTCTCCGAGGGGCTGGTGGCGGTGCACGAGGCCGGTGTCGTCCACCGCGACCTGAAGCCGTCGAACATCCTCCTCTCCCCCAAGGGCCCCCGGATCATCGACTTCGGGATCGCCTGGGCGACCGGGGCGTCCACCCTCACCCATGTCGGTACGGCGGTGGGCTCGCCGGGATTCCTGGCTCCCGAACAGGTACGCGGCGCGGCGGTGACGCCCGCGACGGACGTGTTCTCACTCGGTGCCACGCTGGCGTACGCCGCGATGGCCGACTCGCCTTTCGGGCACGGCAGTTCCGAGGTGATGCTGTACCGCGTGGTGCACGAGGAACCTCAGTTGTACGACGTGCACGACGCGCTCGCGCCGCTGGTGAGCGCCTGCCTGGCGAAGGACCCCGAGGAGCGGCCGAGCACGCTCCAACTCTCCATGCGGCTCAAGGAGATCGCGGCACGGGAGGCGCAGGGTCTGCACGAGAGCCGTCCGCCCGTCCAGCGTTCGGCACAGGAGCTGGACCGCCCGACCGGCCGGATGGACGGCCCGTACACCGAGCAGCAGACCCGGCGTACGGCTCCTCCGGCGCCCCGCCAGCAGAAGCAACCGCAGAGCGGCCGGCAGGCCACGTCGTCGCGAGCCGGGTCGCCCCGTACCGGTGGTTCACGCCCTCGGCAGCATCAGCCGCCGCGCAACACGACACGGTCCGGCAAGCGCTCGCAGAGCACGAACGGGACGAACGGCCGGCCGGGAACGCGCCCCGGGGCCCGCAAGACGTCGGCCGGGCGGCGTCCCGCCAATCCGCGGCTGCTGCGGCAGCGGCTCGTCGTCTTCGTCGTGGTGACGCTGCTGGTGGCGCTGGGCATCGCGGCGGCACAGGGCTGCCAGGGTCCGGCCCGCGGGCTGGGCACGGACCGCCCCCGGGGCCAGGCGCAGAGCCAGGGTGCGGCAGGGGCCCAGGCGCAGGGTCTGAATGAGGCGCAGAGTGGGAGTCCGGGGCTTCGTTATGGAAGTCCGGGACTTCGGTAGCCGGTCAGCTCTGCGGGCGGCCCGATGCCACGGCGTAGAACGCGGGCGCTCGGTCAAGGTCTCGATGGGCGCGGTCTTCTCCGTCCCCTACGCCCGTCTCGACACCTGGCCCAAGGCCCTGGAGACCGTACGGGAAGCGGGTTTCGAACTCCTCGCGCTGACCCCGGACGAAAAGGCCAGCAGCATCGACGAGGCGGCACCGCACCGGATGGACAAGGTGGCGCTGATGCTCGGTGCCGAGGGCGACGGGCTGTCCACCCAGGCTCTGGTCGCCGCCGACGAATGGGTGCGCATCCCGATGGCGCACGGCGTCGACTCGCTGAACGTGGGAGCCGCCGCCGCGGTCTCCGGTGAGAGCAGCACGGCGTCCATGCCGAGGGCGCGGTGCCTGACGGGTACGAGATCCCCGCGGACGCTCCGCGAGAGGTCCAGACGGCGGTCCGCTGGGCGCTCGGCCAGCTCGACACCCCGTATCAGTGGGGTGGGAGCTGCACCGATTCCCATGGGCCGGACCCCATGGGCCGGTGCGACTGCTCCTCGCTGATGCAGCAGGCGTACAAGGCTGCCGGGGTCACCCTGACTCGGACGACGTACACGCAGGTCAAGGACGGCAAGTCGGTATCGGTCGACGCTCTTCGGCCAGGTGACCTCCTCTTCACCGAAGGGACAGCCAACACTCCGGAGCATGTCGGCATGCTCATCGGCCAGGGCCTGATCATCCACGCGCCGCGCACTGGTGACGTGGTCCGCGTCACAACCCTCGCGGCCCGCCGAGTCGCCTGACCTGCCTTTCCTTCGCCCTCTTCCTCCTCGCACCGCCGCTCCGCCCGCTCGGGCTTTGGCACGCATTGAATCGAACTGGAGTTCTTACATGTATCTCGCTGACAAGGTCGTCCAGCTCGCCTACGACCCCGGGATCAAGCCGAACGAGGGCGGGCTGCCCGGCCTCGCCGTCCTCAAGCAGGTGATAGCTCCATCAACCTCTTCGGCATCATCGCCGTGGTCGGCGCGCTCGCCGTCAGTGCGGGCGTGTGGGCGTGGGGCCACCACTCCGGCGGCCACCAGGCCGAGGCCAACGGCAAGAAGGGTGTGCTGGTCAGCGCCGGTGCGGCGCTCCTGTTGGGTGCCGCGAACGGAGTGGTGGCGTTCTTCAGCACGCTGGGGACGCAGGTCCGCTGATGTCTTCCCGTTTCTCGACCCCCGGCGGCGCATCGAGCGTGCGCCGCCGGGCGCTGCTCGGCACCGCTGTCCTGGTGGTGCTCGTCGCCCTGGCCGGTCTGGCCGCCTACCTCACCCGCGACGGCAGGGAACCCACCAAGCCCTCTGCGGCGCAGGCGACTTCGGCTTCCCCTTCTGCCCCGGCCGTCTCACCGTCCGGGTCGCCGTCGCCGAGCGCACGCTCCGCCGCCCTCCCGGTCCCGCCGGACACGCACGATCCGATCGCGTTCGGGAAAGCAGCCGCCACAGCTCTGTGGTCCTACGACACCCGTGCGTACTCCCAGGCGGAGTTGCTGGCCTCTCTGCACGGGTGGCTGACCGCCGAGAGCAAGTACGCCGACCCTGACTCGGTCGACGCGGTCGTTCCCTCGCCCGTGCTGTGGAAGAACATGGCCGCCAACGGCCAGTTCGCCACCGCGACCGTGAACGAGGGGCACTTCCCGGACGCGTTCACCCAGGCCCTTCAGGCGAATCCCGGAACAATCACGCAGGCGTACGTCTACGCCGTGACCGTCTCCGGTAAGCAGTCGATCGCCTGGAACGGCTCGCCCGCCGGCGGTGCGGAGAACCGCGTCACCACCCTCGCGGTCCAGTGCCGACCCAACCATTCTTGCGCCTTGGCCGGCGCCATGCCGTCCGTCGCGCCCTGATCCCCAGCCCGGAAAGGAGGTACCACCATGGGAGTCTGCGACTTTCCGCTGATGGACAAGGTCTGCGGCGCTGTCGACTTCGCCACCAACCCCGCCGGGGCCGTCACCGACGGCATCGGAGCATGGATCGCGAAGTCCATGGGTGAACTGGCCGCCAGCGCGGCCGACCTCGCCGCCAGGACCGTCAACGCCACTACCGCAATCGATCTCAACGCGTCGTGGTTCAGGGAGAACTACGAACTGCTGCTGCCCATCGGGCTCGCACTGACCGTCGGCACGTTCTGCATCCAGTTGATGCTCGCGGCCTGGCGACGCGACGAGCGGGCCTTGGCCCAGGCCGCGATGGGCACCATGACCGGTGTCCTGTTCAGCTTCTGTGCCATCGCCTTCACCTCCGTCGCCATCACCGTGGTCGACGCCTTGTCCGACGGCCTGTTCCAAGCGGCCAACAGCTCGGTCGACGACGCGATCCGCCGGGTGGTGAAGGTCACCGAGTTGGGGGCCATGTACGGCCTCGGCTGGGGAGTCCCAGCCATGGTCGCCCTCGGATGCGCGATCGGCGCGTTCCTGTACTGGGGCGTCATGGTCGCGCGCAAGGTGGGCGTCCTCGTCATGGTCTCCCTCGCTGTCTTCGCCGGAGCCGGCGGAGGTTGGGAGGCCGCCAAGCGATGGCGGCGTGGCTGGATCGAGGCCACCGCGACCCTGGTCGTCTCGAAGCTGTTGATGACCGTGGTCTTCCTCATCGGCGTCTCGGCGATGGGTAAGTCGGATAGCCACGACGGCATGGCCGCCCTGTCCGACGCGATGGCCGGCATCGTCGTGATGGTCCTGGTCCTGCTGTGCCCGTACGCGACGTACAAGTTCGTCCACTGGGCGAGCGATGGCGGCGGACATGACGACCTGCACCGCACCGGCGTCGCCGGCATGGCGGTCGCCGCAGGGGCCGCGAAGACCGCGGGCAGCATGGCGATGCGGGCCGGCACCGGCGCCGGCGCCCCTTCGCCTCAGGGCCCGAGCCAGGTCCCCGGCGCAGGCACCGGCGGTGTCGCTTCCGGCATCAACCCCGCCGGTGGCAACCTCAGCAAGGAAGGCATCGACTCCGGCCCGCCCAAGCCGCAGACCAACTTCCGCTACGGCGAGGACCCGAACGCCTCCGGCGACAAGGGCCGCGCCCTGATCCAGCGCCCCGGCATCCCTCCGCTCATCACCCGGCCCAGCGAGGGCGAAACGGAGGATGCCGAAGGAGCCGCCCCGAGCGATCAGTTCGCCGGCGTGTCGGCTCCGGTCAGCAGCTTCTCCCACGCTGGTGTCGCGCCGCCCGCTCACCCTGCACCCGGGGGAACGAGCAGCCCTTCCGCACCGTCGCTGTTGTCCACGGGGCCGTCGGCAGCAGGCTCCCCGACGCCGACGAGCGGTTGACTGACCTGCGACCCCCGCCCGCCCACAATCCGAAGGACTCGGAGAACCCGACCATTGCGCCGGGACTCCACCATGCCCAGGCAACAGAAGCGCCTCGACCACCCAGCAGTTGATGATCAACGCAGCCGCCTCAGCCCAACCGAAACGGCGAGGCTAGTCACCACAATGATCACGAACCCCCGTGCCTGCACCGCTACCCGCCCCTACCGGCCCCGATCGCCAACCACCCACACATCCCCGGAACTTGACGCAGCCCTGACCCGGCATGTCCATATCCGTGGTGGTTGGCTTCCCTCGAACCGTACAGCGCCGGTAGAAGTGGTGCATGAACCTGAACTCCGCGGTATCGGTCGCATTGATCGCCGCAGTTGTATCCATCCTGGGAACACTACTGACGGTCCGCGCCACTACCCGGACCAACCGCAACTCGGTGGTTCAGACTCAAATTCAAGAGATCCTCAAGAAGAGGATCGAGTTGTACCCTCAAATTTGGAAGACATGTATCCGCTACGAAGTGAACTGGGAATTCACCAACCAGGACAAGACCCGTGAGTGGGCCGAGCGGTATGCTCAGGAACTTAACGAGTTCAATCTTGAGTGCGGCGTCTTCTTCTCCCAGGCTGTTTACAAGAAGTTCTTCGATTTGCGTGAGCTACTCCACCAAGCCATCGATGAAACACCTCCCGGTATCAAGGTCTCGCGCCGTCTCGTTGACGGTATACGGGGGAGCTTCTACGGTGACCACGTCAAGAGCCCAGGGTTGTCCACCCTCCTGAAAGATGACCTTGGTAGCTACCAAGACGCGCTCCTCGCACGTCGCAGTGAAGGGCGCTGAGATTCTTCGAAGTGGTTGAGGCCTCGAGCGGTGGGTAGCAAGTAGCGGAACGTCTGGATTGCCCGTCCGACTGAACTCCGGGCGAAGCATCGGATCCTGGAGGTCACACCCTTGGTCCACCTCGTGGAATTTCTTCAAACCCGGCTCGACGAGCAAGAGGCGCGCGCACGCGCAATGCCCAAGGGCCCGTGGACGTGGCGGGAAAATGGCCTGGCCGGCGAGGAGGGCTGGGTGCTCCATTCCGTCGGCAGTGATGCGCGGATTCACCGCTCGGCCGGTTGCGACTCATACCTTCAGGACATCCAGCGACCCCGTGTCCTCGCTGACATCCGCTCCAAGCGGCGACTGCTGGAGCTGCACGCTCATACGGTTGTGGAAGCCGAACGGGGGTCCGCAGGCATAGAGCAGCACTACAGGCGACGGCGACGGGCTTCCAGCGCCAGGCGCTCGCAGTCGGGCGCATACGATGTCCACTGTGCCGTCTGTGGCTGGGCAAGCGACGATCCGACATCTGGCTGCGAGACCCTAAGAATCCTCGCGCTGCCGTACACAACTCACGCCGACTACAGCGACGAGTGGAGGCCGTAGCCCGCCGCGTGGCGGAGGCCCCGCCACGCCGCCCCGCGTGCCCCCTCTGCGGGCACACTTGCTGTGCCACGGGACTACGAGCGGCCCGCCAGCCGTCAGGGCTGCGTCAAGATCCGTGGATGTGTAGGTGGTTGGCAATCGGGGCCGGTAGGGGCGGGGATCTCGGTCGCCAGGTCCAGGACATGTGAGGCGGTGTGGCCGTCGCCGTTCAGCGTCGCGTACTTACCGGCCTGCGCGGCAGCCATCACTAGCCGGCCCGCCACCCCCACAGGCAGTACGACGGTGCGGGCGTCGACTCGTACCGGCCGCACCGCATACACATGCTCGGCACCCTCGCGGCCAGGGTCCGCGGCGGCGGCGATCGCCTCAGCAACCGGCTCCGGCCGGACCAGGTGGAGCGCCTCCTCCTGATCCACGCCCATCCGCTCGGCAACCGAGCGGACCATCAGCGCCACCACGTCGCGCACAGCCCCCGGCTCGACCTCGACACCGCGCGTCAACAGCACCGCGCTCGTCTGGGCGACGATCGCCTTGAACTCCACGCTCTGCTGAATATCCGGCACCTCTCCAGCCTACGGATTCATCCTTGTCGGAATGCGACAACCCGACAGGCCACCGCAGCGCCCTGCGCACCGGGCCATGAGCGGTCTCGTTCCACCTGCCGGACGCTCTCCCGTGTCTGCGACCGCTACAGAAGCGCCCAAGGAAAGGGACCTAAAACGGCCTTCCGCCGCGCACGCCGTGCGCTCCCCGGGAACAGCCCGTTGTCCTTCCCCTGTCCTGATGCGCTCCCCTCGCGCTCCCCTGACCCTGCGGAGCCGTCCTCCGGCCGGACCGGAGGAACCACAAGGCGCAGAAAAAAGAAAAACCCCAGGTCACGGCGAGTGAGTCCTGGGGTTAATCCGAGCCGCCTTCGGGATTCGAACCCGAGACCTACGCATTACGAGTGCACCAGCCCCAGACCACCCACACTCCGCCGCAGACCCCCTCCTACCTCACCGCAGTTGCAGACTGCGGGATGGAGCGACAGCCTGATTTCACATCGACCCGACCCAGCTCAGAGGCGTCATCCGCCCTTTCGCTCCAGGGACTTTTCAGGGACTTTCAGCGCTGCCCGAGGGACTTTCGAGGGACTTTTTGTCGCCCAAAGCAGCAACCTACTGAAAGACCGGAAAGGGCCTCCGACGCAGGTCAGAGGCCCTTTCAGTGGCAAAACCGCTGGGAGCGGCAGACGAGTCGGGCTGTACGCCGGGAACAGTCCTTCCGGGGGCAGCGACCTGGTGTCTTCCCTGTCCAGCACCTCGGAACGCCGCAGCAGGCGGGCTCATGATCCTCATCTTCCGAGGTCAGTCATACCTCGGTCGGCCGGGTGGCGTAGAAGGCGACAGCTGAGGCAGCGGCCACGTTCAGGGAGTCGACACCGGCATCCATCGGGATGCGTACATGCTCGTCGGCAGCCAGTAGCGCTCCGGCCGACAACCCCTCCCCCTCCGTGCCCAGCATCAGGGCAAGCTTCTCGTAACGGCGACCGGCGAGCTCGTCGAGAGTGATGGACCTCCCCGAGAGGCAGAGGGCCGCGAGCACGAAGCCGTGCTTCCGGACGACATCGGCGTCACGCGGCCATGCCTCAAACCTGGCGTACGGGACCGCGAGGACAGCCCCCATGGACACCTTCACGGCCCGCCTGTAAAGGGGGTCGGCACAGCGCGGGGTGAGGAATACGGCGTCCACTCCCAGAGCCGCCGCATTGCGGAAGGCGGCACCCAGGTTGGCGTGGTCAACGATATCCTCGAAGATCGCAATACGACATTGACCAGCACGCTCTTGTAGACCCAAAGGCAACACCGCGCCGATGTTGGTGTGGTCGTTGACGGCCTCCATGACGACCACCCGGCGGGTCGTCGCCAGCAGTTCGTCGGCCGTCGGCAGCGGTTTGCGCTGCATCGAGGCGAGGGCGCCGCGGTGGACGTGGTAGCCGGTGACGCGTTCGGCGAGTTCGGGGCTGACCGCGTACACCGGGGCCGGGACCTCGTCGATGACGTCGCGCATGAGGTCGACCCACTTCGCCGAGAGCAGCATCGAGCGCATCTCGTACCCGGCGTGCCTGGCGCGTCTGATCACCTTTTCGCCCTCGGCGATGAAGAGGCCCTCGGCGGGCTCACGCCTGCGCCGGAGTTCGACATCGGTCAGTCCGGTGTAGTCGCGCAGGCGGGGGTCGTCGGGGTCGTCGACGGTGATGAGATCGGCCACGGGTTCGATACTGCCTTGTCCGGTGTGTGATGCCAACGGCTTGGGGGAAGATCTGTTACCGCTGGTTACTCGGTGGGTGCGGGCGGCGGGCGCTCGGGCCGGTTATTCGGCGGTCGGCGGTGCGGCGCTCGTGCCGACGGTGACGACGTCGCCGATAACGATGACGGCCGGGGGGCGTACGTCCTCGGCGACGGCCCGTTCGGCGACGGTCGCGAGCGTCGCGTCGACCCGGCGCTGGGCTGCCGTGGTGCCCTCCTGGACCAGGGCGACCGGGGTCTCGGGGGCCTTGCCGTGGGCGATGAGGGTACGGGCGATGGCGCCGATCTTGTCGACGGCCATCAGGAGCACGAGGGTGCCGCGCAGCTTGGCGAGGGCCTGCCAGTCGACCAGCGAGCGTTCGTCGTCGGGGGCGACATGGCCGCTCACGACGGTGAACTCATGGGCCACACCGCGGTGGGTGACGGGGATGCCGGCAGCGCCGGGCACGGAGATCGAACTGGAGATGCCGGGGACGACGGTGCAGGCGATGCCTTCGGCGGCGAGCGCCTGGGCCTCCTCCATGCCGCGGCCGAAGACGAACGGGTCGCCGCCCTTGAGCCGCACGACGGCCTTGCCCGCCTTGGCGTGCTCGATGAGCGCCTGGTTGATGGCCTCCTGGGCCATGTAGCGGCCGTACGGGATCTTCGCGGCGTCGATCACCTCGACGTGCGGCGGGAGTTCGTCGAGCAGGTCGCGCGGGCCGAGGCGGTCGGCGATGACGACGTCGGCCTCGGCGAGAAGGCGGCGGCCGCGCACCGTGATCAGGTCCGGGTCACCGGGGCCGCCGCCGACCAGGGCGACGCCGGGGGTCCGGGTGCGGTGGTGGGGTGCGGCGAGGGTGCCGTCGCGCAGGCCCTCGACGATGGCGTCGCGGACGGCGGCGGAGTGGCGCGGGTCGCGGCCGTGGGTGTCGGTGGTGAGGACCGCGACGGTCACGCCCTCGCTGCGGCCGGTGGCCGGGGTCCAGGCCGTGGCGGCGTCGGCGTTGTCGCTGCGGACGCACCAGGTGCGGGTGCGCTCGGCCTCGGCGGAGGCGGCGTCGTTCGCCGCGGTGTCGTCGGACGCGATCAGGGCGTACCAGGCGCCGGCCAGGTCCCCGTCGGCGTACGGGCGGCGCTCCCAGCGGATCTCGCCGGCGTCGGCCATCGCCTCGACGGACGGGGTCGCGGCCGGCGACACGAGGACGATGTCGGCGCCCGCCGCGATGAGCGCGGGGAGCCGGCGCTGGGCGACCTGGCCGCCGCCGACCACGACGACTCGGCGTCCGCCGAGACGCAGTCCGACGGGGTACGCAGGGTGATCGGCGTGATCCGCGTGCTCGGCCATGGCGGTGCGGGCTCCTCGTGCAGGGGACGGAGTGCGGCGGCCGCTGCGGCGGTGGAGCGGCTGTGACGTGCGGGTTTGTGGGATGGGGTCAACGATACGGGGTGGGTGCGGGGGTGGGGCCGGGTGCGGGTGGGGGCGCCTGCGGCGGGCTTGTTCCCCTACCCGCCCCTTCCCGTGACCGGGGGCTCCGCCCCGGAACCCCGCTCCTCGATCGCCGGAGGGGCTGAAGGTGTCCGGGGGCGGAGATCCAGGCCTGGCTACTTCTCCGTGACGCCTGCCGAGTCGAACGTCGCCACCTCGTGCATCGCCCGCGCCGCGCTCTGCACGATCGGCAGCGCCAGCAACGCGCCCGTACCCTCGCCGAGGCGGAGGTCGAGGTCGACCAGTGGGCGCAGGCCCAGCTTGTTGAGTGCGGCGACATGGCCGGGCTCGGCGCTGCGGTGGCCCGCGATGCAGGCGGCGAGGGCCTCGGGGGCGATCGCCCGGGCGACCAGGGCCGCGGCGCCCGCGCTCACGCCGTCGAGGATGACCGGCGTACGGAGCGAGGCACCGCCCAGCAGGAAGCCGGCCATCGCCGCGTGTTCGAGGCCGCCGACCGATGCCAGGACGCCGATCGGGTCGGCCGGGTCGGGCTGGTGGAGTTCGAGTGCCCGGCGGACGACATCGACCTTGCGGGCGTGCATCTCGTCGTTGATGCCGGTACCGCGACCGGTCACCTCGGCCGGGTCCATGCCCGTGTACACGCAGATCAGAGCGGCCGACGCGGTGGTGTTGGCGATGCCCATCTCGCCGGTAAGCAGGCCCTTGTTGCCTGCCGCGACGAGATCGCGGGCGGTCTCGATGCCGACCTCGACGGCCGCCAGGACTTCTTCGCGGGTGAGCGCGGGGCCGGTCGTGAAGTCGGCCGTTCCGGCGCGCACCTTGCGGGGAAGGAGGCCCGGTGTCGCGGGCAGCTCCATGGCCACGCCGACATCGACCACGCACACCTCGGCGCCGACCTGGGCCGCGAACGCGTTGCAGACCGCGCCGCCGCCGAGGAAGTTGGCGACCATCTGGCCGGTGACCTCCTGCGGCCAGGCGGTGACGCCCTGGGCGTGCACCCCGTGGTCGCCCGCGAAGATCGCGACGGCCGCGGGCTCCGGGATCGGCGGCGGGCACATCCGGGAGAGCCCCGACAACTGCGCGGAAATGATCTCCAGCATGCCGAGCGCACCGGCGGGCTTGGTCATCCGCTTCTGGCGTTCCCACGCCTCGCCGAGCGCCTTGGCGTCCAGCGGGCGGATGTTGGAGATGGTCTCCTGCAGCAGGTCGTGCGGTTCCTCGCCGGGCAGGGCGCGGCGGCCGTACGTCTCCTCATGGACGACCCAGGACAGCGGGCGGCGCTTCGACCAGCCCGCCTGCATGAGCTCGGGCTCCTCGGGGAACTCGTCGACGTAACCGACACAGAGGTACGCGACGACTTCGAGGTGCTCGGGCAGCCCCAGTGCGCGGACCATCTCGCGCTCGTCGAAGAAGCTGACCCAGCCGACGCCGAGGCCCTCGGCGCGGGCGGCGAGCCAGAGGTTCTCGACGGCGAGTGCCGAGGAGTACGGGGCCATCTGCGGCTGGGTGTGCCGGCCGAGGGTGTGGCGGCCACCACGGGTGGGGTCTGCGGTGACGACAATGTTGACCGGGGTGTCGAGGATGGCCTCGATCTTCAGTTCCTTGAACTGCTTGGCCCGGCCCTTGGGAAGCGACGTGGCGTAGGCGTCACGTTGACGCTGTGCCAGTTCGTGCATCGAACGGCGGGTCTCCGCCGAGCGGATGACCACGAAGTCCCAGGGCTGCGAGTGGCCGACGCTGGGCGCCGTGTGCGCGGCTTCGAGGACGCGGAGCAGGACCTCGTGCGGAATCGGGTCGCTGCGGAAGCCGTTGCGGATGTCGCGGCGTTCGCGCATGACGCGGAGCACTGCCTCGCGCTCGGCGTCGTCGTAGCCGGGAGCGGGCGGGCCGGCGGGAGCAGCGGTCTCCTCGGACGCGGGCGCCTCGGGGGCTGCCGCCTCCTCGGCGAGGGGCTGGGCCTCGGGCCGGGGCTCGGGCTGGACGGACTCCACGGCCGTAACTTCCGCGGTCTCCGTGGGGGCCGTGATGTCCGGGGCGGCCGTGATGTCCGGGGTCTCGATGACCTCCGGGCCCGGCTCCGGCTCGGACTCGGGCAGAACCTCGGCCTCGGGTGCGGTGACCGTCTCAGGAGCTTCGGCGGTCTCGACGGCTGCCACGGCCTCGGCGGTACCGGACTCGGCGGGCCGGACCGGCTCCATGACGATCGCGACCCGCTCGGGTTCGGGCTCGGCCTCCACGGCCTGCTCCACCACGGGCGTCGGCGCCAGGTGCGGAGTCGTCGGCACCGACCCCTCCACGGGCACGAACCGGCCCATGGAAGCGGCTTCCACGGCCTCCTCCGGTGCGGCCTCCGCAGGCGCGGTCTCCACCGACGCGGTCTCCACCGACGCGGTCTCCACCGACGCGACGGGGGCGACCTCGGTGGCAGGCGCCTCGGCGACAGCCTCGGCCGGAGCTTCGACGGCAACCGGCGCCGCATCGGCCACCGGCGCGCTCACGGCTTCCGGCGCCGCATCGACCACTGGCGCGACCTGCTCGGGCTGCGCCGCAGGTACCGGCTCGGCGACCGGGTCCGGGACGACGACCGGCTCCGGGACGACCGGCTCCGGGACGACCGTTTCTGCCGGCGCCGGGGCGACGACCGCCTCCGGCGCCTGGGCCGCCCACGGGCTTCCGCCCTGCGGCAGGATCTCACCGAGCTGCGGGCCCGGCAGTACGGCCGCCCCGTCGCCCGGCGTCTCGAAGTACTCGGGTCCGATCGTGGGCGGTCCGGCGTGCCGTGCGGGTGCCTGGGTCTGTGTCTGGGTCTGTGTCTGGGTCTGTGTCTGGGTCTGTGTCTGGGTCTGTGTCTGTGTCTGGGTCTGTGTCTGGGGCGCGCCCGCGGGTCCGCGGTCGGCGAGCGAGCGGACCACTCCGCCGGTCGGCGATCCGCCGTAGGTCGGCCCGCCGTCGGCCGCGACCGGACCGCGGTGCAGCGGTCGACGCACCGGGGTCTGGGGCTGCAGCTGGCTCTGGGCCGCCGGGGCGGGAGCCGGGGTGGGCGCGGGGATGCGTACGCCCCTCAGATCGACCGAACCGGAGTTGCGGCCACCGGACTCGTGCGTCCCCTGACCGGTCTCGGGCACGGGGCCGGGCGCCGCCTGCTGCGCGGCGTACGCGTCCGGGGTCTGGACCTGGACCTGACTCCGGACGGGTTCCTGCGCCTGTACCTGCACGGGCCCCTGGGGCTGCCCCGGAGCCTCGAAGGCGAGCTGCGGCTGGGCCTGGTAGGTGGTTTGTTCGGGCAGTGGTGCCTGCACGGCGACGCCGTCGGGGTACTGGCCGGGGGCCGGTACCGCCTGCGGGTCGCTCCAGGCGCCCTGGGGGCTCGGCATCAGCAGGAGATCGTCGTCCTCGGAGACATGCTCGGAGGGAGCGAGGTAGGTGTAGGCATCCGGGGCGGCGATGCCCGGCTGCTCCACCATGCCTGCGTTCTCCGGCAGTCCCTCACCCGGGATCTGGCCGGTGTCACTCATGCGTACCCCTCGCCCATCGTCAGTGCTCCTTCGGCCCTTCGCCCGGGACGCCCGAACACGGCACGCCGGCGCTCGTCAACAAGAACGAGCGGGCGCGCCGCGCGGCACGAAACGGTCGCGGACATACTGCATTCTCGCGGCCGTTCGCCGCCGCGGCAGCTCATTTCGCCACGGCCCGCTGTGGACTGCGCCACGTCGCGCACCCCCCGGTCTGCCGTACCACAACCGGGGCCAAAACGGTCCCCTTTTCCGGACATTGACGAACGAAGCGACGAACATCCAGGCGCGGTGCAACAATCGGCCAGCCTACCTCGCGCCGTACGCCGAACGGGTCACGGGGCGAGGTCCGAACGGAGTGCGGAGAGCAGGAACACGACCGAGCGTTCGCGCTCCGACCATGCGGCCGTGTCGAGTTCGACGGACTGGAGGAGCGAACACCGGACGGTGTATCCGTTCCCGGCGAGTGCCGCGCCGAGCGCCTCGGCCTCGTCGCGCGTGGAGGCATGGGTCACGATGCGTTCCGGCCGGCGTTCGGTGACTGCGGTGACGACGGGTACTCCGCCGCCTCCGATCCGTACGACGTCGGGCTCCGGCAGCCGCTCCAGGACATGCGGTGCCCGGCCCTCGACGACCTGGAGCTGGACACCGAAGGACCGGGCCGCCGCCGCGGTGCGGGCGCAGGCCGCCGGGTCGCTGTCGATCGCCAGGACCGCCGCCCCGAAGCGGGCGGCCTCCACGGCCAGGGCCCCGCTGCCGGAGCCGATGTCCCACAGGAGGTCTCCGGTGCGGGGGCCCAGGCGGGCCAGTTGGGCGGCGCGCAGCCCCGGGGACTCGCCCTCGCCGCTCTCGTCCCCGGCGTCGGTGGCGCCGCCCGGGTAGGCCTCCGGGGGCAGTGCCCAGCCACGTACGCCACGGGGGTAGGCGGGGTGGCGGCCGGCGATCCAGGCGCCGGTGGCCTGCGGTTCGGGGCCGCCGCCGATGACGATCACCACGTTGGGGTCGCGCCAGACGTGGTCGGCGGCGTTCTCGGAGGTGACGACGCTGACCTGTTCGCGCCCGGTGCCGAGTTCCTCGCAGATGACGAAGGTGCGGTGGACGCCTTCGAGGAGCAGGGCGAGTTCGGCGGGGCCCGCGCCGGGCGAGGTGAGGACGGCGACCTTGTGGTGGGCGCGGCAGACGTTGACGGCGCGGCGCAGGGTGCGGGGGTGGGCGACGACGACCTGGGCGTCCTCCCACGGCATTCCGGCACGGGCGAACGCGGTGGCGACGGAGGACACGGCGGGCACCACTTCGACTTCGAGGCCGTGTTCGGGTGCGCGGAGGTTGCGTACGACTCCGAAGAAGCCGGGGTCTCCGTCGGCGAGGACCACGGCGCTGCCGCGGTGGCCGGCGATCCGGCGGGCGGCCAGGTCGATGGAGCCCAGGCGGATCCGTTCGGCGTGCGCCGGGACCTCGGGGAGTGCCAGGTGGTGGGCGGCTCCGGCGACGAGCGTGGCAGCCGAGAGGGCGGCGGTGGCCGCTCCGGTCAGTGGCGAGCCGTCCCAGCCGATCACGGTGACCCGATCGGCCATCTGTCGTCAGTCTCCTGGAGTTGTCGCAGGTGGGGCTGCCCACGAAGGGCGGACAAAGCGAGAGTACCCGGGTCTGTACCGGCACGGTGCCGGGGCCCCTGTGGGGATCAGTTCCAGTCGTTGTAGGCGCCGTAGCCGCCCGCGTCGGCGAGTTGCTCGGCGACTCCTTCGAGATCCTCGGGGAGCAGGCCCCAGACGATCAGGTCGGTCCTGATGTCGGTCCAGCTGCCGTCTTCCGTCTGGGTGCGCGCTATGCGGGCGTTGCGCAGGACTCCCTCGCTGATGCATCCGAGCTTCTGGGCGACCTGCTGGGAGGCGGTGTTGTCGGCGGCGGTGCGCAGTTCGATGCGCTCGAAGCCCTGGTCGCGGAAGAGCCACTGGGCCAGCGCGAGTACGGACTCGGTGGCGTAGCCCTCGCCGCGTGCCCAGGGGGCGGTGATGTACGCGGCCTCGGTGGCGAGGGTGCGCCAGTCCGTGTTGCGCAGGCGGACCGAGCCGACGAGTCGCTGGGTGAGGAATTCGGTGACGGCGAAGACGATGCCGTCACCGGTGGTGCGCTGTGCGGGAGCGATCCTGCGGACCCAGCGTTCGGCGTCGACCTGGGTGTAAGGGTGGGGGGCCTCGGTCCAGGCGGTGACGAGTTCGTCGTTCATCATCTCGATGTACGCGGGGATGTCCGCCATGTCGAACGGGCGCAGCACCAACCGATCCGTGCTGATGGAGATGGACGGAAAGGTGGAAGTCATGCGCAGCTCCATGCCGAGGACCGTGTAAAGGCACAGCATGCAGCATCGGGCGGGCATTGTGCATGGGCGGGGCCCACGACGGAGCCCCGCGCACCCCGTGGTGGGGTGGGCGGGGCTCCGTCGGACAAATGCGGTGCGGGTGTCAGGACTTGGCCGCGGTGCCGAAGGCCGGGACGACCGAGCCCTGGTAGGTGTCCTCGATGAACTTCTTGACCTCGTCGGAGTGCAGGAGCTTCACGAGCTTCTCGACCCGGACGTCCTTCTCGTTGCCCTTCTTCACGGCGATGATGTTGGCGTACGGGTTGCCGTCGGCCTTCTCCAGCGCCAGGGCGTCCTTGGCGGGCTTGAGGTCGGCCTCGATGGCGTAGTTGCCGTTGATGACGGCGGCGTCCACATCGTTCAGGGCGCGGGGCACGGTCGCGGCCTCCAGCTCCTTGAACTCCAGGCCCTTCTTGTCGGTGATGTCGCTCAGCTTGGCGTCGGTGCCGACGCCGGACTTGAGGGTGATCAGACCGTTCTCGGCGAGCAGCTGGAGGGCGCGGCCCTCGTTCGTGGTGTCGTTGGGCACCGCGATGGTCTGGCCGGGCTTGATGTCGCCGATGGCCTTGACCTTCTTGGAGTAGAGGCCGAGGGGCTCCAGGTGAACGGTGCCGACGGAGACGAGGTGGGTGTTGTTCTTCTTGTTGAAGTCGTCGAGGTACGGCTGGTGCTGGAAGAAGTTGGCGTCGACCTGGCCGGTCTCGGTGGCGGTGTTCGGCAGGACGTAGTCGGTGAACTCCTTGACCTCCAGCTTGAGTCCCTCCTTCGCCGCCAGGTTCTTCTTGACGAAGTTCAGGATGTCGGCGTGCGGCGTCGGGGACGCGGCGACGACGAGCGCCTTGGAGGTGTCTGCCTTGGCACCGGTCTCGCTCTTGGAGGCCGGGTCGGACGACGTGCCGCAGGCGGTGAGGCCGAAGGCCAGGGCGGCGGTGGCGGCGGCAGCTGCGGTGATCTTGATGTTCTTGCGCACGAAAAGTGCCTCTTTCGGTGGTGAGGGTGGTGCGCCCGGACAAGGAGTTCGGGCTTGAGAGGAGAGGAGGTCTCAGGTGGTGGTGCGGCCCCGGCGGGCCAGCAGGCGTACGGCTCCGTCGCCGATCAGCTGGATCACGGTCACGATGACGACGAGCAGCGCGACGGTGATGAGCATGAACTGGTTGTCGAAGCGCTGGAATCCGTAGGTGACGGCCTTGGAGCCGAGTCCTTCGCCGCCGACCGCGCCGGCCATCGCGGAGTAGCCGATGAGCACGATGACGGTGGTGGTGACGCCGGAGACGAGCGAGGGCAGCGCCTGCGGGAGCAGCACCTTGCGGACGATCGTCGGGATGGATCCGCCCATCGACTGGACGGCCTCGACGAGCCCGTGGTCGACCTCGCGGACGGCTGTCTCGACGAGCCGTGCGAAGAACGGGATGGCGCCGACGGCGAGCGGCACGATCATCGCGGTCGGGCCGATGAAGGTGCCGACGACCCAGGTGGTGAAGGGGATCAGGGCGATCAGCAGGATGATGAACGGCAGCGACCGGCCGATGTTCACGATCACGCCGATGATCTTGTTGACCGGAGTGTTCCGGAGCAGTCCGCCCTTGTCGGTGAGGACCAGCAGGACGCCGAGCGGCAGTCCCACGAGGACGGTGACGACCGCGGACCAGAGCACCATGTAGAGGGTGTCGATGGTTCCCTGGGTGAGCAGCGGCTGCATTTCGGACCAGGTCACTTCGCCACCTCCTTGGTGAGCGGGGCGGGGGTCTGTGCGGGGATGGCGGCGTCGTGCTCCACGACCTCGGCCTGGAGGCCCTGTTCGCGCAGGAAGCCGATCGGGACGACGTTCTCCTCGAAGCGGCCGGGCAGTTCGATGCGCATCCGGCCGATCTGCTTGCCGCCGACGGTGTCCATCGCGGCGCCCAGGATCGAGATGTCGATGTTGTACGTACGGGAGAGCTGCGAGATCACCGGCTGGGTGGCGGCCTCGCCGTGGAAGGTGACGTCGACGACCGTGCGGTCGGGGCCGGAGGCCGTACCGCCGACGGGGAACAGCTCGTGGGCCAGTTCGGAGCCGGGGGTGGCGAGGAGTTCGCCGACGGTGCCCGACTCGACGATGCGCCCCTGCTGCATCAGCGCGGCGGAGTCGCAGATCGTCTTGACGACGTCCATCTCGTGCGTGATGAGCAGGACGGTCAGGCCGAGCTGCTGGTTGAGGTCGCGCAGCAGCTGGAGGATGGAGCGGGTGGTCTCGGGGTCGAGGGCGGAGGTCGCCTCGTCGGAGAGCAGCACCTTGGGGTCGCCGGCGAGTGCGCGGGCGATGCCGACGCGCTGCTTCTGGCCGCCGGAGAGCTGGCCCGGGTAGGACTTGGCCTTGTCGGCGAGGCCGACGAGGTCGAGGAGTTCGAGGGCCTTGCGGGCGCGGTCCTTGCCGGATACGCCGAGGATCTCCAGCGGGAGTTCGACGTTGTCCTGGACGGTGCGGGAGGCCAGCAGGTTGAAGTGCTGGAAGACCATGCCGATGCGGCTGCGTGCCTCGCGCAGTTCCTTGCCGGCCCGGCGGCCCCGGCCGGCGAGGGCGGTGAGGTCCTGGCCGGCCACGGTGACGGTGCCGGAGGTGGGGCGTTCCAGGAGGTTGATGCAGCGGATGAGGGAGGATTTTCCGGCGCCGCTCTGTCCGATGACGCCGTACACCTCGCCCTCGCGGACGTGCAGGTCGACGCCGTCCAGGGCAGTGACCTCGCGGTCGCGCGACTGGTAGACCTTCGTGAGGCCCGTAGTGGTGATCACAGGGTTTCCGTCACTGTCGAGTGCGCGGCGCGGTGTCCGCCGGGCACGGGGCATTCGTCTGATGAGACTGTCCGGGCGTTTCGATCGGATGTCCCGAGCGGGGGGTCCCGGCACGGCTGCGGGCGGCGGATGGCCGGGCAGCGGTGCTCGGGCAGGCTCGTTCCGCCAGGTGCGGACGGCTCGGGCTCGGTCTCGCTTCGGGGCGCGAGGATCGGGCGGGGGCCCTCAGAGGGTGCGCATTCGACACATACAACGAGCACCGGGCGTCGTGATCGCCTCGGTCGCAAGGATGCGGTCGCTCGTCGTGGTCATGCGGCAAGTAAAACAGACGTAACGTTCCGCCCGACCCGCCTGTCCGAATAGCGGACAGGCGTGGATGGTGGCGCGAGACAGTTCGGCCGTCCGTCAAAATTCCTCTTTCCAGGGCTGTGACCTGCACCGATACGACGGAAAGGGCATCGACGACGAATTCCGCGGCCGGCGCGGAGCGGTCGCGTGTTGTGGTCAAGGCCACGGTCCCACCCAGGTGCGGGCGGCGCCCCGGGTGCGGGGGCGCACGCAGGGGGCCGTGTGGTCCGTAATACCCTCGCCTCATGCTTGACGCCCTGACGGTCGCGGTCGCCGTGACCGCGCTCGCCCTCACCGCCTGGTGCGGATTCGCCGCCTACCGGGACCAGCCGACCAAGGACTGGCACTTCATCGGGATGGCCGTGGTCTCGCTGCTGGCGCTGGCCCAGCTGGTGGTGGGCATCGTGCAGCTGTCCCGGGGCGAACGGCCGGAGCAGGGCATGACGATCTTCATCGCGTATCTGATCGGGTCCTTCCTCGCCGTGCCCGCGGCCGGATTCCTGTCGCTCACCGAGCGGACCCGGTGGGGTTCGGTGACGGTGGCGGCGGGTGCGGTCGTGCTGGCCGTCCTCGAGGTACGGCTCTACGACATCTGGGGAAACTGACCGTGACCGACACCGATCGCACCCCCGCCGCTGCCACCGGTGAGAAGCGGCCCTTCGACCTCGGCACCGGTCCCGGCCGGGTACTGGTCTGGTTCTACGGGGTGTTCACCGTCGCGGCGGCCTCCCGCTCGATCGTCCAGATGATCCTGGACTTCGGCAGGGCGCCGCTCGCCTATGTGCTGTCGGCCGCCGCCGCCGTCGTGTACGGGTTCATCACGTACTCCCTGGTGCGTGGCGGCGAGAGGGCGCGCAGGTCGGCACTGGTGTGCTGCGCCGCCGAGCTCCTGGGTGTGCTGGTCGTCGGGACCTGGACGATGGTGGAGCCCTCGGCCTTCGCCGACGCCACGGTCTGGTCCGACTTCGGCATGGGCTATCTGTTCATCCCGGTGATCCTGCCGATCACCGGGATGATGTGGCTGCGCCGCGCGAAGAACGCGTAGGACGGGCGCGGGACGCACGGCGTACGCGCAACCGGTGCTACGCGCTCGCCACGTAGACGGGCGCGGTCGCGTCCTTCTCCAGCAGGATCATCCGGACACCGTCCTGGCTCACCTCGTTGCCCACGGGGGCGTAACCGGCCCGCCGGTAGAGGCGCAGGTTGCCCTCGCTGCGATGCCCGGTGTGCAGCCGGAAGCGGGTGGCCGACCGCTCGTCGGCGAGTCCCGACTCCGCGGCCCGCAGCAGCCGGGCGCCGAGGCCGTGCCCCTGGAGCCGCGGGTGGACGCAGAGCCTGCCGATCTGCCCGGCGCCGTCCTGATCGATGGATCCGCGGACCGAACCGACGACTTCGTCACCCAGCCGCGCCACGAACACCAGATTCGTGGCGATCTCGGCGCGCACCGAATCGAGCGTCTGGACGAGCGGGTCGATCCGGTAGTTCCCGTACAGCTCCGCCTCGGTCTGGAAACAGAGGTACTGAAGTTTCAAGATCTCTTCGGCATCCTGTGCCGTCGCCGCCGAGATGATCACACTCATGCCCATGTGCGCATGCCTCCGCCCACCTGATCCACCGGTTGTCTAACGCTCCTTTCCCCGCGGTTCAGGAGCGACAACCTCCGCCGCGAGCATTCTGCGCAGACATCCAAGGCATCGGGAACGGATCGGACCCAAACTCCCCTGTGACATACCCAACTGCCCTGCGATTTCCCGGTAGGTGGGGTCACCGGGCGCCAGCATCGCCGCCAGCAGCCGGGAGCAGCGGCCGGGCAGCCGGCCCACCGCGGCGTGCAGCGCCCGGCGTTCGTAGGCACCGACGGCGATCCGTTCGGGGCAGCCGGCCGGGTCCGCGGAGATCTCGTCGCGGTAGGGGCGTTCATGCCGGGCGGTGCGGCGGGCCCGGCGGGCCTCCGCCCGTACGGCGTTGCGCACCCAGCGCGCCGGGTCCGGCGGCGGTCCGTCCAGCGCGAGCCGCTCCAGCAGCCTCAGCCAGACGGCCTGTTCGAGGTCGGCGGGTTCGATCGCCGCGCCCGTCGCCGAGGCGGCCGCCTCGGCCGTGGCCTCGGCGCTCACCAGCGGATGGAGGATGCGGACGACGGCCGCGGGGGCGGCCTCGGTCCCTGCGGGGGCATGATCGAGAAGCGTCATGCCCCGGCCAACGCGCCGTACCGGCAGCCGGTTGCCGTACCCGGCGCGCACCACCCGACCGGGGCACGCCCCGGCCGGGTGCTGACGCCGGTCTCACTTCGCGGCGAAGTCCGCCGCGGCGAGAAGAGCGGTGTCCGGGTTGTCGGAGAAGATCCCGTCGATACCCGTCGCGAAGTACGCCTGGAACGCGCCGAACGCGTCACCGTACGCGGTGGGGTCCGTGCCGCGCCGGAAATCGGCGGGCAGGAAGGTGTTCTCGTTGCGCAAGGTGTACGGGTGCAGGACCAGGCCCTGGGCGTGCGCGTCCGCCACGAGGGTGGTGGGTGCGGTGAGCCGCCCCGAGGCGTCCTTGGGAATGATCAGGTCCAGGGTGGGTCCGATGCCCTGGGCGAAGGACGCCATCCACTTCAGGCCCTCGGGCCTCACCAGGTCGGCGACGGTGCGCGGATCGCCGGACGTGACGAAGTCCCAGGGGCGCTCGCCCGCGCCGGAGAGCAGGACGACGCGCGGAGTGGCGACGAGTCCGGCCAGGCGCTGGATGCTGCCGGGCTCGAAGGACTGGAGGATGAGCGGCGACTGCTTGCGGTGGCGGTTGTAGCGGCGCAGCAGCTTGGCGAGGGGCTCTTCGAGGCCGAGGCCGAGGCCCCGGAAGTAGGTGGGGTGCTTGGTCTCGACGTACAGCCAGACCGGCTTGCCGCGCCTGCGTCCCTCGCGGTCGGCCCAGCGCAGCACCTCTTCGAAGGTGGGGATCTCCCAGCGGCCGTCGTAGAGGGTGTTCTTCTGACGGGTGCCGGGGATGCGCTCCTTGGCCCGCAGTGTCTTCAGTTCGGCGAGGGTGAAGTCCTCGGTGAACCAGCCGGTGAGCGAGACCCCGTCGACCTTCTTCGTGGTCCTGCGGCTCGCGAACTCGGGGTGGGCGGAGACATCGGTGGTCGCGGTGATGTCGTTCTCGTGACGGCAGACGAGATGGCCGTCCTTGGTCGGCACCAGGTCCTGCTCGATGATGTGCGCGCCCATGTCGAGGGCCAGCTGGTAGGAGCCGAGGGTGTGCTCGGGCCGGTAGCCGCTGGTGCCGCGGTGCCCGATGACGGTGGGCACCGGCAGATCGAGGCGGAAGCCGTGGCCGCCCGGCCGTCCGTCGGTGTTCCCGGCCGCGTTCCCGGCGGCATCGGCCGGGCCGCCGGCCAGTCCGAGGGCGGCCGTGCCCAGTACGGCGGCCCCCGCACCGAGCAGGGTTCTGCGGCCGGGACCTGCCTGCGCGCGCTCTGTCATGAATGCTCCTCGCGTGTGATGTCTCGCACCTGTCGGGCGCGGCCCGAGCGTAGGCAGTCGTAACGTCTCAGGAGCAGCTCCTGGACGAACATGGCGGAAACACGCGTCAACACTGCGTATCCACTCGGTGAACCCGATGTGCGGTGAGCGAGAACCCGCGAGTATCGTCCTCACCTGCATGGACCGTCACCATCCCGCGCCTCGGCCGGCCCGGCCACTACACCGGAGGAACCGTTGTCCCGACACGCACTCATCAAGGCAGTGCTCGGACCGATCTTGCGCCTGATGTTCCGCCCCCAGGTGGAGGGCGTGGAGAACATCCCCGGGGACGGTCCGGTGATCCTCGCGGGCAACCATCTGACGTTCATCGACTCGATGATCATGCCGATCTGCTGCGACCGGCCGGTGTCCTACATCGGCAAGGACGAGTACGTGACGGGCAAGGGGCTCAAGGGCCGGGCGATGGCCTGGTTCTTCACGGGCTGCGGCATGATCCCGGTGGACCGGGACGGCGGCCGCGGCGGTGTCGCGGCGCTGATGACGGGCCGCCGGGTGCTGGAGGAGGGCAAGGCCTTCGCCATCTACCCGGAGGGCACCCGCTCCCCCGACGGCCGCCTCTACCGGGGCCGTACGGGCATCGCCCGGCTGACGCTGATGACGGGTGCGCCGGTGGTGCCGTTCGCGATGATCGGCACGGACAAGCTGCAGCCCGGTGGTACCGGTCTGCCCCGCCCCGGCAAGGTGACGGTCCGCTTCGGTGAGCCGATGGAGTTCTCCCGCTACGAGGGCATGGACCGCGACCGTTATGTGCTGCGGGCGGTCACCGACTCCGTGATGGCCGAAGTGATGCGGCTGTCCGGTCAGGAGTACGTCGACATGTACGCCACGAAGGCGAAGGCCGCGTGAGCTGACGCACCGCGCAGGATACGCGGATGGCCCGTACCCCGGTTGGCGGTACGGGCCATCCGCATGTCGTCCCGGCCCGTACGGGCCGGGACGCGGGCGGCTACTGGTGGACGATGCCCTCCTCCAGCTTCTGCCCGCGCAGCAGGAACCAGGCGGTGACGGCCGTCGCCAGCAGGACCGCCGCGCCGACACCCGCGGCGAGCCGCAGCCCGTCGACGAACGACTCCTGTGCGGCGGAGACCAGCGCGCTCGCCTGCTGCGCCGGAAGGCCGTGGGCCGCTTCGACGGCGCCGCCCAGCGATTCGTGGGCCGCTGCGGCGTTGGCGGACGGGACGCCCTGCGGGGTGGCGAAGCCCTGGTAGACGCCGGTGACGATGGAGCCGAGCAGGGCGATACCGAGGGCCGCGCCGAGTTCGTACGCCGTCTCGGAGACCGCGGCCGCGGAGCCCGCCTGCTCCTTCGGGACGCTGGAGAGGATCACATCGGAGGTGACGGTGAAGGCGAAGCCCGCGCCGACGCCGACGACCAGCATCACCGCGCCGATCAGCGGGTAGGCGGTCTCCTTGTGGATCAAGGTGACGACGGCGAGCGCCAGGCCGATCGCCCCGAGACCTCCGGACACCACCGACCGTACGGAGCAGCGGCGGGCCGCCACACCGGCGAGCAGTCCCGCGGTCACCGCGCCGATGGCCGCGGGCAGCTCGGCGAGCCCTGCCTCCAACGGCCCGCGCCCCTGGACCAGTTGCAGGAACTGGGAGAGGAAGAAGACCAGTCCGGACAGGCCGAGGATGGCCAGCAGATCGGCGAGGACCGCACCCGAGAAGCCCCGGTGGTGGAAGAGCCGCATGTCCAGCAGGGGCGCGGGGAGCGTGAGTTGTCTGCGGACGAACCAGCGGAGCGCGGCCAGGCCGCCGAGGCCCGCGACGGCGACTGCCCAGCTCGTCCCGTGCGCGGCCAGCTCCTTGACGGCGTATACGACGCCGATCATGCCGACGAGGGAGAGCGCCACGCTGCCCAGGTCCCAGGGGCCCGGCACCGGATTCTTCGACTCGGGGATCATCTTGACGCCGACGACCACCAGCACGGCCATGACGGGCAGGTTGATCAGGAAGACCGAGCCCCACCAGAAGTGTTCCAGGAGGAATCCGCCGACGACGGGGCCGACGGCCGCGCCCGCCGAGGCCATGGCGCCCCAGATGCCGATGGCGAGGCTGCGCTCGCGCGGATCGTGGAAGAGGTTGCGGATCAGGGCGAGCGTGGACGGCATCAGGGTGGCGCCCGCGACACCGAGCAGCGCCCGCGCCAGGATCATCATCTCGGGGGTGCTCGCGTACGCGTTGAGCACGGAGACCCCGCCGAAGGCGACGGCACCGCTCAGCAGCAGCTTCTTGCGGCCGACGCGGTCACCGAGGCTGCCCATGGAGACCAGGAGTCCGGCGATGACGAAGGAGTAGACGTCGCCGATCCAGAGCAGCTGGGTGCCGGACGGCTTGAGGTCCTCGGTGAGGAAGGGGGTGGCGAGGCCGAGGACTGTGGCGTCCACGGCCACGAGCAGCACGGCGAGAACGAGGACGGCCAGGGCGATCCACCGCCCCGGACGGCGCAGCTCTTCGGAGGTTTCCGCGTGCTGTTCGAGACTGCTCATTGCTCCACGCTCCGGCGTGCGCCGCCGAGCAGCAACTCGACGATCATGTGCTGGAAGTCCTGCCCGGCGACCCGGCCCGTCTGGACGGCCCAGGCGCCGGAGGAGATGAGCCCGTAGAGGGCCTCGGTCAGCCAGGCGGGCGTGAGGTCGATGCGGAACTCGCCGCGTTCCTGGCCGCGCCGGAAGAAGGCGGAGACCCGGGCGTCGAGCCGGCTCCAGCCTTCGTTCACCCCGTCGCCCTCGAAGAGCTGGTTCTCGGTGACGAGGAAGGAGAGGAGTCCGGCGCTCGGCTCGACGGCGGCGACCAGTCGGCGCAGCGCCTCCTCGGAGGTCCCCTCGTCGAGCGCCGCGGCGTCCAGAGCCGCTCCGAACTCCTGGATGCCCAGGTTCTCCAATGCCTTGACCAGGGCGTCCCGTCCGGCGAAGTGCCGGTGCAGGGTGGCGCGTCCGATGCCTGCGGCTCTGGCGACCTCGTCCATGGTGGCGGTCGATTTACGGGTCAGCAGGGCGGCTGCGCTGCGCAGCACCTGCTCACGGTCGAGAGTCATGAGACAACCATAACCCATGTGAGACATGAATGTCTCACAGCACGGCCGTCGCCCCCCGCCGACGCGAGAGAGGACCATGTCGGCATGAAGCCGCTGCTGCTGATCGACATCGACGGCCCGCTCAATCCGTACGCGGCACTGACGCGCCGCCGGGTTCCGGACGGCTATGCGCTGTATCTGATGCGGCCGACGGGGTGGGACTACGGGATGCCGCTGCCCGTCCTCCTCAACCCGGAACACGGGAAGGCGCTGCGCGGCCTGGCCGGCCGTTACGAGCTGGTCTGGGCGACGACCTGGAAGGACGAGGCCAACGAATGGATCGGGCCGCGTCTCGGACTGCCTCCGCTGCCGTACATCGACTGGCCGTCGATGCACGGCAGCGCGCCGGACGGCACGTACTGGAAGACGCAGTACGTGGTGGAGTACGCAGCGGGCCGGCCCTTCGCCTGGGTCGACGACGAGATCTCCGAGCAGGACCGGGAATGGGCCGCCGAGCAGGGGGCGGCCGAGGCTCTCCTGCGGTGGATCGATCCGTGGATCGGGCTGCTGCCGGCCGACTTCGAGGTGCTCGCCGCGTGGGCGGACGGCCGCCGGGGCGGCGGGGACTGAGTCCGCCACCCCGGTCGAGTCGCCGCCGCCCGCCCCGAGTCAGTCGTTGAGGACCGTCAGATCGAGGTCGGGCAGGCGGGCCGGATCGTTGACCACGAACATCTCGGTGATCTTCCCGCGCGCGATGGTGAAGATCATGACCGAGAAGCGACGGCCGTCGAGCGCCGAGATGACGGCCGGTTCCCCGTCGACCAGCGCGGGGAGCGACGACCGGGCGAACGGTGCGAACATCATCGCCTGGCGGGCCACGGTCGCGGCGCCCCGCACCAGGGACGGCGCACCGACGCCACCGGCTTCGGCGTCGGACCGCACGGCGACGTCCGGGTCGAGCACGGCGACGAGGGCCTCGAAGTCACCGCCGCGGGCGGCGGCCAGGAAGGCGTCGACGACTTCGCGCTTGCGGGTGAGATCGGGGTCCGGATCCGGGTCCACGCCCCGCACCCGGCGACGGGCCCGGCTGGCGAGCTGCCGGGCCGCGGCCGGGCTGCGGTCCACGATGCGGGCGATCTCGTCGAAGGGCACGGCGAACATGTCGTGCAGGACGAAGGCGAGCCGCTCGGCGGGGTCGAGCGTTTCGAGTACGACCAGCATCGCGAGACCCACCGAATCGGCCATCACCGCCTGCTGTTCCGGGTCGGCCTCCGGCTCGGCGCCGAGGACGGGGTCCGGGGCGTGGGCCTCGGGCGCGCGCGTGTCGAGCAGCTCCTCGCGGCGGGAGCGGCGGGAGCGGCGGGAGCGGAGCATGTCGAGGCACACCCGCCCGACCACCGTCGTCAGCCAGCCGCCCAGGTTCTCGATCGCCCGGCTGTCCGTACGGCTGAGCCGGATCCAGGCTTCCTGGACGGCGTCCTCCGCCTCGTTCGTCGAGCCGAGCATCCGGTAGGCCACGGCCTTCAGCTGGGTCCGGTTCCCCTCGAAGCGTTCGGCCAGGAACTCGCGCCCGTCCACCTCGCGTCCGTTCACCCCGCGTCCGTTCACCCCGCGTCCGCCCCACTCATGTCCGCCCACAGTCGCATTCCTCCGTAGTGTGCCGTCACTGCGATGACGAACCGGGCCCCACCGATGTGACAGGTGGATCAGCGCCCCTTCACCGGCGCCGGGCGCACCCGCTCAGCTCCACGGCAGCGTGGCGCGGTACCGCCAGTACGCCTCCGGCTCCTCCACGAGCGCGTCGAGCCGGGCGCGCCGCGCCTCGTCGAGGTCGACGACGGCCGCGTGCAGGTTTCCGGCGAGCTGATCGAGGGTCGCCGCGCCGGAGAGCACCACTGAGGCCCACGGCCGGTGCAGTACGAGTGCCAGCGCGATCGCGTCGCTGCCCACGCCGGCGTCGGCGGCGATCTCCTGGACCACGGCGGGGGCGTCCGTTCCGGCGAGCCGGCCGTTGGCCATGGCTTCCTTGACGATCACGGTGAGCCCGGCGTCATGGGCCTCGGCGAGCGCGGCTCCGGCCGAGGTCTCCAGGGCGTTGTAGGTGGCCTGGACGGTGCGGAAGAGCGGTTCGCCGTCGACGGTGACGGCGAGGGCGGCCCGGATGGCGTCGGCCTGGGCGGGTCCGCTGGTGGACAGCCCGACGCCGACCCCTGCCGCGGCGAGTTCGGCGAGCCGCGCGTGCAGCTCCTTGTCGGTGAGGGCCGGGCTGTCGGCGGTGACCGAGTGGATCTGGTAGAGGTCGAGCCGGTCCCCGAGCAGCGCGTCGGTCTCGGCGCGCTGGCGCAGATACGTGGCCAGGCTGTGGTCCTTGACCTCGTGCACCTCGGCTTCCACACTCCAGTCGGCGGTGTAGGTGTAGCCCCACTTGCTGCCGATGACGACATCGTCCGCCTCCGGGTGCGCCGTCAGCCAGCCGGCCAGGAACTCCTCCGAACGACCGTAGGAGCGGGCCGCGTCGAAGTAACGGACACCCTGCGCGTAGGCGGCGTCCAGCAGTTCGTGGGTGCGCCCGCGCAGCGCCTCGACGCCGCGGTCGGCGGGCAGATCGCAGTCGCGGTGCAGATTGATGTAGCCGGGCCTGCCGACCGCTGCCAGGCCGAGCCCGATGTGGGCGGTCGGAGTCTTCGCTGTGGCCGATGGGGCCTCCCCTGGCCGAGCGAAGCCGAGAGCTCGGGGAAGGTCGAAAGGCATCGTGGGCTCCTCGTCGATCGGGTGCGCTCCCCCGTCAACGTAACTCAGCTCCCGGAAACCGGAAGGCGGGGAGCGTACGACCGCTCCCCGCCCCGAAGCCGCCTGCGCGCCGTCAGTTCTTCGCGGTGGCCCACGCCTGCTGGACGGCGAGGTCGGCCTTGACCTCGGCGAGCTGGACGGCGACGGCGGACGGGGCCGTACCGCCGCGACCGCTGCGGGAGGCGAGGGCGCCGGGCACGTCGAGGACCGTGCGGACCTCGGGGGTGAGGTGCTCGGAGATCTTCGCGAACTGCTCGTCGGTCAGCTCGTCGAGCTCGATGCCCTGCTGCTCGCACGTCTTGACGCACTCGCCCGCGACCTCGTGGGCGACGCGGAACGGCACGCCCTGCTTGACCAGCCACTCGGCGACGTCGGTGGCGAGCGAGAAGCCGGCCGGGGCCAGCTCCTCCATGCGCTCGCGGTTGACGGTGAGGGTGGCCATCATTCCGGTGAAGGCGGGCAGCAGGACCTCGAGCTGGTCGCAGGAGTCGAAGACCGGCTCCTTGTCCTCCTGGAGGTCACGGTTGTACGCGAGCGGGAGGGCCTTCAGCGTGGCCATCAGGCCCGTCAGATTGCCGATCAGCCGGCCGGACTTGCCGCGGGCCAGCTCGGCGATGTCCGGGTTCTTCTTCTGCGGCATGATCGAGGAGCCGGTGGAGAAGGCGTCGTGCAGGGTGACGAAGGAGAACTCCTTCGTGTTCCAGATGATGACCTCCTCCGCGATCCGGGAGAGGTTCACGCCGATCATCGCGGTGATGAAGGCGAACTCGGCGACGAAGTCGCGGGAGGCCGTACCGTCGATGGAGTTGGCGACGGAGCCGTGCTCGAAGCCGAGGTCGGCGGCGACCGCTTCCGGGTCCAGCCCGAGGGACGACCCGGCCAGTGCGCCGGAGCCGTACGGGGAGACCGCGGTCCGCTCGTCCCACTGGCGCAGCCGCTCGGCGTCCCGGGACAGGGACTGCACATGGGCCAGGACGTGGTGGGCGAAGAGCACCGGCTGGGCGTGCTGCAGATGCGTACGGCCGGGCATCGCGACGTCCGGGTGCGCCTCGGCGAGGCCGACCAGGGCGCCCTGGAGCTCGGCGATCAGACCGCCGATGATCCGGGCGTGGTCGCGCAGGTACATCCGGAAGAGGGTGGCGATCTGGTCGTTCCGCGACCGGCCGGCGCGCAGCTTGCCGCCCAGGTCCGGGCCGAGGCGTTCCAGCAGGCCGCGCTCCAGCGCGGTGTGCACGTCCTCGTCGGCGACGGTGCCGGTGAACGAGCCGTCGGCGACGTCGGCCTCGAGCTGGTCGAGACCGGCGATCATGCGGTTCAGCTCGTCCTCGGTGAGCAGACCCGCCTTGTTCAGGACGCGCGCGTGGGCGCGGGAGCCGGCGATGTCGTACGGCGCGAGCCGCCAGTCGAAGTGGACGGAGGCGGACAGCTTGGCCAGCGCCTCGGCCGGACCGTCGGCGAAGCGGGCGCCCCAGAGGCGTACGTCGCTGTTGCCGTTGCCGTTGCTCACTGCATGCTCCTCGGAAGAACAAGGGGGTGGATGTGCGACCGCCTCCCCGTGCGAAGGGCCGGGGAGGCGGTGACGTAACTACTGGGGGTCAGGCGAGGTCACGCTTCGCGGCGATCTTCGACGAGAGGCCGAAGATCTCGATGAAGCCCTGCGCCTTGGACTGGTCGAACGTGTCGCCCGAGTCGTAGGTGGCGAGGTTGAAGTCGTAGAGCGACTGCTCGGACTTCCGGCCGGTGACGACGGCGCGGCCCGCGTGCATGGTCATCCGGATGTCACCGGTGACGTGCTGGTTGGCCTCGTCGATGAAGCCGTCCAGGGCGCGCTTGAGCGGGGAGAACCACAGGCCGTCGTAGACCAGCTCGCCCCAGCGCTGCTCGACCTGCCGCTTGTAGCGGGCCAGCTCGCGCTCGACGGTGACGTTCTCCAGCTCCTGGTGGGCGGTGATCAGCGCGATCGCGCCCGGGGCCTCGTACACTTCGCGGGACTTGATGCCGACGAGACGGTCCTCGACCATGTCGATCCGGCCGATTCCCTGGGCGCCGGCCCGCTGGTTCAGCTGCTGGATCGCCTGGAGGACGGTGACGGGCTTGCCGTCGATGGCGACGGGCACGCCCTCCTTGAAGGAGATGACGACCTCGTCGGCCTCGCGCGGGGCGGCGGGGTTCTCGGTGTACTCGTAGATGTCCTCGATCGGCGCGTTCCAGATGTCCTCCAGGAAGCCCGTCTCGACGGCCCGCCCGAAGACGTTCTGGTCGATGGAGTACGGGGACTTCTTGGTGGTCGCGATCGGGAGGTTCTTCTCCTCGCAGAAGGCGATCGCCTTGTCCCGGGTCATCGCGTAGTCACGGACCGGGGCGATGCACTTCAGGTCGGGGCCGAGCGCGGAGATGCCGGCCTCGAAGCGGACCTGGTCGTTGCCCTTGCCGGTGCAGCCGTGGGCGACGATGCCGGCGTTGTGCTTGTTGGCGGCGGCGACGAGGTGCTTGACGATGGTCGGCCGGGACAGGGCCGAGACCAGCGGGTAGCGGTCCATGTAGAGGGCGTTGGCCTTGATCGCCGGGAGGCAGTACTCCTCGGCGAACTCGTCCTTGGCGTCCGCGACCTCGGCCTCGACGGCACCGCAGGCGAGTGCGCGCTTGCGGATGACGTCCAGGTCCTCGCCGCCCTGGCCGACGTCCACGGCAACGGCGATGACCTCGGCGCCCGTCTCCTCGGCGATCCAGCCGATGGCGACGGAGGTGTCCAGGCCGCCCGAGTAGGCGAGTACGACGCGCTCGGTCACGGGTTTCTCCTTACGGTGCAATCACTGATGGGTATAACTATGCAGTCCTCCGTATGCTTTGTCAAAGGCGCAGGTGGGAGTGGCGTGTCACGGGGCCCTCGCCAGCGGAGATCAGCGGCCACGAAGACTGCGAAGCGGTGCGGCGGCGGTTGCGGGCGGCGGGCCCGTACCGGCATCCCACCAGCTGAAATGGCCCCGGCCACGCCGGAATTGGCGACGATAATGGCCGCCATGGGAAAAACGTACGAGCGAATCGACGGACGGATCAGGACCTTCATCGAGGAGCAGCACATCTTCTTCACGGCGACGGCGCCCCTGGACGGCGAGGGCACGGTCAACCTCTCCCCCAAGGGCGTCAGCGGCTCGTTCGCCGTCGTCGACGAGCTGACCGTGGCCTATCTGGACTTCGCGGGCAGCAATGCCGAGACCATCGCCCATCTGCGCGAGAACGGCCGCATCACGCTGATGTGGTGCGCCTTCCAGGGGCCGCCGAACATCGTGCGGGTGCACGGTCGCGGCGAGCCGGTCTTCCGTGACGATCCGCGGTTCGGCCCGCTGCTCGGCCACTTCCCCGACGTGGACCCCGGCCCGCACGGGCTGCGCGCCATCGTCGTGGTCAGGGCCGAGCTGGTCCGGGACACCTGTGGATTCGCCGTGCCGTTCATGTCGTACGACGAGGACCGGCCACTGCACGCCCAGCGCTTCGCCCGCGAGGACGACGCGTCGCTCAGTGGCTACTTCGAGAAGAAGGAGCACGTCGCGACGAGTATCGACGGGCTGCCGGGGCTGCCGCTCCCGCTGCCGGCCATGCCGGGCGCAAAAGGAGACGTGGTAGGGAATTGAGCCGTCCGGAGCAGATCCGGAGGTGACGCCCCGCCGGGGGGTCTAGCGTCCGTGGCATGCGCAGATCTCTGGTGATCGGTTCGGTACTGCTCGCGCTGGCGGGCTCGGTCGCGGCCCGGCCCGCCGCGGCGCCGGCTCTCCCGGAACGGCTCGCCGACACCGGCGGCGGCACCCAGCTGATCACGGCCGAGGCGCCGGCCGCGGGGTCCATCACAGGTACCGTCACCTGGTGGAATCTACGCCGGGGCACCTGGGTGAAGGGCGGCTCCACCCCGGCCCGGTTCGGTGCAAAGGGCCTGGCCGAGGGGGTGTCACGCAAGCAGGGCACCGACACCACACCCACCGGCCTGTACGACCTGCCGTTCGCCTTCGGGATCAAGGTGGCACCGGCCGGCACCGTCCACCCGTACCGCCGGGTCGACAACCGGTCGTGGTGGTGCCAGGACGACCGGGCGCGGTCCTACAACCGCTGGGTGGAGCCGCGGCCGGCGGACTGCCGGGCGAGCGAGGCGGAGCACCTGATCGCGTATCCGACGCAGTACGCCCGCGCGCTCGTCATCGGCTTCAACTACGCGCGGCCGGTGCGGGGGCGCGGCGCCGGGATCTTCCTGCATGTCAACGGGCTCGGCGCGACCGCCGGTTGTGTGTCCGTACCGGCGGCCGCGATGGACCGGATCCTGGACTGGGTGGATCCGGCCCGCCGTCCGCACATCGCGATCGGGACCCGTTCGGGACCGCTCGCGATCACGCGCTACTGAGACCGACCGGCAATTTTCCCGCGCCGCCCCCGATTGCGGTCGGTCCGAGGCGCCCCGGACCGGCTCCGGCCCGCTCAGCGTTCTTTCTGGGCCAGTCGCAGCAGGTGGTCGGCGAGCGCCTGGCCGCCCGCCGGGTCACGGCTGATCAGCATGAGGGTGTCGTCGCCCGCGATGGTGCCGAGGATGTCGTGCAGTTCGGCCTGGTCGATGGCCGAGGCGAGGAACTGGGCCGCGCCCGGCGGGGTGCGCAGCACCACGAGGTTGGCCGAGGCCTCCGCCGAGATGAGCAGTTCGGCGGAGAGGCGCCGCATCCGCTCCTCCTTCGCGGACCCGCCCAGCGGTGCCTGCGGGGTGCGGAATCCGCCCTCGCTCGGCACCGCGTAGATCAGCTCGCCGCCGGTGTTGCGGATCTTCACCGCGCCCAGCTCGTCCAGATCGCGGGAGAGCGTCGCCTGAGTGACGCTCAGCCCGTCGTCGGCGAGGAGCTTGGCCAGCTGACTCTGCGAGCGCACCGGCTGCCGGTTCAGGATGTCCACGATCCGGCGGTGGCGTGCGGTGCGGGTCTGCGGCACGGACGGCCCGCCGTGCTCGGTCTCCTGCGCCTCGGTCATCGTCGTCGCCTCATTCTCCGGATCGTCCGTCCCCTTTTGCCGCGTCGAGAGCGCCCGGCAGCGCCCGGAGGAACGCGTCCACCTCCGTGTCACCGATGATCAGCGGCGGCATCAGCCGCAGCACATCGGGGGCGGGTGCGTTCACCAGGATTCCGGCTCCCTGAGCCGCCTGTTGCACCTGAGGCGCGAGGGGCTCGGTGAGCACGATACCCAGCAGCAGCCCGGAGCCGCGGACATGGGAGACCAGAGAGTGCCCGAGACCCTCCACTCCGTTCCGGATCTTCTCGCCGAGCTGCTTCACCCGGTCCAGGGCGCCGTCGGCCGCCAGGGTGTCCAGGACGGCGAGACCGGCGGCGCAGGCGATCGGGTTGCCACCGAACGTCGTGCCGTGCCGGCCCGGCTTCAGCAGGTCGGCCGCCGGACCGAACGCGACGGTCGCACCGATCGGCAGTCCGCCGCCGAGGCCCTTGGCGAGGGTGACGATGTCGGGCTCGACGCCCTGGTGGGCCTGGTGCTCGAACCACTGGCCGCAGCGGCCGATACCGGTCTGCACCTCGTCGAGGACGAGCAGGGTGCCGGTGGCCCGGGTGATCTCGCGGGCGGCTTCCAGGTAGCCCCTGGGCGGCACGACCACACCGTTCTCGCCCTGGATGGGCTCGATGATCACCAGGGCGGTGTCGGTGGTCACGGCGGCCCGCAGCGCCTCGGCGTCCCCGTAGGGGACATGGGTGACATCGCCGGGCAGCGGTTCGAAGGGCTCGCGCTTCCCGGGCTGGCCGGTGAGCGCGAGTGCGCCCATGGTCCGGCCGTGGAAGCCGCCGTCGGTGGCGACCATGTGGGTCCGCCCGGTCAGTCGGCCGATCTTGAAGGCGGCCTCGTTGGCCTCGGCGCCCGAGTTGGCGAAGTAGACCCTGCCTTCGCGGCCGAAGAGCTGGAGCAGCCGTTCGGCGAGGGCGACGGGCGGCGGCGCGATGTAGAGGTTGGAGACGTGGCCGAGGGAGGCGATCTGGGTGGAGACGGCCTCGACGACGGCGGGGTGGGCGTGGCCCAGCGCGTTCACCGCGATACCGCCGACGAAGTCGAGGTACTCGGTGCCGTCGGCGTCCCACACATGGGCGCCCTCGCCTCGGACGAGGGACAGCTGGGGGGTGCCGTAGTTGTCCATCAGCGCGTGGCTCCAGCGCTGCGAGAACTCCTGGTTGCTCATGAATCCCCCTCTGCGTCGGGCACGACCATCGTGCCGATTCCTTCGTCGGTGAAGATCTCCAGCAGGATCGAGTGCTGGACCCGGCCGTCGATGACACGGGCGGTCTCGACGCCGTTGCGCACGGCGTGCAGGCAGCCCTGCATCTTCGGGACCATGCCACTGGACAGCTCGGGCAGCAGCTTCTCCAGCTCGGTGGCGGTGAGGCGGCTGATCACGTCGTCGCTGTTGGGCCAGTCCTCGTAGAGGCCCTCGACATCGGTGAGGACCATCAGCGTCTCGGCGTTCAGCGCGGCGGCGAGTGCGGCGGCCGCGGTGTCGGCGTTGACGTTGTAGACGTGGTTGTCGTCGGCGGAGCGTGCGATGGAGGAGACGACCGGGATCCGGCCGTCGTCCAGCAGCGCCTGGATCGCCCCGGTGTCGATGGCGGTGATCTCGCCGACCCGGCCGATGTCGACGAGTTCGCCGTCGATGATCGGCCGGTGCTGGGTGGCGGTGATCGTGTGGGCGTCCTCGCCGGTCAGGCCGACGGCGAGCGGGCCGTGCTGGTTGAGCAGGCCGACGAGCTCGCGCTGGACCTGTCCGGCCAGCACCATCCGTACGACGTCCATGGCCTCGGGCGTGGTGACGCGCAGACCGGCTTTGAACTCGCTGACCAGGCCCTGCTTGTCGAGCTGGGCGCTGATCTGCGGGCCGCCGCCGTGCACGACGACGGGCTTGAGGCCGGCCTGGCGCAGGAAGACGACGTCCTGGGCGAAAGCCGCCTTCAGCTCCTCGTCGATCATGGCGTTGCCGCCGAACTTGATGACGACGGTCTTGCCGTTGTGCCGGGTCAGCCAGGGCAGCGCCTCGATGAGGATCTGAGCCTTCGGGAGTGCGGTGTGCTTCCGCGCCGGGGTCATGAGCTGTACGCGCTGTTCTCGTGGACGTAGTCCGCGGTGAGGTCGTTGGCCCAGATGACGGCCGACTCGGTGCCTGCTGCCAGGTCGGCGGTGATCCTGACCTCGCGGTAGCGCATGTCGACCAGGTCGCGGTCCTCGCCGACTCCCCCGTTCTTGCAGACCCAGACGCCGTTGATGGCGACATTCAGCTGGTCGGGCTCGAAGGCGGCCTTCGTCGTACCGATCGCGGACAGGACGCGGCCCCAGTTGGGGTCCTCGCCGTGGATGGCGCACTTCAGGAGGTTGTTACGGGCGATGGAGCGGCCCACCTCGACGGCGTCGTCCTCGGTCGCGGCGTTGATGACCTCGATCCGGATGTCCTTGGAGGCACCCTCGGCGTCACCGATGAGCTGCCGGGCGAGGTCGGCGCAGACGGTCCGTACGGCCTCGGCGAACTCGCCCTGGTCCGGGGTGATTCCACTGGCGCCGGAGGCCAGCAGCAGGACGGTGTCGTTGGTCGACATGCAGCCGTCGGAGTCGACCCGGTCGAAGGTGGTGCGGGTGGCGGCGCGCAGCGCGGTGTCCAGCGCCGGGGCGGCCACATCGGCGTCGGTGGTGAGGACGACCAGCATGGTGGCGAGGCCCGGGGCGAGCATGCCCGCGCCCTTGGCCATGCCGCCGACGGTCCATCCCTCGCCGCCCGCGACGGCGGTCTTGTGGACGGTGTCGGTGGTCTTGATCGCGATGGCGGCCTTCTCGCCACCGTGCTCGCTCAGCGCCGCGGCGGCGGTCTCGATGCCGGGCAGCAGCTTGTCCATCGGGAGCAGCGTCCCGATCAGTCCGGTCGAGGCGACCGCGATCTCTCCCGCGCTGTGGCCGGGGAGGACCTCGGCGGCCTTCTCCGCGGTGGCGTGGGTGTCCTGGAAGCCCTGTGGGCCCGTACAGGCGTTGGCACCACCGGAGTTGAGCACGACGGCGCCGACTTCGCCGCCCTTCAGCACCTGCTCCGACCAGAGGACGGGGGCGGCCTTGACACGGTTGGAGGTGAAGACGCCCGCGGCGGCGTGACGCGGACCGTTGTTGACCACGAGGGCCAGGTCCGGGTTACCGCTCTCCTTGATTCCCGCGGCGATGCCCGCCGCGGAGAACCCCTGTGCTGCCGTGACACTCACGGTGCGACTCCGATCGTGGAAAGACCTGTGTCCTCGGGGAGTCCGAGGGCGATGTTCATGCTCTGCAGGGCGCCGCCGGCGGTGCCCTTGGTGAGGTTGTCGATGGCGCTGATGACGATGATCCGGCCCGCCGCTTCGTCGTACGCGACCTGGATCTGCACCGCGTTGGAACCGTGGACGGCCGCCGTGGCGGGCCACTGCCCCTCGGGGAGCAGGTCGACGAACGGCTCGTCGGCGAACGCCTTCTCGTACGCGGCGCGGAGGGATTCGGCGCTCACGCCCGGCTTCGCCTTCGCGCTGCAGGTGGCGAGGATGCCGCGGGGCATCGGCGCCAGGGTCGGCGTGAAGGAGACGGTGACCGGTGCGCCGGCTGCCGCGCTGAGGTTCTGGATCATCTCGGGGGTGTGCCGGTGGCCCCCGCCGACGCCGTACGGGGACATGTTGCCCATCACCTCGGAGCCGAGCAGATGCGGCTTGGCCGCCTTGCCCGCCCCGGAGGTGCCGGACGCGGCGACGATCACGGCCTCGGGCTCGGCCAGCTGGGCCGCGTACGCCGGGAAGAGCGCGAGCGAGACGGCCGTCGGGTAGCAGCCGGGCACCGCGATGCGCTTGGACCCCGCCAACGCCGAGCGTCCGCCCGGCAGTTCGGGCAGACCGTAGGGCCAGGTCCCGGCGTGCGGCGAACCGTAGAACTTCTCCCAGTCCGCAGCGTCCTCGAGCCGGAAGTCGGCGCCCATGTCCACGACGAGCACCTCGTCGCCGAGCTGCTCGGCAACGGCGGCGGACTGGCCGTGCGGAAGGGCGAGGAAGACGACATCGTGGCCGGCGAGCACCTCGGCCGCGGTCGGCTGCAGCACCCGGTCGGCCAGCGGCCGCAGATGCGGTTGCAGCGCACCGAGCTTCTGCCCCGCGTTGGAATTGGCGGTGAGGGCCCCGATCTCGACCTGGGGGTGGACCAGCAGGAGACGGAGCAGTTCCCCACCGGCGTATCCGCTCGCCCCTGCCACTGCTGCACGTACCACCATCGAAATCCTCCTCGTCGATGGCATGACTATACGCAGCGATGCACTTTTATGCAAAGCATGCAGCCATCGCGGCGGGTCCCTTGTGTGACATAGCGCCGTAGTTGGCCAGTTAGCGGTCTAGTTGGCCGGCGTGAGCGCCGAAGTTGGCCGCAGGGTAGTGAGTGCGGAGCTTTGAGTGACGAATTTCGCGAAAGTTCGGCAGGAGTGCCCGGCCGACCTGTGGGCTGAGGGCATGGCTACTGCCTCCGATCAGCCCCTTTCTGTGGTGGGACCGGTGTGGTCCCACAACTGCACCTTCGACGATCTCGTGGTCTCTTTCGCTGTCCCGGAAGCGACTGACGCGCTGGACACCGGCGCGGGTTGGGCACAGAGGTGGACGGCCAAATGGCGGGCTGGTCAGGGAGAGGTCGTCACTCCTGTACGCGATCTTGCCGCGTTTGAGTGGCCTTCTTCGCGGCCCGCCGGATCGTCGGGCTCGTGCTCGACCAGATCGCCGTCGACGGCTCCATCACCAAGGCCCCCGGCGGCGGAGAAGCGGCCGGGCGCTCGCCGGTCGACCGCGGCAAACAGGGCCTGAAACGCTCCGGCATGACGGATGGCTATGGGATCCCGCTCGGCAGGGTCCTCGCCGGAGCGAACCGCCACGACTCTCCGCTGCTGGCTCCGACCCTGGACCTGCTGGTGGACCTGGGACCGCTGCCCGAGGCCATCACCGTGCACCTGGACGCCGGCTACGACTCGGACAAGACCCGCGCCGAACTCGCCGCGCGCAGTCTGCACGGCCGCATCGCGCACAAGGGCGAGAAGGTACCGATCCAGGCGAGCCAGCGGTGGCACGTCGAGCGCACCCACGCCTGGCAGAACGCCTTCCACCGGCTCGCCCGATGCTACGAACGCCGTGTCGCGGTCATCGACGCGTTCTTCGACCTCGCCGATACGATCATCACCGTCCGTAGCCTGCTCCGCAGGGCGTGGACGACCCACCGCTGGGACAACCGTCCGAACCGCCGCCCATGAGCGAGTGCCGATCTACGCAGCGTCCGAGTGCAGCAGTTTGGGCATCTTGATGCCGACATGATCGGTACGTATGCCTGCCGACGTATAGGTACGGCCGCCACCGCCCCGGGGGACGTGTGCAGCACGTCGTCACGGCAGTAGAGCATATTTTCCCTATATGGGCGACGATCGGTATATGGGTGACGATCGGTGTGGCTGGTGCGGAGCTCCACTGCCGGAGTCGGCAGGCCCGGGTCGGCGGTATTGCCGTCAGGCGCATCGGCAGGCGGCCTGGCGAGCCAGGCATCGCTGGCAGGCGGCGGCGGAGGCGCGGCAGGCGCTGGTGTTCGCGGAAGCGGATCTCCTGACGCAGGTGCAGGCCGCAACCCAGCAGGCGAGCGACTCGCGCCCGGGGCGAGGAGCGGAGGGCGGCCATGTTGCCGCGGTGGCGGAGGTGCCCGGGTTGGCCGGGCAGCTGGTGCGCTGTGCGGTGTTGGCGGACCGACGAACCGGGGTGAGCTGGGCGCAGATCGGTGCTGGCCTGGGCATCAGCGCGGAGGCGGCCAGATGCCGCTTCAGGCGCCTGGAGGGATCCCTGCCTGGTGCCGCTCGGGAGGGTGAGAGCATGAGGGACCTTGCCGGCTTCGGCACTGGCACAGGCTCGGGCACGCATCTACTCTGCGTCGCTTTGGACCAGTTCATGCGGGAGACAGACGCTTCCGGGGGCCTGGTATACCTGCTGCCGCCGGGCGAGCGGGTGCTGCGGCTGGCGATGCTGAGGGGGGTTCCCCGAAAGATCGCCGCGCACTGGACACAGGTGCCGCTGGCGGCCCGCACCCCGGCGACCGACGCTGTGCGCGAGCGGCGTCTGGTGTGGATAGGCGGCCAGGAAGAGATGGCGCGGCACTACCCGCAGATGGCGCTCGCGCTGCCCTACCCCTTCTCGGCGGCCGCTGCCCCGATCACCACCGGCACCGCCGTCTGGGGCGCGCTGGTGGTGCGGTGGCCCAGCTCGCATCCATCGACGCTGACCCGACACGAACGCAACGCGGTCCGTACCTCGTGCCGCCGCCTGGGCCTTTTCCTGCGGCAGGCCGCCGACAGCGGCCACCCGCTGCTGCCCGGGTCCGAGCCGCAGGTCCTGCGCCCCCCTGCGTGCCCGCGCTCGCGGGCCGACCCAGGAGGCGGCAGCGGCGGACTTCGCCGAGCGCCTGCCCGGAGGATGCTGCACCTTGGACCTTGACGGCCGGATCACCTTCATCACAACCACCGCCGCCGACCTCCTCGGCGCCAGCGCCGTCGACCTGCTGGGCGTCCTGCCCCGGCAGGTCCTGCCGTGGCTGGACGACCCAGTCGTCGAAGACCGCTACCGGGCCGCGGTGCTCAGCCAGGAGTCCACCTCCTTCACCGTCCTACGCCCACCGGACCGGTGGCTGTCCTTCCACCTGTACCCGGACGTCTGCGGCATCAGCGTCCGGATCGCCCCGGCCTCCCCGCCCCCTGCCTCGGAGACGTCAGAGGTTCTGCACCCCGCACCGCCGGCCGCACCGGGCCGGTCGACCGCCCACCACCACCTGATGCACCTCGCCGCCACGCTGACCGAGGCCGTCGGGGTCATGGACGTGATCGCCCGGATCGATGACCTGATCCCGACCGCCTTCGAGGCCCAAGCCCTCGCCCTGATGATCGCCGAGGAGGGCCGGCTGCGGATCATCGGTTACCGCGGCTACACCGCCGAACTCATGGACCGCTTCGACGGCACCCCCCTGGCCTCGGACACCCCTGCCGTGCGTGTCCTGACCAGCGGCGTCCCCAGCTTCTACGCCACCTTCGCGGACCTCAAGCGCGCTCATCCCCCCGCCGTCCTGCAGGACGGCAAGGCCGCCTGGGCCTTCCTGCCCCTGATCACCTCCGGCCGCCCCGTCGGCTCGCTGGTCCTCGCGTACGACCGGCCGCATCCCTTCACGCCCGAGGAACGAGCTGTCCTCACCGCGACCGCCGGGCTGATCGCCCAGGCCCTGGACCGCGCCCGCCTCTACGACACCAATCAGGCTCTCGCCCACAGCTTGCAAGCCAGCCTGCTGCCCCAAGCACTGCCCCGCGTCCCCGGCCTGGACGTGGCCACCCGCTACCTCCCCACCGCTCACGGCATCGACGTCGGCGGCGACTTCTACGACCTCATTCATCTCGACACCGACCTCGCCGCCGCAGCAATCGGCGACGTCCAAGGCCACAACGTGAACGCCGCCGCCCTCATGGGGCAGGTCCGCACCGCCGTCCACGCCACCGCCGGCGCATCGCCCGGCCAAGTCCTCGCCCGCACCAACCGCCTGCTCACCGACCTCGACCCCGGCCTGTTCACCAGCTGCCTCTACGCCCAGCTCGACCTGGCACGCCACCGCGCCTGCCTGGCCACCGCCGGCCACCCACCCCCACTCCTGCGCCACCCCGACCTACACACTGAGATCCTTCCGCTGACGCCTGGGCTCCTGCTCGGCATTGACCCCGCGGCCGACTACCCGGAGACCGACATCCCCCTACCGCCCGGGGCCGTGCTTGCCCTGTACACCGATGGACTCGTCGAAACCCCCGGCATCGACATCGAGGACGCCACCGCCGACCTCGCCGCCCAGCTCGCACAGGCCCAGGGCCAGACCCTGGACGCCCTCGCCGACACCCTCATCCACCACGCCCAACGGTCCGCCCCCCGCAACGACGACATCGCCCTGCTCCTCATCCGGCCTCAACAACACGGCCGCTGACACCAAAGGCCCGCCCGGCTCGGCGGGGCTCCAGGCTCCGCCCCGCCGACGCCGCCGGGCTCGGTGAAGCATGCCTCACCGCCGATCGGAGCCGGTGGAAGGCGTTCTGCCAGACGTGCGCGATCTGTTTGAGTCGGGCGAAGACGCCGAGCCGGATCCACTCGTTGCGGCGGTTGCGGATCGTGGTCGCCGAGCAGGTCGTGTCGGAGACCGCCTGGTAGGAGCAGCCAAACCGCAGGAGCTGGAGCAGCTTGTCGAACACGATCCGGTCGCTGATACGGCGGCGGTGGCAACCCAGCGGGTGGGCCGGATCGACCGCAGGGCGCTTGGGCAGCAGTGCCGCGAATTGATCCCAGAGCGGGTCGGTCAGCCATGATGGAAGGACGGGCACAGATCTCCCCAGTGGTCACAGAGCGTCGCAGCTCCATGATCACCGGGACCTGTTCCCACCTTGTTGCCGGGGCTGCCCACACCGCCTATCTGCGCGAGCTCTTAGTCACACCTTTTGTGACTTAGCGCTGTAGCGGAACAGGATCGTCATCGCCCCTGGCGACTCCCGGTCCATGACCCTGATCCCCGAGAAGTGCGAGGGCCCGGTCAGCAGTGCCCTGCCGGCGCCCCCGCCGGGCGTCCGCGCCGCTTCGCATGGCTCTGCGGGCTGTTCAGTCCTGGTGAGTGTTCCGGAGGATTCGGTCGACGACCTGTGCGGCGTGCTTCGGCTGCTCCTTGAGCCAGCTGCCGAGGTGTTCGCGGACAGCCTCCCCGACACAGCCGCGTACGTCGGTGTTGCCCAGCAGCTCGTGCGTGGCGCCGAGGTATTCGGGGTGTTCGAGTTTCACCGACACGACTGCCGTGAGGCCATCGTTGATCCGGTCGGCCCAGGGAGCGTTGTCCCCCGTCAGCAGCCCTCGTTCACGCGCGTACGCGGTGACCGCCGCCGCCACTCCGTCTCGGAAGCCGTCCACGTGCGTGCCGCCCTGGCGAGTGGCCCGGCTGTTGGCGAAGCTGCGTATTCGCTCCCGGCAGGAGCCGCTCCACAGCAAGGCCACCTCCACCGTCCCCGCCATACGCGGATCCTCGTGCTCGAAGCCGATGACGTCCGGATGGAGGGCGGCCCCCGTTTCCGCGTCGAGGGCGGCCACGAAGTCCCGCACGCCGTCCGGAAACCGGAAGCTCACCGCCCGGGCCCCGCCCGCCGGGCGTTCGTCGGTCAGCGAGATCCCCAGGCCCCGGTTGAGGAAGGCCACCTGCCGGAAACGCTCCGCCAGCACGGCGAACGAGCACCACGTCGTTTCGAAGACCTCGGTGTCGGGCCAGAAGGCAATGATCGTCTTGCTTCCGGCCATCGGCCCCGTGGCGGCGGGCTGGGCGGCCGCGACACCGCGCGCGTACTCCTGGACCCGGCAGGTCCCCCCGCGCTGCACCTCGGCCGTCAGTCTGCTCGACAGGGCGTTGGCTACGAAGAGCCCCGCATGGCCGCCATGGCTCACGTGCGCGATGTGCCGACCACCGCGCTCGGCGGCGGACATACCGGTCAGCAGGGCTTCGAGACCGCGGCCGCCGGTGTCCCCGTCGGCCGCGAAGGGACCCCCAGGCCCATTGTCGGCGACCCGCACGCCGCCGTCGTGGGTCAGCGTGACATCGACGGAGCCGCCTTCGCGGCCGGCCAGGACACGGTTCACGGACCAGCCCACGACCTGGAGCACCAACTCGTGCAGCCCGTGTTCGCTCGTCGAGCCAACCCACATACCGGGCCGTTTCCGAACGGCTTCCCGCCCCTCCAGCGCCTCGATCCTGACAGCGTCGTACCCCATTCTCTTCCCACTCACGAAGACCCCTCCCATGGTGTTCGGCAGATCTCCGCAGCCTATGCAGGATCCATGAGAACACCAGGCCAGAGGCATTCCGGCGAAGCTGTGGGCGGGTGGGTGAGAGCGTGCCGGGAAGTAGTTGGCCCAGGTGCCGTAGACCACGCCCGGAACATGGCCGCGGCCCCGGCGAAGCCGCGTACGCCCTCACTCCGGGCACCCCTGAGGCTTCCAATTCCATCGACGACGGGCAGACAGCACGCGAAGCTCCAGGCGGACACGGGTGATCTTGTTGACAATCCGCCTACGAGCAGCTTCGTAGTTCCCCATGCGTGTCCAACTCGTGGCCAGTGCCACAAGAATCGACACCGACTGGGGCCGGGTCTGGAGCGTCATGCGCATCCTCAGCGAAGTCCACGGAGCGGAGAACGTACGCCTAGAAGACCGCTGAAAATCTTGTCGAGAGGTTGTCCGGCCGTAGGCCGGACGGCCCCTTTTGCTATGCGGTGGCCGGGGCGAGATGCCAGGTGTTGTTGGTGCGGGTGAGTTTGAGGGTGATCAGTCGGCGGAGGTTGAGGGCGGCGGCGCGGTGGTG